>DATJEE010000024.1:0-23006 GCA_035496995.1 Solirubrobacteraceae bacterium | reverse complement strand
GGGCCGCGGACGCCGAGCGCCTCGCCGGCGCGGCGGCCGAGCTCGATGAGCTCCTCGTCGTGGACGACCGTCCCCTTGATCGACTCGCCCCCGCGCGACTCGATCATCGTGCGCGGGATCGCGTTCAGGCAGCGCCCGTCGAGGTCGCAGAGCAGGTCGATCGAGAACTCCGGCCCGCCCATGAGCCGCTGGACCATGACCGGCTCCTTGACGTAGCCGACGAAGAACTCCATCTCGGCGCGGTCGGCGGCCGGGTGGATCGAGCGCGCGCCCGAGCCGCGCCGCGGCTTGACCATGACCGGGAACGAGGCGGGCTCCTCGCCCGGCAGGCACGTCGGCGGCGACGGCAGCCCGAGCCCGAGCAGGAGGTGGTGCGTCTCGTACTTGTCGAACGTCGCCCGCGCGATCTCGGCGGAGGGGACGAACGCCGGCAGCCGGTCGCCCGCCGACGCGAGCACCTCGATGTCGAGGTCCGTCAGCGGGACGACCGCGCCGACGTCGTGCTCGGCGACGAGCGCCTCGAGGAACGGGACGTAGCCGGGGTCGTCGATGCGCGGCGGCACGACGTGCAGGTCGGCGGCGTAGCGCGCCGGCGCGAGCGGGTTGGGGTCGGCGGCGATCGTGAACGCGTGCTCACCGAACGCGCTGACGATGTCGTAGCGCTTGCCGACACCCGTGAGCAGGACCGCCGTCATCGCGCGCCGTGGAAGCGCTCGAGCGTGTCCGCGCGCAGGCCGAGGCGCAGCGTCTCGAGCGACAGCACCTCCGCCGGCGGGATGTTGCCGAGGTTCACGTCGCCGCCGTAGCGCTCGATGAGCCAGACCTGCTGGTGCTTGCGCGGCGCCTCGAAGATGAGCCTCGCGGGGTCGACCTCGTGGGCGATCTCGTCGATGAGCCCGGTGCGCGCCTCGCCGTCGGGCCGGTAGAGCCCCGCCGTCCCGGTCGCGCGGCCCTCGCAGACGACCATCTGCGCCCCGGCCTCCAGCGCGTCGCGGATGAGCTGCACCCAGCGGTAGGGCGCCATGAGGGCGTCGGGATCCTTCTCGCCGACCTCGGCGTAGACCGTGTAGCGCTGCGCCAGGCGCTCGATCAGCGCGGTCTTCTCCGCCGGCGGGATCGCGACGACCCCGCTGGAGACCTCGATGCGGTCGATGCCGAGCTCGTCGATCCAGGCGCACAGCTCGTCGACGCGGCCGTGCCGCCAGGCGAGCTCGGTGAGCGTCCCGCCGAGCATCACCGGGACGTCGTGGGCGCGGTAGGCCGCGAGCTTGTCGTCGAGGTCGGCGGTGACGTAGGCCGAGCCCCAGCCGAGGCGCACGGTGTCGATGTGCGCGGCGGCCTGGCGCAGCAAGCCGTCGACCTCGGCGGAGCTGAGGCCCGTGTCGATGACGTGCGTGAGGCCCGCCGTTCGCGGCTTGGGCGTGCGCGCGGGCAGGGGCAGGAAGTCCGGCATCGCGCGGAGGCTACACGCGCCCGCCGCGACCGCCGGGCCCGCTCAGGACGTGACGCGCGCGATCTCGGTGAGCGTCGTCTCGCCGGCGCGGACCTTCGCCAGCCCGTCGTCGACGAACGTCGTCATGCCCTGCCCGATCGCGCAGCGCGTGATCTCGCTCGCGGGGGCACGCGCGAGGATCAGCGCACCGATCTCCTCGGTCATGCGCATCACCTCGAAGAGCCCGATGCGCCCGTGGTAGCCCGTCTCCCGGCAGCGCTTGCAACCGCCCGGCTCGAAGATCTCGACCTCGCCGTCGGCCGCGAGACCCGCCTCGATCGCAGGGACCGTCGTCGGGCGCTTGCAATGCGGGCACAGCTTGCGCGCGAGGCGCTGGGCGACCACGCAGCCGATCGCCGACGCGACGAGGTAGGGCTCGACACCCATGTCGACGAGCCGGGCGGCGGCGCCGGGAGCGCTGTTGGTGTGCAGCGTCGAGAGCACGAGATGCCCGGTGAGCGCGGCCTCGATCGCGATCCGCGCGCTCTCGTGGTCGCGGATCTCGCCGACCATGATGATGTCCGGATCCGCGCGCACGATCGTCCGCAGGCCGGTGGCGAACGTCAGGCCGGCGCGCTCGAAGACCTGCATCTGCTTGACGCCGGGGACGCGGTACTCGACGGGGTCCTCGATCGTCATGATCGTCTTCTCGGTCGAGTTCACGACCGCGAGGCCGGCGTAGAGCGTCGTCGTCTTGCCCGAGCCCGTCGGCCCCGTCGCGAGGACGGCCCCGTGCGAGCGCGTCAGCGCGCGCTCGACGCGCGCACGGTCGACGTCGCCCATGCCGAGCTCGGCGAACGAGAGCGGGCGGCGGCCGGGGTCCAGGAGGCGCAGGACGGCCGACTCGCCGTCGACGAGCGGCACGGTCGTGACGCGGATGTCGATCCGCCGGTCGTCGAACGTCAGGGTCATGCGCCCGTCCTGCGGCAGCCGGCGCTCGGAGATGTCGAGGTGGCTGAGGATCTTGATCCGCGAGAGCACGCGAGCCGCCCTGCTCTCCGGGATGCGTGTGGCCTCGGCCATCATCCCGTCGACGCGGAAGCGCACCTTCATGTGATCGCCGGCGGGATCGAAGTGCAGGTCCGAGGCGCCCTGCTCGATCGCCTGGGAGATGATCGACCGCACGAGCCGGACCGTCGGGCTGTCGTCGGTGACGGCCTCCTGCGCGGCGGCGGCGGCGGCGGCGAGCTCCTCCGTCGGCTCCGGCGGCTCCAGCTCGAGCTGGTCGACGCGGTTGAGGCGCGCGAGCAGCGCGTCGAGGTCCTCGCGCGACACCACGATCGGCTCGATGTGCAGCCCGGTGATCATCGCGAGGTCGTCGATCGCGATGACGTTGGACGGGTTGGGCATCGCGACGAGCAGCGTGTCGTCGCCGCGCATGCCGACCGGCACGGCGTGCACGCGCCGCGCGACCTGCGCCGTTACGAGCTTCATCGCCTCCGGATCGGGCGTGAGCGTCTCGAGGTTGCCGTACTGCAACCCGAAGCGCTCGGCGACGGCGATGGCGAGCTGATCGGAGTTGATCAGCCCGTGCTGGAGCAGGACCTGGCCCATCGGACGGCCGATCGCGCGGGCCTCGACGACGGTCTCCTCGACCTTCTCGCGGCTGCAGAATCCGAGGCTGACGAGGACGTCGCCGAGCAGGCGACCGGGGCGGGGGCGGGTCGCGGTGGCGGTCGCAGAACCCGGCTGTTGCGATGACATGCCCCCTCTATCGGCAGAATGCTCAGGTTCTTGGACCCCTGCGGCCGCATCTGGCCGCAGACGAAGGCGAGGAACCGAATGGCAACGACGGGGTACCCCTGAGCGACATGGGCATCGACACCTCCACGCGGGAGCGCGTCGTCGAGCTGCCGGCGACGGCGGCCGCGGCAGGCCTCGCCCGCCGCGAGCTCGCGGCGACGCCCGGCGTCGCCGGCGAGCTCGGCTACAAGGCGCTGCTCATGGCGTCCGAGCTGATCGCCGTCTACGTCCAGGACCTCGAGCCCGACCCGACGCGCCGCCTGACGCTGCTCGTCCGCGTCACGCCCGAGCGCGTCCGCATCGAGGTCGGCGGGCCCGAGCCGGACATCTCACCCGATGCGCTGCTGCACTCCAGCGAGACCCCGTCGCTCGGCGGGATGGGCCTGAAGATCGTCGACCGCATGGCCGACGCCTGGGGCGTCCAGGGCGAGAACGACACGCGGATCTGGTTCGAGCTGCTGCGCTGACGGCCGGGGCCGCCTTGGCGGCAGCTAGCGTTGCGGACGAATGCAGCTCGCCCCCGACCAGCCGAACGTCGAGCTGCGCCGCAACCGGGCCGGGGACGAGATCGTCGTCCTCGCCTTCCCGTACGACGCGCACATCGTCGCCATCGTGCGCGGGATCCCCGGGCGCCAGTTCGACTGGGACCGGCGCGAATGGTGGGCACCGGTCGGCGACTGGGTCGCGGTCCACGTCGCCGACGTGCTGGAGCGCTTCCCCGACCTCACGGCGAGCGACGCGGTCTACGCCTGGCTGTCGGGCGTCGAGCGCCGCTGGGTCGGCCTCGTCGGCACGCGCCGCCACGACGGCCGCGGCTGGTGGACCCTGGAGACGAAGGCCGGCACCGTGCCCGAGCCGCTGCTCGCCGGATCGGTCGAGCACGAGGGCCGGCTGCTCGCGCCGCTCACCGTCGCGGGCGCGAACGCGCTCGCCGAGCAGGACGTCGCGCGGCTGGACGGCGGCGCGCGCCGCTGCGTCGACGCGCTGCTGTCCGGCGAGGACCCGCCGCCGCCCGCCCGGCTGACGGCGGCGCGGACGTTCGACGGCGAGCGGCTGCGCCTCGACGTGCTCTGGGACCCCGACGCCGGCGCGGCGTTCTGCAAGCTGCCGGGCGCCGACCTGCGCAGCGCGACGCTGCCGATCGACCCCTGGGTCATCGAGCCGCTGGACGCCTTCCTCGCGCTGCACGGCGTCGCCGTCGACGGCCCCGGCGCGCAGGTGCTCGACGCCCTGCGCGCCGAGCACGCCGCGGCGCTGCAGACGATCCGCGAGTCGCGCGCCGTCAGCGGCGAGCCGATCGCCGCCGTCGCGGCGGTGCTCGGCGGCGAGCTCGCGCCGTTTCAGTGGGCCGGGGTGCACTACGTCCTCGCCGCGCGGCGCGCCTTCATCGCCGACGAGCAGGGGCTCGGCAAGACCGTCGAGGCGCTCGCCGCGCTCGAGGCCGACGGCGCGTTCCCGGCGATCGTCGTCTGCCCGGCGTCGCTGAAGCTCAACTGGCAGCGCGAGGCGGCGCACTGGCTGGCCCACCGCAGCGTCGCCGTGCTCGAGGGCCGCGGGATCGGGCCGCGCCCCGCCGACATCACGATCCTCAACTACGAGATCGTCGCCGCCCATCGCGAGGCGCTCGCGCGGATGCGGCCGAAGGCGCTCGTCGTCGACGAGTCGCACTACGTCAAGAACCCGCAGGCCAAGCGCACGCAGGCGATGCGCCGGCTGGCGGCGGCCGTCGCCCCCGACGGGCTGCGGCTCGCGCTCAGCGGCACGCCGGTGCTCAACCACGCCGAGGAGCTCGTCAGCCAGCTGCGCGTCATCGGGCGCCTGGAGGACTTCGGCTCGGGCGCGCAGTTCTCGCGGAAGTTCCGCGGCGAGCTGTCCGAGGAGCGCCTGCACTGGCACCTGCGCCGGCGCTGCTTCGTCCGCCGGCTGAAGGCCGAGGTCCTCCCCCAGCTGCCGGCCAAGCGCCAGGTCGTCGTGCCCGTCGCGCTGTCCAACGAGCGCGAGTACCGGCTCGCCGAGGAGGACGTCATCGCCTGGCTGCGCGAGCAGCCGCTGGACCTGCGCGAGCTGAAGGCGAAGATCGCCGCGACGCTGCGCGCCGAGCGCCTCGCGCAGCTCGGGACGCTGCAGCGGCTCGCCGCCCGCGGCAAGCTCGCCGCCGCGCTCACGTGGATCCACGATTTCCTCGAGTCCGGCGAGCCGCTCGTCGTGTTCGCCCGCCACATCGAGGTCCAGGAGGCGGTGCTCGCGCGCTTCCCGGATGCCGCCCACCTGCTCGGCAAGGACTCGATCGCGGCGCGCGACGCGGCGGTGGCGGCGTTTCAGTCCGCGGGCGGGCCGCAGCTGCTCATCGGCGCCACGCGCGTCGCGGCGCAGGGCATCACGCTGACGCGCGCGTCGAACGTCGCCTTCCTCGAGCTCGAGTGGACGCCCGCGATGCACGACCAGGCCGAGGACCGCTGCCATCGCATCGGCCAGCGCGACGCCGTCACCGCCTGGTACCTGCTCGCCGCCGACACGATCGACGAGACGATGGCCGCGCTCATCCAGCGCAAGCGCGGGATCGTCGCGGCGGTCACCGACGGCCGGCGCCTCGACGGCGACGGGCTCGTCGAGGCGGTCGTGCGCGAACTGCGCGACGGCCGCCCGCTGCGCCACCTGCGCCCGGTGGCGTAGCTCAGACCATCCCGCGGCCCGGTGGGATGACCCAGAGGTCGGTCGCCGCCGTGATGATCGTCGTCGCGTCGAGCTCGGCGACGGTCGCCGCGTCGCGCTTGTCGAGCGTGTTGGCGAGCTCGCCCCAGGCGCGGGCGATCGAGCCGACCTTCGCCATCGGGCCCCAGCCCTGCAGCGCCTTGAGCTCGGCGGCCTGCTTCTTGGCGCTCTCCTTGTCGATCTCGCCGAAGACCGTCTCGACGCCGGCGATGCTCACCGTCCGCAGGAGGATGTCGCTGACGTCCTGGCGCGTGATCGCGTCGTAGCGCGCCTCGACGGCCTCCCAGTCGATGACCTCCAGCCAGGCGTCGACGTACTCCGGGCGGCGGTTCTCGTACTGCAGGTAGTACGCGTGCTCCCAGAGGTCGAGGCCGAGCAGCGGGGTGAGACCGTCGCTGACCGGGCTGTCCTGGTTCGTCGTCGTGACGATGAAGACGCGCGTGCCGTCGTCGACGAGCCACACCCAGCCGGAGCCGAAGACGCTCGCGGCGGCGCCGCGCATCGTGTCCTTGAAGACCTTGAAGTTGCCGAACGCGCCCTTGATCGCGCCGAGCAGCTTGCCGCCGGGCTGGCCGCCGCCGTCGGGCTTCATGCTCGTCCAGAACAGCGAGTGGTTCACGTGGCCGCCGACGTTGTCGCGGACGCGGTCGCGCAGGTCGTCGGGCAGCTCGTCGAGGCTGCGCAGCAGATCATCGGCCCGCGCCTCCTCGAACGGCGTGCCGTCGAGCGCCGCATTGGCCTTGTCGACGTACGCCTGGTGGTGCTTGTCGTGGTGGAACCGCATCGTCTCCTCGGAGATGTGCGGCTCGAGGGCGTCGTACGCGTAGGGCAGGTCGGGTACGGAGAAGGCCATCGGCACATCATGACGACCCGCCGCGGAGCGGGTCCAGCCGCGCGCGCCCTACGGGCGGGGCCGGCCGTCGGGCCCGATGACCCACCACAGCCCGCCGTTGAGCTGCACGTTGTGACAGAGGACCTGACCGCGGCCCTCGTGCGCGTAGGTGTAGAGCGGCCGGCCGGCGTACGTCACCTGCAGGCGCCCGCCGCGCCGGCGCGTCGTGCCCAGCAGCGAGGCGCGCGCGCCGCGGCCGGCGACGGGGCGGCCGGTCGTGTAGACCGGCGGCCAGAGGGCGGCGCACGCGCCGTAGCAGCGCGAGAGGTTGCGCCCGTCGCGCTGGAAGGCGTAGACGGCCTGGTGCTTCGGGCCCCAGACGATCCGCCCGAACGGCGAGCTGCGCACGGTCACCGTCGTGCCCGCGGCGAGCGCCGGGACCGCCGCGGCGAGAGCCGACAGACCCGCGACGAGCACGACGAGGAGGACGCGCATCGCCGCATCCTCGCCGGTCCGCCTTACCGCTGGATTACGGCTCACGCGGGGGCGGCGAGCTGCCGATACAGGACGTGCAGCCATGCTGACCGCCACGATCATCTTCACCGTTCTCGTCGCCGCCTGGGGCCGCACCGCGACCCTCGCCGACCGCCTCGGCGGCCGGCAGCACGCGCGCAACGGTCGTTAGTCTCTCCTCGCAGGAGCCCATGCAGCGCTTCGCCGGGGGGCGGGCGCGGGTTAGGTTCCGCCGCTTGATGGTCCGCCTCCGCGCCATCCCCGTCGTGCTGCTCGCGTTGCTTGCAACCGCGTTGACGATCGCTGCCGTCCCGGCACCGGGCCGCGACCGCGCCGACACGCTGCGCAGCAGGATCCACAGCCAGCAGGGGCGCGAGAGCGCGCTGCAGGGCGCCGTCGCCCACCTCGGCCGCCTCGAACGGGCGACGGCCCGCGAGGTCGCGATCCTCGAGCGCCGCGTCGCCGACGTGCAGGCCGACCTGACGAGGGCGCAGGCGCGCCTGGACGACACCGTCCGCCGCCGCGACCACGAGCGCGCGCGGGCGCTGCGGCTGCGCCGGCATCTCGCCGCTTCGCGCACGCGGCTGTCGGCCCTCCTGCGCGAGCGCTACGCCAACGGCAAGCCCGACGTCGTCACGGTCGTCCTGCAGTCCGACGGCTTCGCCCGCCTGCTGGAGACCGTGGACTTCATCAAGCGCGTCCAGCGCCAGGACGCGCGGATCCTCGGCGACGTGCGCCAGGCGCGCGGCGAGTCGATCGCGCAGAAGCGCGTGCTCGCGCGGCTGACGGTCCAGCGCCGCGACGCCGCCGACGCCGTGCAGCGCCGCCACGACGCGCTCGCGTCGATCGCCGGCGGCCTGCAGGCGCGGCGCGCCGCGCTCGCGCAGGCCCGCGCCGCGCGCAGCGCTGCGCTGCACGCCACGCGCGCGAGCCGCGGGCAGGCCGAGCGCGCGCTCTCCAGGCTCCTGGCCGAGCGCGCCCGCGCGCTGCGGTCCGCCGGGCCCGGCGGCCCCTGGTCGATCCCGTGGCCGATCGTGCAGTGCGAGTCCGGCGGCCAGAACCTCCCGCCGAACTCCGCCGGCGCGTCGGGCTACTACCAGTTCCTCGTCTCGACCTGGAAGGGTCTCGGGGGCTCGACCCCGCAGGCCTACCTCGCCTCCAAGGCCGAGCAGGACCGCCTCGCCGCGCAGCTGTGGAACGGCGGCAGCGGCGCGGGCAACTGGGTCTGCGCCGGCCTCGTCGGAAACATCTAGGCGCGGGTACCATCACGATCGTGATGCGCGTCCTGCCGCGGTGGTGTGCCGCCCTCGCGGCCATGCTCACGCTCGTGGGCACGGCGATCGCCGTCGCCCAGGCGCCCGCGCCCGAGGTCCACTTCTTCGCCGCCGACACGACCGAGGCCGGCGTCATCAGCCTCGACTTCTTCGGCGCCCGCGGCGCGCCCGTCGTCTTCTACGAGCGCCTCGGCGACCGCCGCGTCCGGCTCGGGGTCCGCAGCTCGCCGCCCGATACCGCGACGACGTTCAAGGACGCGGTGATCTGGCGCTGCGCCCGGCTGTTCCGGCGCTTCGAGGCGAAGTCGACGCTCCCCGACGGGACGAAGGCGATCGGCGCCTACAGCATCCGCACGCCGTCGTGCGCGACGCGCCTGCAGCTCAGCGTCCCGCGCCGGCTGGCGCCCGGCGCGCGCGGCATCATCCGCGTCGTCGACCGCTGGGGCAACGGCGGCGTGAGCCCGCTGCTGTGCATCGCCCCGCCGCACCGGCCGCGCGACTGCGCGTCGTTCCGGCTGCGGCGCGCGATCACCGTCGCGACCCGCCCGTTGCGCCCGGACGTCGCCGGCCGCTGGCAGGTCGAGCTGCGGATCCGCGGCCACCGCGTGCGCCGCTCGATCACCGTCGGCAAGGGCGCCGCGAGCGCGGCCGCGCCGCCGGCGATCCTCGCCACGGGCGACTCGATGCTCCAGGGGATCGACAGCTTCCTCGCCGACGAGCTCGGCGACACCGCGACGGTGCACAGCGACATCCGCCCCGGCACGGGCATCAGCAAGCCCGGCGGGCCGTGGGCGACGCTGCCGGCGACGCAGGTCAAGCGCCTGCACCCGTCGGCGACGGTCGTCGCGATCGGCGCGGTCGACGGCTTCCCGCTGCCGGCCCCCGACGGGACGATGGTCGACTGCTGCACGTCGGGCTGGATCGCCGCCTACACGCGCCGCGTGCGCGACATCATGCTCACGTACCGGCGCAAGGGCCGCGGGCGGGTCATCTGGCTCACGCTGCCGATCCCGAGGGGCCCGCGCGAGGTCGCCGACGCCGTCAACGTCTCGATCCTCGCCGCCTCCGCGGGGCTGCCGCGCGTGACCGTCCTGCGCCTGGACGAGGTCTTCACGCCCGACGGCTTCCGCGACGTCATGCCCTACCGCGGCCGTGACGTGCGCGTGCGCGCGGCGGACGGCATCCACCTCAACGTCGCCGGCACGGCGATCGCGGCCAAGCTCGTCGCCGCCGAACTGCGCAGGCGCTGAGCCGTCGCGCGAACGGTGACGTTCAGACATACTCCGGCGATGATCCGCCGCCCGCTCGCCACCGCCGTCTGCGCCCTCGTCGCGGGCCTCGCCCTCCCCGCCGGCGCACAGGCCGACCCCGGCCCCTACGTCGCCCTCGGTGACTCGTTCACCGCCGGCCCGCTCGTGCCCAACCAGGTCGGCGAGCCCGCCGGCTGTGCGCGCTCCGACCACAACTACCCGTCGATCGTCGCCGCCGCGACGGGCGTGAGCGTGTTCCGCGACCGCAGCTGCTCGTCGGCGACGACGGTGCACATGCGCTCGCCGCAGGCGGTCACGCTGGGCTCCAACCCGCCGCAGTTCGGCGGGCTCAGCGGCGACACCGCGCTCGTGACGATCGGCATCGGCGGCAACGACGTCGGCCTCGTCGGCGCAGCCGTGTCGTGCCTGGAGATGGGGACGCTCGCCCCGACCGGCACCGCCTGCCGCAGCCACTTCGCCAAGCCCGGCGGCGGCGACATGCTCGTCGACAAGATCGCGGCGACGGCCCCGAAGATCGCCGCGACGCTGCAGGCGATCCACCTCGCCTCGCCGCAGGCGCGCGTCCTGCTCGTCGGCTACCCGGCGGTCGCGCCGCGCGACGGCACGAGCTGCTATCCGCTCGTCCCGCTCTCCGACGACGACATGGCGTATCTCGAGGGCATGCTGCGGCGCACGAACGCGATGCTCGCCGAGCAGGCCGCCGCCAACGACGCGGAGTTCGTCGACACCTACGAGGAGAGCACGGGCCACGACGTCTGCAAGCCGATCGGCACGCGCTGGTTCGAGGGCCTCGTCCCGATGTCGCTCGCGTTCCCGGTCCACCCCAACGCCCTCGGCGAGGCGAGCATGGCCCGCTCCGTCCTGCGCGTCCTCGGCACGCCGCGCCCGGGCCCGAAGCTCGGCGCGCTGACGCGCTCCAAGAAGGTCATCGCCGCCGGCCGCGGACTGCGCGTGTCGTTCACGCTCAACCGGGCGGCGAGCGTCAAGGTCGTCCTGCAGCGCTCGCTCGGGCGCGGGCACTACACGCGTGCCCGCACCGTCGGGACGGTCGCGGCGGGCATCGGCGACAACGCGGTGACGCTCACGGCGAAGCGGATCGGGAGCCGCCCCGGGCTCTACCGCGTGACCGCGGCGCTTGCGGACGGCACGCTGTCGCGCACGCAGTTCCGCATCCGGCTGACAGCGCGGCGTCAGCTGCGGTAGTCGTCGGGGTCCTTGGAGGGCGTCCAGCGCGAGAACGCCCGTCCGAGCAGCTCGAACACGAGGAGCGCCAGCGCGAGCGCCACGCCGATGTGGAACAGCTCGACGTCGCCCTGCAGGACGAGCGCCGCGACGCCGGCGACCAGGGCGCCGATGCCACGTCGCAGGCGATCGAGCTGTGCGCTGTCGGCCGGGCGCCGTGCTGGATGGGACATGCTCGTCGGCACCGTCCGGAGGGTCGGCGCCCGCCGATGATCCCAGATGCCGAATCGCCGCGGCCGCGCGCCCCGTCAGCTGCGCGTCGTGTCGCAGCGGACGTGCAGCGCGCGCCGGAGGCGGACGCGCTGCGTCCGGTTGCGGCCGGCGACGCGCAGCCGGATGTCGAGCTCGCGCACGCGCAGGTCGACGGTGGTCCCGCTCCGGCGGCACGCCGCGACGGTGAGCGTCAGGTAGACGGGCAGACTGTCGCCCGGCGCCACGCGCCGCGGGCGCGGCGGCCTGAAGAGCCCCGCCGGCGTCGGCGCGATGTGACGGCCGCTGTCGAGCGCGGCGCGGGCGATCGCGACGGGCAGGTCCGGGAGGGCGTCGTTGACGATCGCGATCCGCTCGACGCGCGCGGCCAGGGGTCCGCGGTTCTCCACCTCCAGTCGCAGCCGATCCGACCGGCCGTGTCGCAGCGTCGCCGTGATCGTCCGGTCGTCGCGGATCCCGAGCGGGTGCAGCGCGCCGTAGGACACCGAGGCTGCCGCGAGCCCGACCGAGGCGACCGCGAGCGCCGCGACGCGCCCGCCCGGCCAGGCCACGTGTCGGCGCGGCACGATCGACCCCCAGCGGGCGGCGATCACGACCGCGGCGAATCCGGCCGTACCGCTGACGACGAGCAGGCCGTGACCGCCGCCGCCGAGGGGAAGCCAGCCGACGAGCGCCGCGACGAGCACGAGCGGCCAGCGGATCGATCGCACGCCGGTCTGCTCGCGCAGTGGGCGGAGCAGACGCGCGATCGCGGCCTCCTGCGGCTTCGCCGACCAGGCCTATCTGACCAGGACGCTCCGGCGACCGGTCGGTGTCACCCCGGCGCGCTTCGCGCGCGCCTGATGTATCTGGCCGTCCCCGCGGGCGCCGGGAGGCGTGCGGGGCGCCTCATTGGGGGGTGCGCCGGATTGCTATCGCTGGGCGCGCACGATCCGGCGCACCCCCCCGCGGAGAAACGCCCGCCCCCGGCCCGTTCGCTTCCTCACCGATGCAGGAAGCGCCCGCGCGCCGGGAGGCCACCCGAGCCGACCACCACGCGCGGTTCCCCCCAGCGGCTCGATCTCGTCGGCCTCGCCCTCCGCGCCCCGCACCGCGACGCCGATGCAGTCCTGCGCGTGCTCAAGCGCCATCCGTAAGGGCCTGCAGACCTGCTGAGCGCGAGTGTCGCGCTCAGCGGGTCCGGACCGGGTCAGTGCTTCGCGTGTGCGGCGGCGCGGATGGCGCGCAGGGTGACGCGCGTGCGGCCGCCCGTCTGCACGAGCACCCGCGCGCGCCTGGCGGCCGCGGCGGCGAGCGCGCGCCGGCCGCTGCGTGAGCCCCGCAGCGACGCCCAGATCCGCGCGGCGTTGACCTCGCCGCGCAGGTTGATGTTCGTCTGCTGCCAGCTCGCCGTGCCGGCACGCAGGGCCGCGGAATCCTTGCTGGCGAGGCAGCGCAGCGCGCTGCGCAGGATCGGCATGCCGACCTCGCCGAGCGAGCGGGCCACGCCCGAGCAGCCCGTCTGCGCTGCGTTGCGCTCGGCGGCGTAGCTCGTGACCGCGCGGTCGATGAACGAGCCGATCGCGTTGCCGTACTGCGCGCGGCCGTTGGCGTCGACCGTGCCGTGCATGAAGTCGTCGGCGGGGTTGTTCGGGTCGCCGGCCTCGAGCTCGAGCGTCTGGGTCGTCGGGCGGGCGGCCGCGAAGCGCTGGGCGTGCAGCGCCGACACGACCTGGTCGTCGGCCTCGTGCATGAGCAGCACATCGGCGTGGATCGTCGGCGCGAGGGCGACGAGGTTCCAGGGGGCGGTCTCCTGGAGCGTCGTGCCGAAGAAGCGCGACATCTGGCTGGCGACGAGGCGGACGCGGGCATCGGCGCTCACCGACGCCTCGGCCTCGTAGAGCGTGATGTCGGTCGGGGTGCCGAGGCCGATGACGCAGTCGATCGAGCGGAGCTTGGAGGCTGCGACGAGCGCGAGATGCGCGCCCGAGGACTCGCCGTACAGGCACAGCGGCCCGTCGGTCGACTTGCGGGCGAGCTCGGCGCCGGCGGCGTTCAGGACGTCCTGCAGCCCGGCCGTGCCGTCCTCGTAGTCGATCGAGACGACGCGCCAGCCGCGCTCGAGGAAGAGGTTGCCGGGGCTCTTGGAGAGCAGGTCCTGGGCGTTGGCGTCGTGGCCGGCCCAGCCGCCGGCGTGGACCATGATGACCGTGCCGCGCACGGGGCCGACGGGGTCGATCGTGATCGGCGGCGCGACCGGGGGGATGACCTTGACCGGGGGCGCCGGCTTCAGGAGCGACCCCAGGCGGAAGGGGGTTGCCGCACTGGCCTGCGATGCCAGTACGCCGACGAGGCCCACGAGGGCGATGAGAGCTGGTACTGCCAACCGGCCGAGCTTCGTTTTCATGGTCGCCGTATCGGCCCGGAGGGCCGATCGCATGAGTGCCCGTTGGCGATTTCGACGGCAGTAGCACACGACCGCCGCGAGTACGACGAAACGTCCAACGGGACCGGCGAGATTTGCGACGACGGTCCGAGGATGACGCTCGCGCGCGAGGCGATCATCGTCGCCATGAACGATCGCTCGACGCCCCGCACCGACCACCGGCCGCTCGTGCTGCGCACGCTGCGCCCGCCCCGTGTCCGCGACGCGCACCGCCGCCGCGCCCTCGGGTCCGCCCGTGTCCGCGCGCTCCTCGCAGGCAGGCGCCCATGAAGATCCGGCGCCCGGCGCCGCGCAGCCGCGGCAAGGCACCGCGCGGGCGGTTCGCACGTCCACGGCCGATGCGCCACCCGGCGCGGCACTTCCAGGGCGATCAGCCCTCGCCGGAGGAGCGCGAACGCGGCAGCGGCGACTGACCCGCTACCGGCCGAACGCCGGGCGCGGGAGCTCCGTCACCGACGCCCGGCGGTCGCCGATCTCGATGAGCTCGGCGAGGTACTCGGCGTCGCGTGCGATGCCGGCGAAGCGCCCCGAGGCGCGCGTGTGCAGCCACGGCAGGCCGACGACGTAGAGCCCGGGGACGTCGGTGACGCCGCGCTCGTGGCACGGGCGGCCGCGGCCGTCGAAGATCGGCGCCCGGACCCAGTCGTGGTCGCTGTCGTAGCCCGTGCACCAGACCACGCTCTGGATGCCGGCCACCTCGACGTCGAGCAGGCGCGGCTGCACGCCCGGCACCCAGGCCGGCTCCGGGCGCGGCTCGTCCGGGGCGTCGATCACCCGCGCGGCGATGTGCGCGTCGATCGCGTCCTTGAGCGCGTCGGCGGCCGCGTCGGCGGCGTCGAGGTTGCCGCGCAGGTCGGGGGCGAAGCGCAGCACCGCGTCCTCGACGCCCAGCAGGCGGCCGTAGAGACGCATTCCCTCGCGCGCCAGGCGCCGCAGATCCACGCCGACGACGTGCTCGGCGCAGCGGGCCGCGTCCTCGCCGAGGTGCTGCTCGCGGACGCGGACGTCGTCGTGGCCGAGGTCCTCCAGCCACGCGGCGATGTCGCGGCCGCGGTAGCTGCGCGGGCTGCGCGGCGCTCCGCCGACACAGAGGTGGACGGTGTGCGCGGCGCGATGGCACTCCTCGGCGATCTGACAGCCCGACTGCCCGGAGCCGACGACGAGGACGTCGCCCTCCGGCAGATCGTCGGGGTGCGTGTAGTCGGCCGCGGAGAGCTGATCGATGTAGGACGGCAGCCGCTCGGCGAACCGCGGGATGCGCGGCACGTGGTGCCCGCCGGTCGCGATGACGACCTGGCCGGCGGTGAACTCGCCGTCGCTCGTCGCCAGCTCGAAGCCGCCTTCGGGGTCGTGGCGCAGCTCGGTGACGCACACGCCCTCCAGCAGCGGCGGGCCGAAGGCGGCGACGTAGGCCTCGAGGTGGGCGACGACCGCGGCGCGGTCCATGAAGCCATCCGGGTCGTCGCCGTCGTACGGGAAGCCGGGCAGCCGGCACTGCCAGTTCGGCGTCACCGTGCGAAACCCGTCCCAGCGCGCCTCGCGCCAGTCCTGCCCGACGCGGTCGCGCTCGAAGACGACGTGGTCGATCCCGCGCCGCTTGAGGCAGTAGCTCGTCGCGAGGCCGGCGTGGCCTGCGCCCACGACGACGACCGGGCGGTCGATCCGGCGGCGCGTCATGCCGTGAGCGGCTCTGACGGCCGCGGGACGACGGGCGGCCGGTCGCCGACCTGCGCCGGTGCCCGCCGCGCGTGGGCGACGGCCCCGGCGATCTCGACGGACGCGAGGGCGAGCCCCGGCTGCGTTCCCGTCGCGGCCAGCGCGTCGCCGCCGGGCCCGACGATCCGCGCGCCGCCGAGAAACTGCAGCGCGCCGAAGCGACCCGTCTGGTTCGACGACGCGACGACGACCCGGTTCTCGGCCGCCCGGGCGCGGTCCCAGAGCTCCGACAGCCGCCACTCGCGGTCGTCCTGCAGGTACTCGGTGGCGTTCATGCGGCTGCTCGGCCAGGCCGAGAGGAAGGTCAGGATCTCGGCGCCGTCGAGCGCGAGCATCCGCGCGGCGTCCGGCGAGGCCTTGTCGGCGCCGACGAGCATGCCGATCCGCCCGGCGGGCGTGTCAAAGGCGGCAGGCCCCTCGCCGGCCACCGTCCAGTAGCCGACGGAGCGCGGCACGCGCACCCTGCGGTGCACCCCGAGCAGCCCGTCCCCTGAGACGCACGCCGCCGCCGCGTGCGCGAGGCCGCCGCCGTCCTCGACGAAGCCGGCGCAGACGGTGAGCTCGCGGGCGAGCGCCGCCAGGCGCCTGAGCTCCGGCCCGTCGGTCGCGAGCACGGGCGCGGCCGGGACGTCCGCGTCGCCGCCGCTCGCGGTGGCATGGCCGCCGAGGGCGCCCTCGGGCAGCACGACGAGGCGCGCGCCGCAGACGCGGGCCTCGCCGAGCACGCGCTCGATGCGCCGGAAGCAGGATTCGATGTCGCGACCGAACGGCGCCGCAACGGCTGCGATGACGATCTCGGTCACGCGGGGCCCGGGCCCGTGTCGGCGGCGGCCACGAGCACGATGGTGTGTGCCGCACCATCGTGCTCGTCGCGGTCACCGCTGGCCCGGGTCACCCCCCGACCGCCCCGAGTGCCGAGCAGGCGCCGCAGGCGGCGCAGCCGGCCTTCTGGTCGGCGCCGCGCATCCCGGCCTTGCGCAGGGCGGCGCCGACGCGGTCGGTGACGTCGGCGACGAGGTCGTGGCCCGGCGCGGGAACGCCGTCGGCGTGCGCGAGGCTGCCCGCGAGCGGGCGAAACGGCACGACGAACGGGTAGACGCCCATCCCGATGAGCTTCCGGGCGCCGGCGACGAGATGGTCGGGGTTCTCACCGAGCCCGATGAGCAGGTACGTCGAGACCTTGTTGCGGCCGAAGACGCGCACGGCCTCGCGCCAGACGACCTCGTAGCGCTCGACCGGGACGCTCGCCTTGCCCGGCGTCCAGCGCTGGCGGACCTCCTCGTCGAGGCTCTCGATGTGGATGCCGATCGACGTCGCGCCGGCCTGGCGCAGCCGCGCGATCCAGCCGAGCCCGGAGGGCGGCTCGACCTGCACCTGGATCGGGAGCCCCGGGACGGCCCTGCGCACCGCCGCGACGCAGCGCGCGAGGTGCTTGGCGCCGCGATCGGGGCCGTTGGACGTGCCGGTCGTCATGACCATCTGGCGCACGCCGTCGAGGCGCACGGCGGCGACGGCGACCTCGGCGAGCTGCTCGGGACGCTTGACCTGCGTCGTCGTGCCTGCCGCCAGCGACTCCTCGATCGTGCAGAAGCGGCAGCGCTCGTCCTCGTTGCCGTAGCGCACGCAGGTCTGCACGACGGTCGTGGCGAGCACGTGGCGGCCGTGCAGCCGCGCGATCTGCTGCATCGGGATGCCGTCGCTCGTCCTGCGGTCGTAGAAGCGCGGGGGATCGATCGGCGCGAGCTCGGCGTCGACGACGATCCCGTTGCGGGTGAGCACCCCGTCGTCGGAGCGCGCCCAGGGCGAGTCGGGCGCGATCGGCACGCTCGTGGGCAGCCCGCCGAGCAGCCAGAACCCGTCGTCGCTCGGCCCGGCGCCCGACTCCCGGTGCAACGGTGGATCGGCGCGCAGCCCGGCGACGGCAAGCTCGGAGCGCAGTGCGAGGTCGACCAACTGAGAGTTCCTTTCGATAGGTCGCAAGTCAGACGGCATCCGCCGTCCTGTGCGTCGCTCTCATCGTCCGAGCGCCGTCGGCTCCCCGCTATGGACGGGCTGCAACAAGTTGGGGTGCGCCCGGTGGCCCGGGTGTCGGGGGGCCCGCCGGTCAGTCGCCGCCGGAGCGTCCGCGTCCGCGACCCCGGCCGCCGTCGTCGCCACGCTCGGCCTCGCCGCCCGAGACGGTCGCGACGAAGTCGGCAAGCGCCTGCAGCTCGGCGACGTCCAGGCGCGTGGCGAAGTCGGCCGGCATGAGCTTCTCCGGATAGCCGTCGGTGATCTCGTCGCGCGGGGCGGTGATGCTCTCGAGGATCTCGTCGGCGTCCTTGTCGAGCGTGTCCAGCCGCGGCCCGAGCTTGCCGCCGGCGCCGATCGCGGCGATCGAGTGGCAGCGGTCGCAGCCCTCGGACGCAAACAGCTCACGGCCCCGGCGGACGCTCGCGCTCGCGCCCGCGACGCGCTGCCTGGCGTCGGCGATCTGCGCCGCCGACGGTGCGCGCTCGCGCTCGGCGGGCGCTTCCCCCATCCCGATGCCGGTCGCCGCGCAGCCGAGGACGAGCGCGACGAGGACGACGAGCGTCGCGCGCACCGGGCTCATCGGGCCGCGCCCGCCGGGAGCTCGCTGCGGGCGATGATGGCGCCGATGAGCGCAAAGACGACGGCCGCGACCTCGGCGACGACGATGACGAGCGCGTCCGGGTCATAGCCGCCCTCGCGGAAGCCGAGGAAGCCCGTCGACCCGTGCGAGAGCGCGATCGAGACGAGCGAGGGCACGCAGATCGACAGCACGCCGGGGACGAAGACCCAGACCCGCCGCACGACGAGCGCGAGGACGACGACCGCCGACCCGAGCGCGTTGAGGATGAAGAGCGTCCCGACGATGTCGACCTGCGCGTAGCCGCGGTGGAAGAGCCGCGCGTGCTGAAAGCCCGCGACGAGGACCCCGAGCGCCGCGACGGCGAGCAGCGCGAGCGCCAGGGGCCCGGGGCGGTGGGGCTGCAGCAGGCGGCGCATCGGAGCCCCGTTGTACCCGCTCCGGCGGCCGGTGGTCAGAGGCCTTCCGGGTGGCGCACGCCGAAGCCGCCGGCGGAGGCGGGCTCGGGGCGCCAGCGCGGCCCCTCCTCGCCCGCGCCCGAGGTGTCCAGCCGCAGGCCCGCGATGACGATGTACGCGTGCCCGGCGTTGGCGTAGATCGTCATCCACTGCCCGGGGCCGTCGGCGCCGAAGCCGGCCAGGCCCGAGGAGTCCAGCGGCGTGTCGAGCAGGCCGGCGCCGTGCAGCGCGTAGGAAACCGTGCCCGAGCAGTCATAGCCGTCGGCCTCGAAGCTCCCGTGCCCGCCGCCCCACACGTAGGGCCTGCCGACGATCCTGTTGGCGGCGGCGATCGCGTCGCGGACCTGCTGCGGCGCGGACACCGGCGCGAGCGCGGTGCGCCCGTCCGGCGCGAGCACGGCGGCCGGCCCGTCCGTCATCCCCGCCTCGGCGGCGGTCGGCAGCGTCGCGGCCTGCATCGCGCGCACGCCGATGACGCGGACGCGCAGTCCCTGCGCCTGCAGCGGCGACACGACGCCGTCGACCCGCAGGCGCTGGGCGCGCTCGTAGCGGCGGACCGCGCGGCCCGTGCTCGGGCCGAAGCGGCCGTCGACGTGGGTCCGGTGGCCGACGACGGTCAGCCAGCGCTGCAGGGCGCGGACCGCCTGGCCGTGGCTGCCCTCGCGCAGGACGTGGGTGCCGAGGGTGGCGCTCGCGGGCGCGGGACTCGCGCCGAGGACCCCGGCGAGGACGATCGATGCCGCGCAGACGCGCGGACGGGCTCGGTTTGGCACTGCGCTTCCTCTCGTTTTCCTGTGCTTCCGAGGTGAGCTGACGGGCTCGCGCTGGAAAATGCGCTACGCCGGATCCACCGGCGATTCGCCCCGTGCACCGCCGGGCAGGCGGTGCGATTGGGTCCCCCGGCCGCCCCCGCTGGCGCGGGAACGGTTAAGCCTGTTCCCCGGCATCGACACGCCGGACGCCGGGGAGTTTCGCCGATCGGCCGGACGGCCGCTGCACCGTGCTCAGTGCAGCAGGCGCGCGGCGGCCGCCTCCTCGAGCAGCCGCAGCATCGGCGCGACCGCCGGGACGCGCCGGTTGCGCAGCCAGACGGCGAAGATCGTCCGGTGCGTGCCGCGGGTGCCGGGCAGCGCCCGGACGGCGATGTCCGGGCGCGGCTGCGGGATCGTGAGCTCCGGCATGACCCCGACGCAGAGCCCCGCCGTGACGAGCGCGCGCCCGACCGTGACGTCGTCGACGGTGTAGGCGATCTGCGGCGCAAAGCCGCCCTCCGCGCAGAAGTCCGCGAGCATCGCGTGGTAGGCGAGCGCCTCGGGGACGGGCGCGTTGAAGCGCTCGTGGGCGAGGTCGGCCACGCGGATGTCGCGCCTGCGGGCGAGGCGGTGACCGGCGGGCAGCACGAGCCGGTAGGGATCGTCGCCGAGGTGGCGCCAGGCCAGCCCGTCCTCGGCCCCCGGCGGTTGCGGGGTGGGCAGGTTGTAGTAGATGACCGCGAGGTCGAGGTCGCCGGCGCGCAGGCGCCGCAGGGCCGTCTCGGTCTCGCCCTGCTCGACCTGCACCTCCACGCCCGGCGTCGCGGCCTCGAAGCGCGCGACCGCCGCCGGGACGAACGACGTCCAGGCCGTGAGAAACGCCCCGAGGCGCAGCGTGCCGGTCTGCAGCCCCGCGAGCGCGCGCAGCTCGTCCTCGGCCTCGGCGACGCGCCCGAGGACGGCGACGGCGTGCCCGCGCAGGCGCTCGCCCGCGGGCGTCAGGCGCACGGGACGCGTGCTGCGATCGACGAGCGTCAGCCCGAACTCGGCCTCGAGCGCGGCGATGTGGTGGGAGATGACCGACTGCGCGTAGCCGAGCTCCAGCGCGGCGGCGGAGAACGAGCGCCGCTCGGCGACCTCGTGGAACGCCCGCAGGCGGCGCAGGTCATACATCGATGATCACGATACTGGATGCGATGACATCTGTTGCCTCGATGTGGCGCGGCGGGCACGCTTGCGCCCGACCACCGCGAGAGGAGCCCCAGATGTCCATCACGACCGCCCATATCGACGCCTTCGCCGGCGCCGTCCTCACGCCCGCCGACGCGGGCTACGACGCCGCGCGCACCGTCTTCAACGGCGCGATCGACCGCCGCCCCGCGTACATCGCGCAGGCCACCGACGCCCACGACGTCGCTGCCGCGCTGCGCTTCGCGCAGGACGCCGGCCTCCCGGTCGCCGTCCGCTCCGGGGGCCACTCGGGCGCCGGCTACGGCGTCATCGACGACGGCGTCGTCATCGACGTCCGCGCGCTGAAGCGCATCGAGATCGACCTCGCGCGCAGCACGGTCCGCGCCGGCGCCGGGCTGACCTGGGGCGAGCTCGACGCCGCGACGCAGGCGCACGGGCTCGCCGTGACGGGCGGGCGGATGTCGACGACCGGCATCGCCGGCCTGACGCTCGGCTCGGGGTCGGGCTGGCTTGAGCGCCTGCACGGCCTGACGGCCGACAGCCTGCTCGGCGCGACGGTCGTCACCGCCGACGGCGACGTCGTGCGCGCCGACGCCCACCAGCACCCCGACCTCTTCTGGGCGCTGCGCGGCGGCGGCGGCAACTTCGGCGTCGTGACGGAGTTCGAGTTCGCCCTGCACGCCGTCGGCCCGCTCATCCTCGGCGGGATGCTGCTGTTCGCGTACGAGCGCGCGGCCGAGGTGCTCGCCGCCTACCGCGAGATCATGGCGACGGCGCCCGACGAGCTCGGCGGCTGCGCCCAGCTCTTCCGCGCCCCGCCGGCGCCGTTCGTGCCGGCCGAGCTCGTCGGCGCGCCGGTCGTCGCCATCATCGTCGCGGCCTTCGCGGAGATCGGGCCGGCCGCCGACGCGCTCGTCGCCCCGCTGCGCGCACTGGGCCCGATGATCGACGTCGTCGCGCCGATGCCGTACGTCGCCCTGCAGCAGATGATCGACGAGGGCTGCCCGCACGGCATGCAGAACCACTGGCGCGCGGCGTTCCTCGACGACCTCCCCGACAGCGCGATCGCCTCGGCGGTCGAGCTCTGCGCGGCGATCCCCTCGCCGCTGACGGTCGTCCTGCTGCAGCCGCTCGGCGGCGCCTACGCCCGCGTCGAGGAGGGCACGACGGCGCTCGGGCACCGCGGCGCGCGCTGGGCCTACCACGCGCTGTCGCTCTGGCCGGACCCCGCCGACACCGAGCTCAACCGCGCCTGGACGCTGCGCCTCGCCGATGCCATGGCGCCCTACGGCCACGGCGCGGCGCACCCGAACTACGTCTCCGACGATGCCGGCGACCGCGTGCGCGGCTTCTACGGCGACGCGACCTACGAGCGACTCGTCGCGGTGAAGGACCGCTGGGACCCGCGCAACGTCTTCGCCGCCAACCAGAACATCCGCCCGAGCGGCGCCGCCTGAGGCCGGCCGCGGGGCCCGGAACGGCGAAGGCCGCCCTACCGGGCGGCCTTCGGGTCTCGGGTCTGCCATCGGTGCCTTGCGGACCTCCGGGCAGACCCGTGATGCACGGGGCGGGGCGGCGAGCCCCGCGCGGAGCGCCTGACGTGGTGCCGTCGGCCTCCTCCCGTGGGATCGATGAATGTAGCGATCGTCACAAACGCTGTCAAGAGTCCGTCCGCCGTTTTTCAGCGGCGGCGCGGCGGCGGCACGCGGCGCCGAGAACTCGCGCACGCGAGGCACATCGCGACGTCGGGCGCGGCCTGCAGCCGCGGGGCCGCGATCGGCTCGCCGCACGCGTCGCAGAGCCCGTACGTTCCCTCGTCGAGCTTGGCCAGCGCGCGCTCCGTGCGGGCCAATCCGGCCTCGAGCGAGCTGCCGACTCCGATGTCCGTGAGCCGGCTGATCGCCTCGACCGTGCCGTCGCCGATGCGCTTGCCGAAGCCCTGGGCGGCGCCGAGCTCCGGGCGCCTCGCGAGCGTCGCCACCCGCGCGCGCGTCTCGTCGCGTCGTTCCTCGAGCAGGCGGCGGATCTTCTCGTCGTCGTCCGTCGGCGTCGTCATCGTGACCGTTCTACCCCAAGCTGCGACTACAACCGCTACGTCGTCGCCTGCCTGCGAAGTGGGCGTCGTACGCCGGGTCAGGGGGTGCTTGCACCGCTCGCCGGCCTGGCCCCGCGCATCCCCGCGTTACCGTCCGCTCCGCCCCACCTGCTAGACCTGACGGTGGCGGCGCATCAATCGCGATGCCGTACGTCCCACCACAGGGAGCACACGCATGGCATCAGGCGGCAAGAAGAAGACGACGATGGCGAAGCTCGATCGCGAGCGCAAGATGCGCGAGAAGCGCATGGACAAGGCGGCGAGGAAGGACGCGCGCAAGCTCGCGGCGGAGCAGCCCGCCGACGCGGAGTTCGACACGCCGACCGGCGACGTGAGCGACGAGACAGACCGCGCGCACACGCGGGAGCCCGCGCTGCACGCGGTCGCCGGGGTCCTGAACGACTAGAAGGCGCCGTGGTTGGGGTTGTGCAGCGGAGCGGGGTTGTCGCGCGGCGGTTCGGCGGCACCGCGCTCCTCGGTCGCCGACGGC
>DATJEE010000023.1:0-18908 GCA_035496995.1 Solirubrobacteraceae bacterium | reverse complement strand
GAGGCTGCTCCGACGAGGACTGTCATCAACCGCTTCGGATCTTGCGCCGAGAGCCAGGAGCGCAGGTCTTCGGGGGCGTACTTGCCGACGGCGCGGTAAACGATGACCGGTCTTGCCCATGTCCGGAGATGATCGGCAAGGTAATCGGCTGGGTCGAGCGTCGGCATGAACGGAAAGGGACGCTCGGCCGGATTGCGCTCCGTTTCGTCATCAATGTCGTAAAGGATCAGGCCGTCCACGTCGAGCGGTTGAAGTCGAGCGACCGTTGCGTCCGCGATCTCTTGCGCACGATCGCGATCCGTTGCGAGACGCGGCGGGGTCAAGGCAAAGAGCAGAAACTCGCCCTGGCCGTCCTCAATGCGACGGATCAAATCCACGAGAATCCCCGAGTGCGGTCGTGCGCTCGTATCGGACTCCGGCCTTCAGCCCGGCCGGCGGTAGCGGATGTGCGTGGCCAGCGGCGAGTGCAGCACCTCGATGGGCTCCAACCCGAAGGATTCGACGCCGTCGAAGATCCGCTCGCCGGACCCGAGCAGGACTGGTGCGATGTCGAGCGTGAGCTCGTCGACGACCCCGGCGATGAGCGCCTGCCGCACGGTGGAGGCGCCGCCCGCGATGTCTACGCCGTCGTCGCCCGCCGTCTCACGCGCCAGTGCGTAGGCGGCGTCGAAGCCGTCGGTGACGAAGTGGAACGTCGTCCCGCCCTCCATCTCGATCGGCTCGCGGGCGTGATGTGTGAGCACGAACACCGGCGCGTGGTAGGGCGGCTCGGGCCCCCACCACCCGCGCCAGTCCTCCTCCCACGCGCCGCGGATCGGCCCGAACATGTTGCGGCCCATGACGTAGGCGCCGCGCGGGCGCATGAGCCAGCCGGTCGCCGTCTCGTCGGCCTCGTTGGCGCGCGCGTCGCCAAGGTGCCAGCCGTGGAGCTCCCTTCCGCGCTTCCCCAGCGGGTGCTCGCGACTCTGGTCTGCCCCGGCGACGAAGCCGTCGAGGGATATCGACATGTGGCACGTGGTGTCCGGCATCCGCGACCCTTTCGAGGGTGATCGTGCGATTTGCGAGTCGTGGCCGCAATCTACTTCCGCGTCGATCAGGCGAGCCGCGCAGCGGCGGTCAGCGCAAATCGTGGCCGAGCGTATAGACGAGGTAGACCAGGATCGTGGCGCCGATGAGCCGTCGCAGCGCGTTAGCTCCGTCGCTGAGCTCGAGGTAGGCGAAGACGGCGAGTGCGAGGCGTCCTGTCGCGCCGGCGTAGGCGGCGACAGCGCCGTCGGCGAGCCTTGCCACAACGCTCGCCGTGATCGCGACGATCAGCGGCAGATTGGGCAGCTGGACGAGGACGAAGCGCTTCGGCCAGCCCTCCTGGCCCCGTCGCCACATCCGCGGTATGTCAACGGAGGCCACCGCACGAGGTCTGCCCCGCATTCCGTCGTCGCAAGCGCGTCGGTAGCGCGATGAACGCGCGAGATCCCCATCAGAGCTGGAGCTTCGCTGCGTGAACCACGCCTGAGTGCGCCGCGCGCAGGGCCGCGGCGGCGACCGCGAGGTCCTGGATCGCGAGGCCTGTGGAATCGAACAGCGTGACCGCCTCGGGGCCGCTGCGGCCTGGCGCGTCGCCGGTGAGGACGGCGCCGAGCGACGTCACGCGATCGCGCGTGACCGCGCCCGCGGCGACGGCGCCCGCGAGCTCGCCGCCGTGCGAGGCCTGCTCCCACTCGTCGCAGAACAGCTCGCACGCCGCGACCGCCGCGATGCTCGCCTCCGCCTTGCCCGCGCCGTCGGCACCGAGCATGTTGAAGTGCGCGCCCGGATGCAGGTCGGCCTCCTCGACGACGACCTCCGCGCCCGGCGTGATCGTGCAGACGACGTCGCAGGCGAGCGCCTCGGCGAGCGTTCCGGCCGCCCAGCCGAGCTCGGCCGCGAGCTCCTGCGCGGCCTCGGCACGCGGGTCGCAGCAGACGCCCGCGTCGTAGCCGGCCGCCACGAGGCAGCGCGCCGTCCAGACGCCGTGCAGCCCGCAGCCGACGATGCCCGCGGTGCGGGCGCCCGGCCGCGCGAGGGCGAGGCTCGCGACGGCGGCCACCGCGCCCGTGCGCAGCGCCGTGACCGCGCGGGCGTCGAGCAGCGCGACCGGCACGCCCGTGCGCCGGTCCGAGAGGCAGACGACGCCGCTGACCGTCGGCAGCCCCTGCGCTGGATTGCCGGGGAAGGAGGTGATCCACTTCAGCAGGGCGAGCTCGTCGCCGAGCGCCGGCATCGCGCGGAAGTCGCCGTAGGGCGGGCTGTCGAGGTAGACCTTCGGGGGCATGACCCACTCGCCGCGGTGATGGCGCTCGAAGCCGGTGCGCGTCGCCTCGATCGCCGCCGCCGGGGAGACCGCGGCGAGGACGGTGTCGCGGTCGAGGACGAGGAGCTCGGGCATGGCGGGAGAGGCTATCTCGCGCCCGCTCACGAGCCGCCCGAAACACGGTGGACACAAAGGCCTTAAACCTGATCAGGTTTTATATGTATCATCCGGCGCGCCCTGCACTGCCAGCCACGTCCGGAGCACTGACGCCCATGGAGCCCAGCACCGCCGGTCGCCAGGGAACGCTCGAGAACCCCGAGGTTCGCGAAGACGTCCCCGGCCACGTCATCCCGATCCTCGAGCGCGAGTTCGACGATTTCGACACCGAGTCCCAGCGCTTCCTGCGCGGCGAGCTCACCGAGGCCGAGTTCATCGGCTTCCGTCTGAAGCAGGGCGTCTACGGCCAGCGCCAGGCCGGCGTCCAGATGATCCGCGTCAAGCTGCCCTTCGGCGGCATCACGCCCGAGCAGATGGACGCCTTCGCCGACGTCGTCGAGAAGTACGTGCCGCTGAACAAGGGGCACATCACGACGCGCCAGAACATCCAGCTGCACCACGTCCCGCTCCCCGACGCGGCCGCGGCGATCCGCGAGCTGTCGGACACCGGCCTCTCCTCGCGCGAGGGCTGCGGCAACACCGTGCGCAACGTCACCGGCGACCCCTGGGCCGGCGTCTGCGACGACGAGCCCTTCGACATGACGCCCTACGCCGGCGCGTACGTCCGCTACTTCGTGCGCCACCCGACGACGCAGCTCATGCCGCGCAAGATCAAGACCGCGTTCAACGGCGCGCCGGCCGACCGCGCGCTGTGCGGCATCCACGACATCGCCTTCATCGCCAAGCTCGACGAGCACGGCGAGCGCGGCTGCGAGATCCGCGTCGGCGGCGGCACGTCGATCATGCCGCGCGTCGCGCCGACGCTCTACGAGTTCAAGGGCCTCGACGACGGCGAGTACCTGAAGATCGCCGAGGCCTGCTTCCGGATCTTCGACCGCCAGGACTTCCTGCGCGTCAACCGCGCCCGCGCCCGCATCAAGGTCCTCGTCGACAAGGTCGGCATCGACGCCTTCCGCGAGATGGTCGAGGAGGAGCTCCAGGGCGACTGGGTCCAGGAGCGCGACTTCGACGTCGTCGACCGCCTGAGCTGGCGCGACGACGAGCAGGCCTCGGCGCCCGACGTCCCGGAGACATGGGCGACCCCGGCACCGAACGGCACAACCAACGGCGGTCCCGTCTGGGACAGCACGGGCCGTTTGGTGGGTGACCTGCGCGAGTACGAGCGCTTCTGCGCCGACAACGTCCAGGCCCAGGTCCAGGACGGCTTCTCGACGGTCCACGTCAAGGTCACGCGCGGCGACCTGTCGCCCGAGCAGTTCCGCGGCGTGGCGAACATCATGCGCCGCTACTCCGGCGGCTACATGCGCACGACGGTGCACCAGAACCTGCTGCTGCGCTGGGTCCGCGACGAGACGGTCTACGAGGTCTGGCAGGCGCTGCGCGAGCTCGGCCTCGCCGACGTCGGCCCGGACAGGATCAACGACGTCGTCTCGTGCCCCGGCACGGACTCCTGCAAGCTCGGCATCACCTCCTCGATGGGGCTCAACGCCGCCGTCCAGCAGCGCCTGGAGGAGATGCGCATCACCGACGAGCTCACGCGCGCGGTGCACATCAAGATGAGCGGCTGCCCGAACGGCTGCAGCCAGCACCACATCGCGAACATCGGGTTCTACGGCGCGTCGATCAAGGTCGGCTCGCACACGATCCCGGCCTACGTCGCGCACGTCGCCGGCAACTTCGACGGCGGCGAGATCATCTACGGCCAGCGGCTGAAGGTGCGCCTCCCGGCCAAGCGCGTGCCCGACGCCGTCGAGCGCTGGCTGCGCTGGTACGAGGCCGAGCGCGAGGGCGACGAGGCCTTCAACGCCTTCGTCGGCCGCGTCGGCACGAAGGCCTTCGAGGACAAGGTCCGCGACCTCGCGATGCCGGTCGAGTTCGGCCTCGAGACGATGACGACGTTCATCGACTGGACGAAGGACGTCCCATTCAAGGTCGTCCGCGGTGAGGGCGAATGCGCGGCCTGACCATCGATCTGGCGGGGTCTCTCACGGAGACCCTGCGGCTGGCGGCCGCCCACGAGCGGCTCGTCTTCCTCTGCTCGTTTCAGAAGGAGGAGTCGGTCATCCTCGACGAGCTGCGCGTGCTCGCGCCACACGCGCGCGTCGTGACGATCGACACCGGCGTGCTGTTCCCCGAGACGCTCGAGACCTGGAAGGCGTTCGAGGCGCGCTTCGGCGTCCGCATCGAGGCCGAGCCGGCGCTCGGCGACTGGACGGGGCCGGCGCGGTGCTGCGGCGCGGCGAAGGTCGCCGCGCTCGAGCGCGCCCTGGCCGGCGCGGACGCCTGGATCACCGGACTGCGACGCGAGCAGGGCCCGACGCGCGCGGACACGCTGCCCGTCGACGTCGACGCCAAGCGCGGCGGGATCGCGAAGTACAGCCCGCTGGCGCACTGGACCGAGCGCGACCTGTGGGCGCGGATCCACGAGCGCGAGCTGCCCTACAACCCGCTCCACGACGCCGGCTACGAATCGATCGGCTGCGCGCCGTGCACGAACCCCGGCAGCGGCCGCGACGGCCGCTGGGCGGGCTCCGACAAGACCGAGTGCGGGCTGCACGTCTAGCCATGGACCCGATGGTCATCGCATTCGGGCTCGGCGTCGGGATCCTCATCGGGCTGACGGGGATCGGCGGCGGGTCGCTCATGACGCCGCTGCTCGTGCTGTTCGCCGGGATCCCGCCGACCGTCGCGATCGGCACCGACCTCGCCTACGGCGCGGTGACGAAGACGCTCGGCGGCTGGCGCCACCTGCGCAAGGGCACGGTCGACCTCGGCGTGTCGAAGTGGCTCGCGGTCGGCAGCGTCCCGGGCGCGCTCGTCGGCGTCTGGCTGCTCGACGTCCTGCAGTCGGCCTACGGCACGAGCTTTCAGCCGGTGCTGCTCGGCGCGATCGCCGCCGCGCTGCTGATCGTCGCGCTGACGATCCTCGGGCGCGCGCTGTTCATGCCCAGGCTCGTCGCCCGCGAGGTGGAGTCGATCGACCAGACCCGGCGCACGAAGCTCCAGGCCGTCGGCATCGGCGCGGTCCTCGGCCTCGTCCTCGGCGTGACCTCCGTGGGCAGCGGCGCGCTCATCGGCCTCGCGCTGATCCTCGTCTTCAAGCTCACGCCGCACCGCGTCGTCGGCACCGACGTCTTCCACGCCGCGATCCTGCTGTGGGCCGCCGGCCTCGCGCACCTCGTCAGCGGCAACGTCGACTTCGCGCTCATGGGGACGATCCTCGTCGGCTCGTTGCCCGGCGTGCTGATCGGGACGCACCTCGTCACGCGGGTGCCGGCGGGCGTGCTGCGGCCGGTGCTCGGCTGCGTCCTGCTCGGCTCGGCGCTCGGCGTGCTCTCGAAGGCCGGCGTCGCCGTCCCGGCCGGTGCCCTCGTCGGCGTCCCGCTCGCCGTCGGCCTCGCCGCCTGGCTCATCCAGCGCGCCCGCCCGGCGCGTCCCGCTTCCGACCTGGAGGTCGTCCCCGCATGACCGGCCGCCTGACCCATCTGCAGGCCCTCGAGTCCGAGGCGATCCACGTCATGCGCGAGGTCGCCGCCGAGCTCTCCAAGCCCGTCCTGCTGTTCAGCGGCGGCAAGGACTCGATCGTGCTGCTGCGCCTGGCCGAGAAGGCCTTTCGCCCGGGGCGCTTCCCGTTCCCGCTGATGCACGTCGACACCGGCCACAACTTCCCCGAGGTCATCGAGTTCCGCGACCGCCGCGTCGGCGAGCTCGGCGAGCAGCTCATCGTCGCCTCGGTGCAGGAGTCGATCGACCGCGGCCGCGTCGCCGAGGAGACGGGCCCGCGCGCGTCGCGCAACCGGCTGCAGACGACGACGCTGCTCGACGCGATCGAGACCCACGGCTTCGACGCCGCCTTTGGCGGTGCGCGCCGCGACGAGGAACGCGCCCGCGCGAAGGAGCGGATCTTCTCCTTCCGCGACGACTTCGGCGGCTGGGACCCGAAGAACCAGCGCCCGGAGCTCTGGAACATCTACAACGGCCGCATCCGCCGCGGCGAGAGCGTGCGCGTGTTCCCGATCTCCAACTGGACCGAGCTCGACGTCTGGGAGTACCTCGCCGTCGAGCAGCTCGAGGTCCCCTCGATCTACTTCGCCCACGAGCGCGAGGTCTTCGCCCGCGACGGCATGCTCTACGCGACGAGCGAGCACGTGGCGCTGATGGACGGCGAGGTGCCGTTCCGCGAATCGGTGCGCTACCGCACCGTCGGCGACATGAGCTGCACCGGCGCCGTGCGCTCGACGGCGGCCGACCTCGACACCGTCGTCGCCGAGATCGCCGCCACGCGCGTGACCGAGCGCGGCGAGACGCGCGCCGACGACCGCGCGACCGAGGCCGCGATGGAGGACCGCAAGGTCGCGGGGTACTTCTAGGTGTCCCTGGCTTCCGCCGACCTGCTCCGCCTCGCCACCGCCGGCTCCGTCGACGACGGCAAGTCGACGCTCATCGGGCGCCTGCTGTTCGACGCCAAGCAGGTCCTCACCGACCAGCTCGAGCACGTCGAGGAGGCATCGCGCCGCCGTGGCGGCGCGGGCGTCGTCGACCTCTCGCTGCTCGTCGACGGCCTGCGCGCCGAGCGCGAGCAGGGCATCACGATCGACGTCGCCTACCGCTACTTCGCGACCGCGCGCCGGACGTTCATCATCGCCGACACGCCCGGGCACGTGCAGTACACGCGCAACATGGTCACCGGCGCCTCGACCGCCGACCTCGCGGTGATCCTCGTCGATGCGCGCAAGGGCCTGCTCGAGCAGTCGCGTCGCCACGCCTACATCTCGACGCTGCTCGGCATCCCGCGCCTCGTCGTGGCCGTCAACAAGATGGACCTCGTCGACCACGACGAGGAGACGTTCGACGCGATCGTCCGCGACTTCAGCGACTTCGCCCGCGGCCTGAAGGTCCGCGACATCACGTACGTCCCGATCAGCGCGAAGTACGGCGACAACGTCGTCGACCGCTCGGCGAACATGCCCTGGTACGGCGGCGCGCCGCTGCTCGAGCACCTCGAGAGCATCGAGATCGGCGACGACCGCGACGTCGACCATGCCCGCTTCCCCGTGCAGTGGGTCGTCCGCGCGCCCGACAGCGACTACCGCGGGTATGCCGGCCAGCTCGCCGGCGGCGTGCTGCGCCCCGGCGACGAGGTGCTGATCCTGCCGTCGCGCGAGCGCACGCGGATCGCCCGGGTCGACACGTACGACGGACCCGTCGAGGAGGCGTTCGCGCCGATGTCCGTGACGCTCGTGCTCGAGGACGAGGTCGACGTTTCGCGCGGCGACCTCATCTGCCATCCCGGCGACGCGCCCGAGCTCGCGCGCGAGATCGAGGCGACGGTCTGCTGGATGGCCGACGCGCCGCTGCGCGCCGGCGGGCGCTACGCGATCAAGCACGCGACCCACGCCGCGCGGGCCGTCGTCGACGCGGTGATCCACCGCGTCGACATCGACACGCTGGCGCCCGACCTCGGCGCGACCGCGCTCGCGCTCAACGACATCGGCCGCGTGCGCCTGCGGACGTCCAAGCCGCTCGCGTTCGACCCGTACGCGCGCAACCGCTCGACCGGCTCGTTCATCCTCATCGACGAGGCGACGAACGACACGGTCGGCGCGGGCATGATCCTGTAGCCACGCGCTACGGTTCGCGCCATGAACCGCCGCCCGCAGCTGCGGATCGTCGCGCCCTCCGCCTCGCCGGAGGAGGCGGCCGCCGTCGTCGCCGCGCTCGAGCGCTTCATGCGCGACACGGCGCCGACGCTCGCCCCGCCGCCCCCGCCGGGGGCGCCGCCCTGGGGTCGCGCGGCCCTGCTGGAGGCCACGGGCTACACGGACCGCGGTACGGGCGCCTGGGGCGGCCCGGCCGGCTGGGACCTGCAGTAGCAACACTTCGCCCGCGGCGGGGTAGTCCTCGACGACGACCCGCGGATCGCAGCACTTAGGATCTCCTCAAAGCATGTTCTCGAAAATCCTCATTGCCAATCGCGGCGAGATCGCGGTCCGGATCATCCGTGCGTGCGACGAGCTCGGGATCGCGTCGGTCGCGGTCTACTCCGAGCTCGATCGCGACGCGCCGCACGTCCGGCGCGCCGGCGAGGCGTACCTCCTCGGCGGCCCGTCGCCGGCCGAGAGCTACCTCAACAGCGACCGCATCCTCGAGGTCGTCAAGGAGTCCGGCGCCGAGGCCGTCCACCCCGGCTACGGCTTTCTCGCCGAGAACGCCGCCTTCGCGCGTGCCTGCGAGAAGGCGGGCGTCGTCTTCATCGGCCCGCCCGCGAGCGCGATCGACGCGATGGGCTCCAAGACCCGCGCCCGCGAGCTCATGCAGGCGGCCGGCGTGCCGATCGTGCCCGGCACGACCGAGGCCGTCGCCGACGTCAAGGCGGCGAAGCCGATCGCCGAGGAGATCGGCTACCCGGTCGCCGTCAAGGCCGCGGGCGGCGGCGGCGGCAAGGGCTTTCGCGTCGCGCTGACGCCCGCGGAGCTGCAGGACGCCTTCGAGGGCGCGGCCCGCGAGGGCGAGAAGTTCTTCTCCGACGCGACGGTCTACCTCGAGCGCTACCTCCCCGACCCGCGCCATGTCGAGGTCCAGATCCTCGCCGACGGCCACGGCCACACGATCCACCTCGGCGAGCGCGACTGCTCGATCCAGCGCCGCCACCAGAAGCTCATCGAGGAGTCGCCGGCGCCGGAGTGGATCGTCGACGAGAAGCTGCGCGCGCGGATCGGCAAGATCGCCGTCGACGCCGCCGAGGCCGTCGACTACCGCGGCGCCGGGACGGTCGAGGGCCTGTTGTCGTCGGACACCGGCGAGTACTTCTTCCTCGAGATGAACACCCGCGTGCAGGTCGAGCACTGCGTGACGGAGATGACGACCGGGATCGACATCGTCAAGGAGGGCATCCGCGTCGCCGCCGGCGAGCCGCTGTCGATCGCCCAGGACGACGTCGTGCTGCGCGGCCACGCGATCGAGTGCCGCATCAACGCCGAGGACGCGTCGAAGAAGTTCGCGCCGGCGCCCGGGCGCATCGGCGCCTACGTCGAGCCCTCCGGCCCCGGCGTGCGCGTCGACTCCGGGGTGCGCGCCGGCAGCGAGATCACGCCGATGTACGACCCGATGGTCGCCAAGCTCATCGTCTGGGACGCCGACCGCGAGCAGGCCACGCGGCGCATGCTGCGCGCCCTCGCGGAGTTCGAGATCGAGGGCCTCAAGACGCTCATCCCCTTCCACAGCGCGCTCCTGCAGACCGAGCAGTGGGCGCGCGGCGAGACCTGCCGCGACCTGCTCGAGGACCGCGACTGGCTCAAGGCGCTCGCCTTCCCGAAACCGGCGCAGGCCTCCGGCGAGGAGGACGAGGACGGGGCGACCGTCGAGCAGACGTACACCGTCGAGGTCTCGGGGCGCAAGTTCGACGTGAAGGTCATCGGCCCGCCGCCGCCCGCCGCCGCCCCGGCCGTCAACGGCGGCGCGCCCGTCGTCGCGCGGCCCAGGCGCGCCGCGCGCCAGAACGGCAAGCGCAGCGCCGCGGGCTCGAGCGACACGCTCGCCTCGCCGATGCAGGGCAGCATCTGGAAGGTCCCGGTCAAGCAGGGCCAGGAGGTCACCGAGGGCGACGTCGTGACGATCATCGAGGCGATGAAGATGGAGAACGAGATCACGGCCCACAAGGCGGGCGTCATCGCCGAGCTGCCGATCCGCGAGGGCGACTCGGTCGCAAGCGGCGACACGCTGGCGGTCATCACCGGCCCGGCCGACGACGACGCCGCAGCGAAGTGAGCGCCCGCGCCTGGCTCGCGGGCCTCGACGAGGCCGAGGCCGTCGCCGCCCTGCTCGTGGCGTTCCGCGACCACATGGGCGGCGACTGGCCGTCGGAGAACGCCTTCCTCGCGTCCGTCGAGCGGCTGCTCGAGGACCGCGACACGGAGTACCTGCTCGCGGCGCCCGACGACGACTCGCCGCCCGCGGGCGTCCTGCAGCTGCGCTTTCGCTTCAGCGTCTGGAAGGCCGCCCCCGACGCCTGGATCGAGGACCTCTACGTCCGCGAGGACGCCCGCCGCGCCGGCGTCGGCGACGCGCTCATGACGCTCGCCGCCGAGCGCGCCCGCGAGCGCGGCGCGAGACGGATCGAGCTCGACACGAACGAGGACAACGCCGCCGCGCTCGCGCTCTACGAGCGCCACGGCTTCTCGCCGCGGTCCAAGGGCGGCCCAGGGCGCGACCTGTTCCTCGGCTGCTCGCTGGGCTGAGAGCTCTGGTCGAGCCGTGCTCGTGGGGCGCGGCGCGGGCGTCTACGGCAGCCGGCCGCCGAGCTTCAACGAGCTCGCGACCGCGCCACCGAGCAGCAGCAACGCGAAGCCGGCGAACAGCGCCGTGACCTCGCGCTTCTCGGGCTTCGTGCCGATCTGCGAGCCCAGGCGGTCGTAGACGGCGTTGAGCTGGTCGGAGTCCGACGCGCTGAACGCGACGCCGCCGGACTCCTCCGCGATGCGCTTCAGCGCCTCGGGGTCGGGCGGGACGCGCAGGACCTGGCCGCCGAGCGTGATCGTCCCGTCCGGCGTGCCGAGCGCGACGGTGTAGATCGGCACGCGCAGGCGCTTGGCCTCGGCCGCGGCCTCGTCGGCGGCGTTGCCGTCGGTCGCGGAGCCGTCGGAGAGCAGGACGAGCGCGGAGGGCGGGCGCTTGGCCGCGGCGTCGCCGGTGATGTTCAGCGAGTCCAGCGCGGCGCGCAGCCCGGCCCCGGTCGCCGTGCCGGAGAGCGGCTGCAGCGTCTCGAGACCCTGCGAGAGGGCGTCGCGGTCGGTCGTCGGCGTCTGCAGCGTCTGGGCGCCGTCAGAGAACGCGACGAGCCCGATGCGCAGCTCCTTCGGGACCTGCCCGACGAAGTTCTTCGCCGCGCGGCGGGCGGCCTCGAGGCGCGTCGGGCTGACGTCGGTCGCCGACATCGAGCGCGAGACGTCGGTGACGAGCACGACCGACGCCCGCTCGACGGGCACCGCGACGGTCTTCTGCGGCTTGGCGAGGGAGATCGCGAGCGCCGCGATCGCGAGCGTGAAGAGCGCGAACGGAAGGTGCTTGCGCCACGCCGGCTCGCGCTGGGCGACGGCGGCGAGCGTCGCGAGTGCGGTGAAGCGAACGGGGTAGCGCCGCCGCCGACGCTGGGCCGCGACGTGCAGGAGAACCGCCAGCGGCACGGCGAAGAGGCACAGCAGGGCGATGGGGGACGCGAAGCTCACGACTGCGCGCGGTCGCTCGAAGAATGGTCGTTGGCGGGGGTCATCGCATGTCCTCGCTACCTCAGCGCTCGCCCCAACGCCCGCATCCAGTCACCCTCCGTCGACAGGACGACGTGGACCGCGCCGGCCTTGCGCAGCTCCGTGGCAACGCCCGCGCGCTCCTCGGCGGCGGCGGCGGCGAAGCGCTCGCGCAGCCCGCGGTGGGACGTGTCGACCTCGAGCAGCCGGCCCGTCTCGGGGTCCACGAGGGCGAGGCGCCCGGCGGGTTCCAGGCGCTCCTCGCGCGGATCGCGGATCTCGACGGCGAGCACGCGGTGGCGCGCGCCGAGCCCGCGCAGTGGCCGCGCCCAGTCCTGCTCGCCGCGGAAGTCCGACACGACGACGACGAGCCCCGGCTGGCGCGCGAGGCGCCCCACGCGGTGCAGGACCGGGCCGAGGCCGCGGTCCTCGCCGCCGTCGACGCCGACGCCCTCGGCCAGCAGCCGCCGCAGCCCGACCTTCGCGTTCGGCCCGCCGCGCGGCGGCAGCAGCCGCTCGGCGCCACCCGCGGTGAGGACCGCGAGGCGCCCACCGTGGCGGGTCCCGGCGCGGCCGACGACGTGCGCGACGCCCTCGGCGACATCGGACTTCAGCCGGTCGGCGGTGCCGAACGCCATCGACGCCGACAGGTCGAGGACGAGCCACGTCGTGAGGATCCGCTCGGGCACCTGCAGGCGCACGTGCGGGACGCCGGAGCGCGCCGTCGCCGACGGGTCGAGCTGGCGCACGTCGTCGCCGATCGTGTACGGGCGCAGCTGCGCGAGCTCGGTGCCCGCGCCGACGCCGGGCGCCATCCGGTCGCCCGGCAGCACGCCGGCGCCGCGCCGCGCGATCGACAGCGACAGCGCGTCGACGAGCGCGGGCGCGATCGGCCCCGGCCCCTGGCGCGCGGGCGGCACCCGCAGCGTGCCCTTCCGGCCCGCCATCAGGCCGCGTCGTGCTCCGTGAGGCGGATGTTGCCGCTGCCCATCGCACCGGCGCTCAGCGTGTCGACGATGCGCGTGAGGATGTCGTCGGGCGTCACGCCGTCGCTCAGCGCGTCGTAGGACAGGACGAGCCGGTGGCGCAGGACGTCGAACGCGAGGTCGCGGACGTCCTCGACGAGGACGTGGCGGCGGCCGCGCAGCAGCGCGAGCGCCTGGCCGGCCTGGACCATCCCGATCGCCCCGCGCGGGCTCGCGCCGTACTGGATGAGCTCGGAGAGCTCCGGCATGCCGTAGCGCTCCGGGTGGCGCGTGCCGTCGACGAGCTGCACGGCGTAGGCGACGACCTCGCGGTCGACGAAGATCTCCTGCACCGCCCGCTGGAAGCGCTCGAGCTCGGGCATCGAGAGGCGCACCTGCACGTCCTCGGGCGGGCGCAGCGAGCGGCCGACGACGGAGGCCTCCTCGCCGAGCGTCGGGTAGTCGACGAGCACCTTGAAGAGGAAGCGGTCGATCTGCGCCTCGGGCAGCGGGTAGGTCCCCTCGGACTCGATCGGGTTCTGCGTCGCGAGGACGAGGAACGGGTGCGGGACGGGGAAGCTCTGCGTCCCGATCGTCACCTGGTGCTCCTGCATGACCTCCAGCAGCGCCGACTGGACCTTCGCCGGCGCGCGGTTGATCTCGTCGGCGAGGAGGAAGTTGCCGAAGACCGGGCCGAGCTCGGTGTCGAACGTCCCGGTGTTCGGGCGGTAGATCCGCGTGCCGACGAGGTCCGCCGGGACGAGGTCGGGCGTGAACTGGATGCGCCGGAACGTGCCGCCCATGACGCTCGCGAGCGTGCGGACGGTCAGCGTCTTGGCGAGGCCCGGGACGCCCTCGAGCAGGACGTGGCCGCCGGCGAGCAGCGCGACGAGCAGGCGCTCGAGCATCGCGTCCTGGCCGACGATGATGCGCTTGATCTCGTACAGCGCCTCCTCGAGGGCCTGCCGTGGCGCGCGGCCGTCGTCGTCGCCGTCGTGCGGACCGGGACCGAGGTGAATGGAGGTCATCGAGGAACGTTCCTTTCGGGGGAGTCGGGCTCAGATTCAGACAAGGCGGCGAAACCAGAAGAGCGACAGGCCGGCGCCGGCCGCGAGCAGGGCGAGCGCGCCGCCGCTGAACGCCGCCGTGACCTCGCGCGGCTCCTTGCGCGTGCCGATGCGCGAGCCGAGCTGCTCGTAGACGGCGCTGAGGTTCTTCGCGGTGTCGGCGGTGTAGGCCTTCCCGCCGGAGACCTGCGCCACGGCCTGGCTCTCGATCGGGTCGGGCGGCACGGCAACGGTCCGCGTGATGCCCTTGCTGTCGGTGACCTGGATCGTGCCGCCGGGCGTGCCGAGCGTCACGGTGTAGATCGGGATCTTCAGCTCCTTGGCGCGCGCGGCGATCTGCGCCGGCGGGCGGCCCTTGACGGACTTGCCGTCGGACAGCAGGACGATCGCCGCGGGCGCGCGCACGCCGGCGGCGTCCGTCTCGCGCGTCAGCGCCGCGAGCGACACCGCGAGCGCCTCGCCGGTCGCCGTGCCGCCGCTGGGCTGCAGGGCGTTCAGCGCGTCGCGGATCGCCTGGCGGTCGGTCGACGGCGTCTCGATGAGGCGCGCGGACTGGTTGAAGGCGACGAGCCCGACGCGGACGTTCGGCGGCACGTGCTTGAGGAAGTTCTCCGCCGCCACCCGCGCCGCGGCCAGCCGCGACGGCGCAACGTCGGTGGACTGCATCGAGCCCGAGTAGTCCGTCGTGAGCATGATCGACGCGCGCTCGACGGGGACGGCGACCGTCGTCTGCGGCTTGGCGAGCGCCACGACGAGGACGGTCAGCGCGACGCCGTAGAACGCGAGCGGCACATGCCGGCGCCAGCCGGGAGTGCTCGGCGCGACGGACGCCATGAGCCCCGGCGCGGCGAACGCGGCCGCGGCGGCCCGGCGGTCGCGCTCGTGGCGGCGGTAGGCGACGAGCGCGAGCGGGACGATGACGAGCGCGAGGAGGAAGAGCGGCTGCCCGAAATGCATGGACTTACGGCGTGCTCACGCTGTCCGGGCGCTTGCCGAGCGTGATGTGGAGCGTCTGCGCCGCCCCGGCGCGCTGGATCTCGACCGGGACCTGGTCGCCGGGCTTGCGCGACTCGATCGCCGTGCTGATGTCCTCGGGCGCGAGCACCTCCTTGCCGGCGACGTTCACGATGATGTCGCCGTCGCGCAGGCCGCCGGCGTCGGCCGGGCCGCCGGGGACGACGCCGGCGACCTGCGCGCCGCTCGCGCTGATGCTCGCCTGCGTCGAGACGCCGAGGTAGGGCCGGCTGATCGTGCCGCCGCTCTCCAGCCGCGGGACGACCTGGCTCACGGTGTTCGACGGCACGGCGAAGCCGATGCCGACGTTGCCGCCGCCGCTGGAGGCGGTCGCGATCTGCGAGTTCACGCCGATGACGCGGCCGGCGCCGTCGAGCAGCGGGCCGCCGGAGTTGCCGGGGTTGATCGGCGCGTCGGTCTGGATGACCTTGTCGATCGAGAAGCCGTTGGGCGCCTTGATGGCGCGCCCGACGCCGGAGACGATGCCCGCCGTCGCCGTGCGGTCGAGGCCGAGCGGGTAGCCGATGGCGACGGCGAGGTCGCCGACCTGGACGCTGTCGCTGTCGGCCAGCGACAGCGGGCGCAGGTGCGCGGTCTTGGCGCTGTCGACGCGCAGCACCGCCAGGTCCGACGAGGCGTCCGTGCCGAGGACCTGGGCATCGATCGTCGCGGCGCTGTCGTCGAGGCGCACCTGCGCCGTCGTGGCGGTGCCGACGACGTGGGCATTGGTGACGATCGTGCCGCCGCGGTCGATGACGAAGCCCGTGCCGGTGGCCTCCGCGCCGCCTTCCTGGACCTGGATGCGCACGACGCTCGGGCTGACGTTCGCGTAGATCGAGCGGACGGTCTTGGAGCGCTGGTCGGCGGGCGCGGCGCCCTTGACGACGGGGAGCGGGGCGACCGACGCCGTCTGATCTGAGTTGAGGATGCTCGCGCCGAGCACGCCGGCGCCGAGCAGCATCGCGGCGGCCAGGGCGGCGAGCATGAACGGCAGCAGCCGGCGCGCGCGGAGCTCGCCGGCGGTCGGCCCGTGGCGGCCGTCATCCTCGGGCTCGGGCGCGACCGGCGGCGGGGTGCGGGGGCGCAGCCAGTGCTGGTGCTCGTCCTCCTCGCGGGGATCGGTCCAGAGGCGGCCGGAACCGGTCTCGCGGTCAGGGGAGGGGTCGTGCGTCACGGGCTCCAACGGTAGGTCGGTCATGTCAACTAGGCCTAAGTGTGAACGGGCCCGTGCGTAAGAGGGCCATAAGACTCAGGATTGCGGGGCGAAGGCCATGAACTCGACGCGGTGCCCCGCCGGCGAGCGGACGAAGGCGCGCGGCGAGCCCCAGTACTGCGTGCGGGCCTCGGGGGCGAAGCCGGCGCGCTCGAGGACGGCGAACGTCGCGTCGAAGTCGCCGACGACGACGGCGACGTGGCCCTCCGCGGGGATGACGGGCTCGTCGGCGAAGAGCAGGTGGATCTGCGTCGCGCCCGCCTGGACCCAGACCGAGCGCTCCGCGAGCGCGGGCGGCGCCGCGAGGCGCTCGAAGCCGAGCAGCCACCAGAAGTGCAGGCAGGCGTCCACGTCGTCGTAGCGGACCTCGAGTGCGACGTGCTGGATCACTTCGATGCTCCTACCCGTTTGACGTTCTCCGCGTGGATGGCGCGTTGCGCCGGCGAGCGGCGGGCGATCGGCAGCTCGCCGTCGGGGAGCTTGGCGAGGTAGTTGACGTCCTCGCGCAGGATCGCCGCCGCGCGGGCGCCCTCGAGGACGTCGCCGTGGCCGGGCACGACGTACGCCGCGGCGTCGACGAGCGGCTCCAGCCGGCGCAGCGTCGCGAGATAGCCGTCGCGCGAGCCGCCCGCGCTGAGCATCGGGACCTCGACCGGCGACAGGTAGTCGCCCGCGAGCAGGACGCGCGCCCAGCCGATCCAGATCGCCATCCCGTCGGCGGTGTGCCCGTCGGCGGGGTGCAGCTCGAGCTCCTCGCCCCCGATCGCGAGATGGCCCGGCACCGGCAGCGCCTGGACCTGCCCGAGCGACAGCGGCGCGGGGCGGTCGAGGTAGTGCTCGTCGTCGAACGCGCGCAGCGCGCGGGCGGCGGCGCCGGGCTCGGCGGTCAGCCGCGCCGCGGTCGTCTCGGCGACCCCGAGCGACGCGCCCGGGAAGGCGAGCCGGCCGAGGAGGTGGTCCCAGTCGGCGTGCGTCGCCAGCAGCCCGCTGCAGGGGAACTCGGCGTGCTCGAGCACGGACGGCAGGATCTCGAGCTCGTCGGGGAAGACCGGCGAGTCGACGACGAAGCCCTCGTCGCCGTTGCGGACGATCGTGCAGGTCGTCTGCCAGACGCGGCTCGTCGCCACGAGCACGTCGTGATGCAGCCCGACGACGCGCAAGGGCCCCTACAGGCCCAGCAGCTTGACCGCTTCGAGGAGGTTCTTGACCTCGGCGGTCGGCTTCTTCTGGCCCGGCTCGAGGGTCTCCTTCTTGCGGTTGACCCAGATCACGGGGATCTTGTTCTTCACGCACGGCTCGACGTCGTGGTAGTAGCTCGCCGAGATGTGGACCCAGCCCTTCTTGGTCCCCATGCGCCGCGCGCACTCGGTGAAGTGCGCCATGTCGGGCTTGTAGGAGCGCACCTGCTGGGCCGTGACGACGAGGTCGAAGTCGTGCGGGATGTGGCGCCGCGTCTGTCCCAGGAGCTTGTCGTCGATGTTCGAGATCAGGCCCGTCTGGAACTGCTTGGTGACCTTGTTGAGCTGCGTGTTGGTCTCCTTGAACGGCGGCCAGCGCTGGACGCTGTCGGGCAGGAAGCCCGAGCGCGAGGGCTCCAGCGGCCAGTCCAGGCGCTTGGAGATCTCGACGGCCGTGCGCCGCAGCACCTCGGCGTAGAGCTCGTAGGAGCCGCCCTCGATCTCGCGCTCGATCTCGTGGAAGTTCGCGATGAGCTCTTCGCGATCGATCGTGAAGCCGTCGCGAGCGGCCTCCTTCTGGAAGGCGTCGATGATTCCGGCCTCCCAGTCGATGAGGGTGCCGTAGACATCGAAGGTGACGAGCGAGATCTGCTTGGGAAGCGCCATAGAACGCGTCATGATCGCATTTCGCCTCCTCCTATAGCCTGAGGCCTCCAATGGACCTTCTGGAGTACAAGGGCAAGCACGTACTGGCGCGCTACGGCGTCGCGCTCTTCAAGGGCAAGGAGGCGTCGACGGTCGACGAGGCCGTCGCCGCCTGCGACGAGATCGGCTACCCGGTCGTCGTCAAGGCCCAGGTGAAGATCGGCGGGCGCGGCAAGGCCGGCGGCATCAAGATCGCCGAGAACGCCGACGAGGCGCGCGAGTACGCGACGAACATCCTCGGGATGGACATCCGCGGGCACGTCGTCCACGAGCTGTGGCTTCAGGAGGCGACGGACATCGACAGCGAGTACTACGCGGCGATCGTCTTCGACCGCTCGGCGAAGGCCCCGCTCGTCATGCTCTCGACGCAGGGCGGGATGGAGATCGAGCAGGTCGCGGCCGAGCACCCCGAGGCGCTGGCGACGCTGCACGTCGACCCGCTCGTCGGCTTCCAGGCCTACCAGGCGCGGCGCCTGTGCTTCGAGGCCGGCGTCGAGGCCGACGTCGTGCGCCAGGTCGGCGACATGATCGCGACGCTCTACGAGGTCTTCACGAAGGAGGAGGCGACGCTCGTCGAGATCAACCCGATGGTCGTCACGCCCGCGCGCCGCGTCGTCGCGCTCGACGCGAAGGTCACGCTCGACGACAACTCGATGTTCCGCCACCCCGACAACGCGCACCTCGACGACTCGACGGACGCCGACCCGCAGGAGACGATGGCCAAGGAGCGCGGGCTGACGTACGTCAAGCTCGACGGCGACATCGGGATCTTCGGCAACGGCGCCGGACTCGTCATGTCGACGCTCGACGTCGTCGCCGCGGCCGGCGGCGCGCCCGCGAACTTCCTCGACGCCGGCGGCGGCGCGAAGGCCGAGGCGATCGTCGCGTCGGTCGAGGTCATCTTGAGCAACCCGAACGTCAAGGCCGTGCTCTTCAACGTCTTCGGCGGGATCACGCGCTGCGACGAGGTCGCCCGCGGGCTCATCGAGGCCTACGGGATCCTCCAGCCGACGGTCCCGTTCGTCGTCCGGCTGGACGGGACCAACGACGTCGAGGC
>DATJEE010000022.1:0-12909 GCA_035496995.1 Solirubrobacteraceae bacterium | reverse complement strand
ACTGCAAGACGCCGCCCAACGTGGCGAACCACGTGGGCGGCGGAGCCTGCGAACCGCCGGTTTTCGGCGCTTTGCTCAGTGCTTGCGCGCGACCTGCGCCCTGATCCGCGGGCCGAGCAGCTTCACCGGCGCGGTCAGCGTGCCACCGAGGTGCCTGGCGTCGCGACCGACGCGGACCTTGAGGATGTCGTTGCCGGCGAACAGCTTGGCCACGGCCTTGCGGCCCGGCTTCCACTGGACGACGAGACGCCCGGTCCGCGGGACCTGCTTGACCTTCAGCGCGCGCGCGAGCACCGTCCGCACGCGCCCGGCGCTGCGGCGCGTGAGCCGCAGGCCGAGGACCTTCGTGTTCGCGGGGACGTCGATCGTGATCTTCATGCCCTTGGTCCCGAACGTCTGGAGCCGCAGCCGCGCGGCGATCCGCAGGCGGCGTGCCGCCTTCAGCGAGTTGCCGGAGGCGGTCGCGAGCGAAGAGCCGGTGGCGTTCGCCGCGCCGGGGCCGTTGACGCCCGGCACGGGCGGGAAGTTCCCGTTGGCGTCCTGCCCCGGGCGGATGACCGGCTCGGCGGGCGGATCGAAGATGATCGAGTCCTGGCCGTTGCAGGTCAGCCCGTCGAGCGGCCGGATCGGGCAGCTCGGGTCGGACATGACGCGCATCAGGCCCCACATGCCGGCCTGCGTGAACGGCCGCCGGACGTCCCCGTAGAAGAAGTCCCCGCGTGAGCGGGCGAGGCCGCCGGCGCCGCCGACGAGCTCCGCGTCGAAGGTCTCGTACGGGCCGACGCCCTCGCTCTCGATCGCCTGCGAGTCCGGGATCTCCGGATCGAACGGCCAGTACTGACCGCCCATGCCGAAGACGTGCATCTGCTCGCTGCCCGGGGCGACGAGGAAGTGCACCTTCGTCGGGTCCCCGGCGTACGCCTGTAGCAGCGGCGTGCTCGGGTCGCCGTGGACCTTGGAGCTGAACGTGTTGGCGTCGTCGCCACGGCCGCTCGCGGCCTGGTAGTTGAGCAGCGCCGGATCCTTCACGTCGACGGGGTACGGCATGAAGCTCCCGCCGATGATCGGGTCCTGGTCGGCCATCGCGATCGTGAAGTCGCGGTAGCCCTGGGAACCGGGCACGTGGACGTCGACCTTCGCGCCGAACTGCACCGGGGTTCCGGTCGTCGGATCGGTGAAGGTCGCGCCCGCCGGAGCGACGTCGATCGCGCCGTAGAGGCCGAGGGCGCCGGTGTCCTGCGCGCCCATGTCCGTGATCAGCGCGCTCGCGAGCTTGCGATCGTCGACGTAGTAGCGGTACGTCTTCGTGCCGCCCGGCGCGACCGTCTGCTCGGAGTTGTAGCCGACGTCGACCCCGGAGGAATCCGGCGTGTGATCGAGCTTGGAGACGTGGAAGGACGCCCGCGCCGTCGCGCGGAGGTTCGTGAAGTCGACCGTGAGGCAGTCGCCGGTGGCGACGTGCGCCACGAGCGGCTCCGCGACCGAGAAGTTCTTCGGCGGCACGGCCGGCGTCGGCACGAACGCCGACTTCACGCCCTTGGCCCCGCTGCTGATGTCGACCGCGCTGACGTGGATCGTTCGCTGCGGCGCGCCCGCCGGGCACGGGTTGCCGGGGCCCGTCGAGGGCGGCGGCGTCGTGCCGGTCGGCACCGTGGCGTCGTTGGCCGGCGCCGGGTGACCCGGCAGCGGCTGGAGATTGGGCACCTTGCCGTCGAGCACCCGCAGGAGGCTCCAGGCGCCCTGCTGGAAGCGCCGCGCGATCCCGTTGAAGAACAGGTAGTCGCCCGGGCGCTGCTTCACGCCGCCGGCACCGCCGTCGAGGATCGCCGTGTAGCGCTCCGAGATGCCGTAGTGGATCGTGTCCACCGGCTTCTGGACGACGTGGCTGGCACTGTCGATGAAGCGGTTCTCGGTGAAGAACCGGTGCCCGTCGATGTGGAACGTGTCGACGCTCGGCCCGACGTTGATCGTCCTGATCACGAACGGGTCGCCGGCGTACGCCTCCGGATGGATCGTCCACGGATCGCCGTGGGCGTAGGAGCTGAACAGCTGTGACGGGTCGCCCGGCCTGGAGGCGAACGGCTCCGCTCGCAGGTTCAGGGTCGAGTCGGTCACCGGGCTCTCGTCGAGGGTCCACAGCGCGAGCTCGCGGAACGAGCCGTTGATGAGGCCCTGCGCCACCGGCTGGTCGGTGTGGATGTCGACGTACGTGCCCGACTTGACCTCGGCGCCCGTCTCCGGGTCGTGATAGGTCGAGTCCTTGGGCTCGATGATGAGCTGGCCGACGAGCCCGTGGCCCCAGCTGTGGATGCCGTCCACGTGGTCGTGCCAGAAGATGTTGTCGAGCTGGACGTCCGGGTACCAGCGCGACTGCACGAACTCCGTGCCCGCCCACTGGTTGGCGTCGTGCGCCTTCTCCAGCGGCCGGTCGAGCGTGATCGTCGTCCCGTTCACGGACACGACCTTGCGGATCTCGATGTCCTCGGTCCCCTGACCGATCGCCATCGCGACGCCCGGGCGGATCTTCTGCAGCCGGACCGGCCGCGCCGGGTCGGGGTTCGTGACGTGGATCGTCGTGTCGCCCACGGCGGTGGCGTCCGTGAGCTGCAGGTCCTCGGCCGAGAACGGCCGGATCGACTGCTCGTACGACAGGCCCGAGATGACGCCGTCGGACGCCTGCGTGTCGAACTGGACGTGGTGGATGTGGAGGTTGACCTTCGAGAAGCCGCCGAACGCATGGGCGTCGGACAGCCGGCTCGTCAGCGTCACCGCGATGCAGTCGCCGATGTTGCCGCGGATCGCCAGCGGCGTGATCGGCTTCGTCCCGTTGAGGACCCCGTCGACGTCCTGTGCCAGGACGTAGACCTTGCCGTCGGGGTCCCTGCCGGCGGCCGGGTTGGCCGGATCCGGGCGCGTGACCGGGGCGTTGACGTCGAGCGCGACGATGTTGAAGTGGCGCACGGGCGCGCCGGCGGGGCAGATGCCGTCCGGGCGATGGGCCCACGGATCGGGCACGCCGGCGGGCGTCGTCTTCGGCAGGCTGCCGGTCTCGCCGAGCCACGGCGCGCCGGAGTGGCCGTTGCCGGAGAACGGCGGCCGCGTGCCGAGATGCGGACGCAGGAGCGGGAAGGCGGGGCGCCCGTTGATCGGGTTGAACTTGATCTCGGGACGGTCCTGCGGTCCGACGGGGACGTCGCCCGGCATGAGCGCCGGGTGGCCGGGAACGCGCTCGCGGTCCTGGTCGGTGGTGTAGTCGGCGTAGGTGGACTTGTCCTCCGGCTCGCCGAGGTACAGGTTGCCCTGCTTCTGCCAGTCCCAGACCGTCGCGTCCTGGGAGTCCAGGCGGACGCCCTGCGGCGGCAGCTGCGGATCGATCCACTGCGACAGGTTGTCGGCCGTCAGCGTCGTGCCGTCGGGCATCGTCTTGCCGATGAGGTCCTCGGAGGTCACCGGGGCCGGCGGCGCGTCGCGGTCGGGCAGCGGCTTGAGGTCGGGCTGCAGCGTGTCGAAGACGCGCCAGAAGCTCCACATGCCCGACACGTAGTGCTCGGCGATGTGGCAGTGGAAGAGGAACTCGCCCGCGCCCTGCTGCACGCCGCCGGCGCCGCCCTCGATCTCGAGGTCGTAGGACTCGCCCGGGCCGAAGGCCTGGGAGTCCAGGCGGGAGGACGAGGAGTCCTGCACCTTCGGGTGCTTGTTGAGGCCCGTGTCCCCGTAGTCGTAGGTGTGGTCCGCGTGCGGGTTCAGGCGCCAGCGGATGCCGCCGCCGTGCAGGTGGAAGACGTGGAACATCTCCGTGCCCGCGTGCAGGATGCGGATCTTCGTCGGATCGCCCTGGTAGCCGCGCGGCATCGGCGTCGCCGGATCGCCGAAGGTGTACGACGAGTAGCCGTGCGCCTCCTCCGTCGGGGCCTTGTCGAGGCGGTCCATGAACGGCTCCGAGCGGTAGTTCATCGCGCGGGCGCCGGGGCGGTAGCTCTCGGTGTGCGGATCGACGCGCGGGAGCGCCGGAGCCTCGTCCGGGTTCGTCGTCGGGATGTCGTAGACCTCGTTGCCGATCTCGTGGTAGAGCTGGACGTACTCGCGGAAGGCCTTCAGGCCGTTGCCCGGCATGACGTCCGCCTGCCAGCCGGACTCGATCGGGTCACCGGTGACCCTGTCGCGGTACGTCGAGCCGGCCGGTTCGACGGCGAGGGATCCGAAGAGGCCGTGCGAGACGGGCTCGCGGAACCCGGGGCCGGGGCGCAGGTAGTGCGCGCCCTCGATGTCGGGATCGCGCGGGACCCAGAAGCGGTAGGTCCGCGAGTCGCCCTTGGCGACGGACGAGGGGTCGTTGTTGCCGATGTTGTCGCCCGAGGAGTCGACGTTGAACGCGAGGCCGTCGATGTGCGCGCCGTAGTCGCCGCCGGTCGCGTTGTTCGTGAAGTGGATCTCGACGCAGTCGCCGAGGTTCGCGCGGATGACGAGCGGCTGGATCGGGTCGTTGTCCTTCAGCCCGGGCGAGACGTGGCGCGACTGCTCCTCGGCGCGGATCGCCGGGATCTGGCTCGTGAGCGCGTACATCTTCCCGAGCGGGTCATGGTCACCGAAGCGGTTGAGCGGGATGTCGACGTCGATCGCCTGCACGTCGAAGGACTTGACGGGGGCCGAGGACGGGCACGGGAGCCCGGCGCCGGCGCCTGCGGCGGCGACCTCGGCGCGGTTCTGGCCCATGATCGCCAGCGGCGCGATGAACAGCAGCGCGAGCGTGCCGTGCAGCGCCCAGCGCGGCCAGCGCGCGCGCGGGACGATCCAGCGCTCGACGTTCGGCACGGCCCAGGGCTTTCTGCGCAGGAGCGCGGGGGTGACGGCGAGCGCGAGGAGCGCGTTGGCGAACAGCGCGAGCCCGCCGTCGCGAAGCATGTGGACGAGCAGCGACGGCTCGTGACCGCCGTGGTGCGCGCCGAAGAGGCTCGCGTGCGCCGGGTTCGTGAGCCCCTGCGCGACGGCCGCCGCGACGGCGACCGAGACGGCGAGCACGCCCGCGGACAGCAGGCGCGAGTCCTCGGCGCCCCAGCGGGTGATGAGGCGCCTGGCGCCGAGGATGCCGGCCCAGACGGCGACGCAGATCAGCGGCAGCGCGACGGTGCCGTCCCGCAGCGCGTGGACGAGCAGCGAGGGCTCGTTGCGCTCGTGGCCGCCCTCGACGATGTGCAGCCAGATGAGCCACAGGCCGCCGAGGTAGGCGAACGGCAGCGCGAAGGCCAGCACCGCGGACGGGCGGGCCAGACGCTGGAGCGGGAGACGCGAGACGGTGCGGATGAGGAGTTCGGTCATGGGATCACTTGTGGCCGGCGTGGAAGCCATCGAACGCGCCGGCGGGGGTCTTGCCCGTGCGGCCGAGGTCGATGAGGATTGGCTTGGCGCGACCGGGGTCGCTGAACTCGATCCAGAGCTTCGAGCCGTTGCGCGGGGCGACGAACTTCAGCTGGGAGTCGATGCTGGCGTCCGGCTGGAGCGTGCCGGGGCGAAGGTTGGACTGCACCTCGTTGATCGGCGTCTTCTTGGCGCCGACGAGGAGGCGGAACTGGCGCGGGTCGTAGGAGATCGGGTGATCGAGAAGGTTCGTCATCGTCACCGAGGCCTGGATCTGGACCTTGTCGGGCGCGACGAAGCCGGAGATGCCGTGCGTCACGCCGGCGAGATCCTTCGCGCCGAGGCCGTTGAGCTTGTCGACGTGCTCGACCGCGACGACGCCGAAGCTCGCGGGGATGTCCTGGGCGGTCCCGAACGGGCCCTTCGGCAGTGCGATCGTCGGATCCTTGGGCGCGCCGCGCGAGATGAGGCCGACCGTGAGGTAGCCGCCGACGAGGACGAGCGCCACGGCGGCGGCGATGTAGCTCACCAGCAGCGCGGTCCGGCGCGGTGCCGGATCCGGTGCTCGACGGAGACCTGCTTGCTGTGTCGCGATTCGTGCGTCCATGAGCTTCACCAGCGGCGACCGGGGCCGGTCATCGCCCAAGGTGCTCCCTTGTCTGTGGTTTGGCCGGCCGCGCCCATGGGCCGAAGGTCTCGAAAAGCATCCTCCGGAGGTCCCGGTCCGGCATCGGGGGGCCCCGCACGACGCGACGCGCGAGTCCGTGCAAGACGCTGCCATTTCATGCCGCGCGAGTTGTCTGAAAGGAGGACAAAAAAACTAGAACCGGCTACAGGCACTGCCCGCTGTAGGCGAAAAACCGGTTTCCAGCCTGGGCTTTCGGGGGGCGACCTTCGTCGCACTCGGTGGTGCGACCTTCGTCGCCGCTCCCGGCGCGTCCGACCGACGGGAGCCGCTTAGAGCCCGAGCTCCGAGGCGTACTTGTCGCGGTACAGCGCCCGCGCGTCGAGGACCTGGCGGACGTACGCCCGCGTCTCGGCGAAGGGGATGGCGCTCGTCGTCAGCGACCGCTCGCCGGCGCCGGCGTCGGCGACCCAGCGGTCGACGTTGCCCTCGCCCCCGTTGTACGCCGCCAGCGCGAGCACCTCGTTGTGGCGGTAGCGGTCCAGGAGATAGCGCAGGTAGTACGTGCCGTAGGAGATGTTGATCTGCGGCGTCGCGAGATCGCCCTGCTCGAAGGTCGTCCCGCCCGACAGGTGCGCGATGTAGTTCGCGGTCGCGGGCGTGATCTGCATGAGCCCGCGCGCGCCGGCGTGCGAGGTCTGGTCGCGAAAGCGCGACTCGGTGTAGATCACGGCGGCGACGAGCGACGGGTCGAGCTGCTTGGCGGAGGACTGCTGGCGGATGATGTCCTCGTGGCGCAGCGGGAGCGTCAGCTCGCGCACGGCGTCGGGCAGCCGCGGCAGCACGACGGTCGCCAGCAGCGCGGCGAGCACGCCGACGCCGAGCACCGTCGTCAGCCGCCGCCGGCGGCGGCGGCGCTGGACGGCCGCCCGTCTGCGGGTGGCGCGGCCGTGCGGCCGGGACATCGCTCGCGTGCTCACGATGCCTGCAGTCTGCCGAGGATCCCAGACAGCTGATCCAGTAATTCCCGCTCCGTGCCGCTGTTGTCGACGACGAACGTCGCGCGGCGGGCCTTCTCGGCCTGCGTCAGCTGGCGCGCCGCGCGCTCGTCGGCGGCGACGTGGCCGCGCGCCGCGGCCCGCTGCGCCCGGACGTCCTCGTCGGCGACGACGGCGATCGTCGCCTCGTAGGCCCCGGCCATCCCGGCCTCGAACAGCAACGGCGTCTCGACGACCGCGGCCGCCGGCGGCGGCTCACGGGTCGCGGCCGCGGCGAGGAACTGCGCGACGCGGGCGCCCACCCGCGGCCACAGCTCGCCCTCGAGCCAGGCCCGCTCGTCGGGCGTGGCGAACGCGCGGGCGGCGATCGCGGCGCGGTCGACGACGCCGTCCGGCGCGACCTCGGGCCCCCAGCGCGCGACGACCGCGTCGCGCACCTCCGGGGTGCCGTAGAGCTCGTGGACGACGGCGTCCGTCGACAGCGTCACGGCGCCGAGCTGCTCGAGCGCCGCCAGCGCGGTCGACTTCCCCGCGCCCATCCCTCCGGTGAGGCCGACGGTCGGCACATGCGCCACCGACCGCGGCCCGCGGTCAGGAGGCGGCGGGCTCGTCCGCGTCCGGCGCGGCGGCCTCCGGCTCCGCGGCCTCCGGCTCGGCTGCGGGCTCGGCCTGGGCTTCGGCTTCGGGCTCCGGCTCGACGGCTGCCTCGGGCTCGGGCTCGGCCACAGGCGCGACGGCGGCCTCGGCCTCGATCTCGACGGCGGCCTCGGCCTCCGGCGCGGCGGCGACCTCGGCCTCCGACTCGACCGCGGCCTCGGTCTCGACCGCGGGGGCCTCGGGGGCCGCCGCGGCGTCCGCGAAGACCTCCTCGCTCAGGCCGAGCTCGGGCAGGTCGTCGAGATCGCCGGCGCCGGCGGTCGGGTCGACCTCGCCGCCGTCGTCGGTCGCCTCGAGCTCCTCCGGCGGCAGCACCTTCGGCTCGAGCACCTGGCCCTCGACGCGCTTGACGCTCAGCGACAGCCGGCGGCGCTCGGAGTCGATCTCGAGGATCTTGACCTTCACCTCGTCGCCCGGCGCGACGATCTCGCGCGGGTTCTCGACGTGATGCGGCGCGAGCTCGGAGATGTGGACGAGGCCCTCGACGCCGTCGAGGATCTCGACGAAGGCGCCGAACGTCACGACCTTCGTGACCGTGCCCTCGAGCTCGTCGCCGACGTTGTACGTGTCGACGACCCGCTGCCACGGATCCTCCTGGGTCTGCTTCAGGCCGAGGCTGATGCGCTGCCGATCACGGTCTATATCGAGCACCTTCACGGCGACCGTGTCACCGATCGCGAGGATCTCGCTCGGGTGGTTGACGTGCGACCAGGAGAGCTCGGAGATGTGGATCAGGCCGTCGATGCCGTTGAGGTCCACGAACGCGCCGAAGTCGACGATGTTCGAGATCTGGCCCTCGACGATGAGGCCGGGCTGCAGGCGGTCCAGGATCTCCTGGCGCTGCTCCTTGCGCTCCTCCTCGAGCACCGCGCGGCGCGAGAGCACGACGTTGTTGCGCGACCGGTTGAGCTCTATGACCTTGCACTCGATCTTCGTGTGCAGGTACTCGTCGAGGTTCGGCACGCGGCGGATGTCGACGAGCGAGGCGGGCAGGAAGCCGCGCACCCCGAGGTCGATGATGAGACCGCCCTTGACGACCTCGATGACCGTGCCCTCGACGGGCTCGCCGGACTCGGCCGCTGCCTCGATGCGCCGCCACGCCTTCTCGAAGCGGGCGCGCTTCTTGGACATGATCAGGCGGCCGTCCTGATCCTCCTTCGTCAGGACGAGGGCGTCGACCTCCTCGCCCATCTCGACCTCGTCATGCGGGTCGACGGCCTTGCGGATCGAAAGCTCGTTGGAGGGGATGACCCCCTCGCTCTTGTAGCCGATGTCGACGAGGACTTCGTCGTTGTCGATGCGGACGACGATGCCGGTGACGACCTCGCCCTCCTCGAAGAGGGTGAACGTGGCGTCGTAGTTCGGGACGATCTGCCCGTCGATCTCGAGCAGCAGGCCGTCTGAACCCTCGACGACCTTTGCCTCTGGTGCAGCCTCGGTGATGGTTGTTGTCATGTGGAAGGCAGGTTAGCGCCCTTACAATCCCGCCGCATGCCAGTTCGAGCAACAAAGCGCGGTGATGCGCGCACGCCGCTGCACGGTGAATGGGACGTGCTCGTCTGCGGCGCGAGCTTCGCCGGGCTCACCGTCGCCCGCGAGCTCGCGCGCACGTCGGCGCGCGTGCTCATCGTCGACCGCTACGAGATCGGCGAGCGCCAGACGAGCGCCTGCGCCGCGCCGACGGAGTGGCTCGAGCACCTCGGCCTCATGGGCGCCGTCCAGCAGACGTTCTCCGACCTGCTCATCCACGTCCCCGGGCGCAGCATGCGCTGGAAGCTGCCGTGGACGTTCTCGACGTTCGACTACCGCCGCATCTGCGCGCTCCTGCGCGAGCAGTCCGAGGGCGCGGCGCAGTTCGAGACGGCGAAGGTCGAAGGCCGGACGGGCTTCACCGTCCACACCGATCGCGGCGACCTGAGCGCGCCGCTGATCGTCGACGGCCTCGGCTGGCGGCGGATCCTCGGCGCCGGCGCCAATGTCCAGCCGCCCGACGCGCGCCTGTCGCGCGGCCTGGAGATCCACCCCCACGCCGCCGGCGACGACCTCGAGCTCTGGATCGACCCGAAGTACGTCCGCCGCGGCTACTCCTGGTCGTTCCCCGCCGACGGCGAGCTGCGCGTCGGCGTCGGCTCGTTCGACCCGCGCGACCACGTCAAGGAGCCGACGCTCCAGCTCGCCGCCGACGTCGGCGTGCCGGCCGAGCGCTGGCAGGGCAACTGGATCCCGCACGAGCTGCGGCCGGGGGTCGAGGACGGGATCTTCTTCGTCGGCGACAGCGCGGGCCACTGCCTGCCGACGACCGCCGAGGGCATCCGGCCGGCGTTCTACTTCGGGCTCGCGCTGGGCCGCGAGCTGCGCGACGTCGTCGAGGGCCGCCAGACGCGCGCGCAGGCGCTCGCCCGCTACGGGTCGTTCACCGCCGAGCACGAGTGGCAGTACCGCTGGCTCCTACGCGTGCAGCACCTCGTCGGGCGTGTCACGCCGACCCGCCTGCTGACCCCCGGCCTGCGGCTCCTGGACTCCCAGCGCTTCGTCGACTGGTCCTTCCGCAGCTACCTCGACATCTGCCCGCCGGACTTCGCGCTGGAGCCCGGCGACGGGCACAGCCTCTGGCGCGTCCCGCGCCCCGCCGTCGCCGCCTGAGACCGGCGGCGGCGCCGGCCAGTCGAGCGTCACCGTCGTCCCGGCGCCGGGCGCGGAGCGCACGGAGAGACGCCCGCCGGCCTGCGCGACGAGGTCGTCGAGGAGCGTCAGCCCGAGGTGGCCGTCGGCGCCCGCGCGCACCTTGTCGGCCGTCACGAAGCCCTTGCCGTCGTCGCTGACGACGAGCCGCAGCGCGCCGGGCGCCGGGCGCGTCACCGCGACGTCGATCGTCCGCGCCTCGGCGTGCGCCTGGACGTTGCGGATCGCCTCGCGCGCGGCGCGGTAGATCAGCGCGTCGGCGGGGCCGTGCGACGCCCGGCCGACGTCGATCGCGAGCGTCGTGGCGATGCCGCGCGACTCCAGCGGGCTGAGGAGGTCGTGCAGCGCCGCCTCCAGGCCGACGGACTCGAGGTTCGGCGGGTGGATCTCGACGAGCAGCGTGCGCATGTCGCGCACCCCCTGGCGCAGCTGCCCGATCGACCGGCGCAGCTCCGCGGCGTCCTCGTGGTCGCCGCGGCGCTCGGCCCGCTGCACCAGCGGCGCGAGGCCGAAGGCGACCCCCGCGACGTTCTGCACGACGCCGTCGTGGAGGTCGGATGCGATCCGGCGGCGCTCCTGCGCCGAGGCGTCGACGGCGTTGGCGAGCAGCATCGCCCGGTCGCGGTGCCCGCGCTGCAGGCGGCGGCTCAGCGACAACGCCAGCGGCACCTGGAACAGCATCAGGACCAGCAGGCCACCGAGGATCGGCGGCGCCTGCGCGCGCAACAGCCGATGCCCGTCGGCGGTCACGGAGCTGAACCGCTGGTAGATCTCGAACAGCAGCGGCGTGCCGTTCGGCGTGCGGATGATCGAGTAGGCCTCGAGCAGGCGCCCGTGCCCGCGCTCGTACTGGTTCTCGGGCCGCTCGAGATCGCTGAGCTCGGCGTCCGCGTTGTGCGTGTCGAACAGCGCGCGGTCGTCGGCCGCGAGCGCGAAGCGGCGCCCGACGATGCGCGGCTCGTCGGAGTAGAGCACGACCCCCGCGCGCGACCAGATCTTCACGCGGATGATCGAGCCCTTGAGGATCTGGCTGCGGACGACGGCGTCGAGCTTGGCCATCGCCCGCGGATCGCCGCGCAGGACGCCGTCGTCGAGGCCGACGCCCTCCAGCAGCCGCCCCTCGGCCGCGACGCGGTCCTTCGTGTCGCGCACGGCCTCCTTCGTCGTGACCGAGCGCAGCGCGACGAAGCCGCCGATGACGACGACGGCGATCGCCAGCACGCTGCCGATCATGAAGCGCGCGACGGCCGTGCCGGTCCGGGGCGGCGGGCCGGCGTCGCGCAGGGCCGCGCGGGCGGCGCTGCGCTGTTCACGCGGCCGGAACATGGCCGCAGGTTCTCAGTCGTCCGCCCGATCGGGCAGGTCCGTTCGAGCAGCGCTGCCTGCACGATCGCGCACGGCTGCTCCGCGCGCCCGTCAGTCGCGGACGACGAGGTACGTCCCGAGGCCCAGCAGCACGACGCCCGCGACGCGCGCGGCGGTGATCGGCTGCTTCGCGACGCCGAGCAGCCCGAACTGGTCGACGACGACGGAGACCGCGAGCTGGGCGGCGATCGTCGCGGCGGTCACGCCGCCGAGGCCGAGCGTGCGGACCGTCACGAGCACGCAGGTGATGTAGGCCGCGCCGAGCAGCCCGCCCGTGAGGTACAGCAGCGAGACGTGGCGCACCTCGCCGAGCTGGCCGAGGCCGCCGCTCGCGAGCGCGGCGATGCAGGCGAGCGCCGTCGTCCCGATCGCGAACGACAGGAAGGCCGCCTGCCAGGTGCCGATCGAGCGCCCGAGCATCGAGTTGATCGGCGCCTGCAGCGCGACGAGGCCGCCGGTCAGCGCGGTCAGCAGGACGGCGGCGCCGCGGTCCATCTCACTTCGCCTCCATCCACGTCGGCCCGACGCCGATGTCGACCGCCAGCGGCGGGTCGTGCTCCCACACGCCGCACATCTCGCGGCGGACGAGCTCGCGGATCGCCTCGACCTCGGCCGCCGGCCCCTCGAAGAGCAGCTCGTCGTGGACGGTGAGGATCGGCCGCACCGGCGAGTCGCGCAGCGCGGCGTCGACGCGGACGAGCGCGAGCTTCATGACGTCGGCGGCCGTCCCCTGGATGACGGTGTTGACGGCCAGGCGCTCGCCGAGCGTGCGCACCTGCCAGTTGCGCGCCTTGAGCTCGGGGATCTGGCGCCGGCGCCCCCAGAGCGTCGTGACGTGCCCCTGCTCGGTCGCCTGCCTGATCGTCGCCTCGATGAACGCCCGCACCGCGGGGAAGCGGGCGAGGTACGTGTCGATGATCTCCTTGGCCTCCTCGCGCGGGATCCCGAGCCGGTCGGCGAGCCCGAAGTCGCTGAGGCCGTAGACGATCCCGTAGTTGACCATCTTCGCCTTCGAGCGCTGGCCGAGGTCGAGGTCCTCGGGCGCGGTGTTGAAGACCTTCGACGCCGTCGCGGTGTGGACGTCCTCGCCGCGGACGAAGATCTCCTTGAGGACCGGCTCGTCGGCGATGTGGGCGAGCACGCGCAGCTCGATCTGCGAGTAGTCGGCGCTCAGCAGGACGTTGCCGGGCTCGGCGTCGAAGCAGCCGCGGATCTCGCGGCCGAGCG
>DATJEE010000021.1:0-4130 GCA_035496995.1 Solirubrobacteraceae bacterium | reverse complement strand
GCGACGCGGACGAGCGCGATCGCCCGGCGCCCGGCGAGCCCGAAGGACTCCAGGCGCGCGGGCGCGCAGCCGGCGAGCACCGCCGCGGAGGGCACGTCGCGCAGCCCGCTGGCGGGGTCGCGCGGCCCGAGCGCGCGCACGATCCGCGCTTCGATCCCGACGGCGACGCGCGCCTCGATGAGCTGCTCGCAGACGGCCCAGGCGAGCGCCTCGAAGGCGACCGGGCGCCGCCGGATCCGCAGCCACGGCGCGCGGCGCAGCGACGGCCCGATCAGCGGGTCGTCGCGGTAGCGGTCGTAGAACGGGCGCAGGTCGTCGTCGACGCCGAGGGCGAAGCGCATCCGCGCGATCGCGGTCCGCGCGTCCTCGCGGCTCGCCGCCCAGGCGCCGAACAGCACGCGCCGCTCGGCGAGCTGGGCGACGCGGACGATCGCCGGGCGCCCGTCGACGTGCAGCAGCCGCTCGAGGACGCCGCCGCGGCAGCGCAGCACGCCGTCCCCGCCGCCGTGGCGCGGCAGGCGAAACGCCCAGCGGGGCACGACCTCGACGCGGAGCTCGACCACGGCCTGCAACCTACGCCGCCGCCAGGACGGCGGTGGCGCCGCGCGCCGGGAAGGCCGCTACTTGCGCTCGCCGAGCATGTGCACGTCCACGAGGAACGAGCGGCTCGCGAGCACGGGGGCCAGCATGCGCTTGCGGCGCTTGGCGACGCGGCGCGCCTTGCGGCGGTGGACGACGGCGACGGCGGCGGCGCCCGCCATGACGCTCACGCCGACGACGGCGACCGTCTGCACGGCGGCCGGCGACAGCCCGCCGGGCGCAGGCGGGGGCTCGACCTCGCGCACCTCCGCGGCGAGCACCGGCACGCCGTTGAGCACTTCGGGCTCTTCGTCGGAGATCACGTGGGATTCCTCGCTCATCGCGCTACATATTGAAGGGCACGGCAGACGTTGGCCGTCAGAACCGGGATTCGTATACCCGGAATCGCTTGACGATGCGCCCGCCCATGGCCTCCATGCCGCGGTTCATGGCGCGGTTGGTCTCGAGGATCCAGCCCATCTCGCCCCACTTCTGCGGCGTGACGGTCGCCATGTCGAAGTGCTCGACGTAGAACGCCGCGGCGGCGCCGGTGTGCTGGTACTCGGGCTTGACGCCGAGAAACCCCACGCGCACGCGGTCGATGTGCTTCTTGCGGCGAAAGAGGAACGTGTACCAGCCGAACGGGAAGACCTTGCCGTCCATGACCTTCAGCAGCTGGTTGACGTCGGGCACGGTGATCGCCATGCCGATCGTCTCGCCGTCCTTCTGCGCTGCCATGAACCAGTTGCGGTCGTAGACGAGCTGCAGCTCCTCGGCGTAGTGCTTGAGGTCCTCGTCGGAGTAGGGCACGAAGCCCCAGTTGCGCTTCCACGCGGTGTTGTAGACCTCGCCGAAGACGCCCTTGATGTTCTTGGAGAGGTCGCGGCGGCGCAGGTGGCGGATCTCGATGCCGTGCTTGGACTTCGCCTGTTCGGCAAGCTCGAAGATGACCGGCAGGATCTTCGCCCGGTCGGAGATGTCCAGCTCCCACATGTAGAGGTCGATCGCCTTCTCGGCGCCCGCCTCCTCGATGCGCTGCTGGTAGTACGGCGGGTGCCAGGGCTGCTTGATCATCGGGTCGCGGTCGAAGCCCTCGATGAGCACGCCGCACTCGTCGTTCATCGTGTAGTCCATCGGGCCGATCATGTGGCTGCGGCCCTCGCCGGCGAGCCACGACCGGGCCGCGTCGAGCAGCGCGCGGGCGACCTCGGCGTCGTCCTCGAACTCGAGGAAGCCGAACATGCCGGTGTGACAGACCCCGCCCACCCCGTGCTCGTCGTCGTAGGCCTTGTCCCACTGGGCGCTGATGCGACCGACGACGCGCGTGCCGCGCCGGGCGACGAACTCCTGCGCGCGGGCGTGCTTGAAGTAGGCGTTCATCCGGCGGCTGTGGAAGAGCCGGCGCTCCAGACGGACCGGAGGCACCCACCGGTCGGAGGTAGCATGCAGCCGGTACGGGAGCTCGATGAACTCCTTCCAGTCCCGCCGCGACTTCACGGCCCGCACATCGACGCTCACCGCGACCACGCTACATGGCTTCCACGACCAAAGACGTCTTCGCCAAGGCCCATGGCCATGAGCGCTCCCAGCAGCTCGCCGACGCGCGCGCCGCCGATCTGCTGCCGTACTTCCGCACGCTCGAGGGACCCGCCGGACCCGTCGTCGAGATGGAGGGCGCCGAGCGGATCATGCTCGGCTCCAACAACTACCTCGGCCTCACCGCCGACGCGCGCGTCATCGCCGGCGCCCAGGCCGCGCTGAACACGTACGGGACCGGGCTGACGGGCTCGCGGCTGCTCAACGGGACGATCGCCCTGCACCTCGAGCTCGAGCAGGAGATCGCCGACTGGATGGGCACCGAGGAGGCGCTCGTCTTCACGACCGGCCACCAGGCGAACCTCGCGGCGCTCGGCACGCTGCTGGCACCCGGCGACACCGTCGTCGCCGACAGCGGCGACCACGCCTCGATCCTCGACGGCTGCCTGCTGAGCCGCGCGAAGCTGCGCGTCTTTCGCCACAACCGCCTCGACAAGCTCGAGCGCACGCTCGAGAAGGCGGCCGGCGACGGCGGCGGCATCCTCGTCGTCGTCGACGGCGTGTTCTCGATGGAGGGCGACGTCGCGCCGCTCGCGCAGATCGCCGAGCTCTGCGAGCGCTTCGGCGCGCGGCTGATGGTCGACGAGGCGCACGGGGCCGGCGTCCTCGGCGCCCGCGGCGCGGGCGCCGCCGAGCTGCTCGGCGTCGAGGACCGCGTCGACCTGCGGATGGGCACGTTCTCCAAGAGCCTCGCGAGCTGCGGCGGCTTCATCGCCGGCAGCCACGAGGTCGTCGACTTCCTCCGCGTCCAGAGCCGCGCCTTCCTCTTCACGGCCGCCGGCGTGCCGGCCGCCGTCGGCGCCGCGCTCGCGGCGCTGCGGATCGTCCGCTCCGACGAGGGGCCGCAGCTGCTCGCGCGCGTCCTCGACAACGCCGCCTACCTGCACGCCGGCCTCAAGGCGCAGGGCCTGCGCGTCGTCGAGCACGAGGGCGGACACATGACGCCGATCGTGCCGGTCATCGTCGGCGACGACTGGAAGGCCGTCCTGCTCTGGCGCGCGCTCTACGACGCCGGCGTCTTCGTCAACGTCGCCCTGCACCCCGCGGTGCCGCCGGGCGGCGCACTGCTGCGCACGAGCGTCATGGCGACGCACGACCGCGCGACGCTCGACCGCGCGCTCGAGGCCTTCGCCTCGGTCCAGGATCTCTTCGAGGCCGACGAGAGCCTGCTCGCGACCTGAGTCTCACCCGCTCACGCTTGTCCACATCTTCACAAGGGAAACACGGAAGAAAAACATCGCTCCGAGCGGTGCCTTTGCGGCCGGTTGCGTTGACCGATCCGCACACCTCCCATACGTTCGAGGTGCGCTCAGCAGACGCGTCGGGAAGGCCCTAGACCCACCGAGACCCAGAGACGGGCACCGGAAGCCAGTGGTCGTAGTGGCCGGGGGAGCCCGACGCACGCGCCAATGTCACAGCTCATCATTTAAGGCTGCCGTCGCACGGACGAGGCAGCCGGGGAGGACTCCATGCACGACGCCACAGCGACGATTGCCCCTGCGCCGCAACATATGCAGGCTCTTCAGCGCGCGAACGAGGTCCGGCTCGCACGGGCTGATCTCAAGCGGCGCGTTGGCGAGGGGGTCGTCACCGCCGGCGAGGTCATCCTCAACAGCCCCTGGGAGGCGGCGAGCATGACGATCGGCGAGCTGCTGCAGAGCCAGCACCGCTGGGGGTCGACGCGCTGTCGCAAGTTCCTGGCCGAGATCAACATGCCGGAGACGAAGACCGTCGGGTCGATGACCGAGCGCCAGCGCCACGCGCTGGCCGCACGGATCTGACCGCGGAACGGCTGCGCCCGGGCCCCGTCGGCAGCAACGGGACCCGTGGCAGCGCCGATCAGGTATGCGCGCCAGGCTGGTAGAGCGTGACGGTGCGCAGGACGGGCTTGGAGTTGCCGAGGGCGAAGGTCACGGTGAACCTCTCGTGGTCGGTCATGACCCGCGGGGAGGAGA
>DATJEE010000020.1:0-5538 GCA_035496995.1 Solirubrobacteraceae bacterium | reverse complement strand
CCCGGAACGACGACGGCCGCCCCGAGGGGCGGCCGCCGGACCTGCATCAGTCTGGGGTGAGAGGGTTAGGCGTCCGGGTCGCGGTCGGAGATCGTGACGCGGCGGACGTCGATCGCGCCGAGGCGGTCGGCGATGCTCGCGCCGGCCGTCGCGCACTTCTTCGAGGTGCGGACGATGCGGGCGTGAACCTTGACGCGGTCGCCGATGGACGGCGTGTCGGTGCCCTGGTAGCCCTGGAGCTTGAGGACGAACGCGTCGCCGGCGGGGACGGTGAACGTGGCGCCGCTGATCTGGGTGCCGGGCTTCGTGGCGTCCTGGTCGGCGATGTCGCCCGAGCGCTTGGCGGCGCTGTTGCCGTGGAGGACCGTCAGCGTGACGGTCGCCTCGCTGGCGGGCGTGGCCGGGTCGTCGGCCGTGACGGCGACGAGCGTGCCGGTGAGCGTGTAGCCGGAAGTGTGGGTCTTCGCGCAGTTCGCCGGGGTGGCCTTATGCGCGTTGGACTTGCCGTGGTCGCCCTTGGCGGCGAGGGCGGCGGCGGGGACGACGAGCATGGCGCCGGCCGCGACGGCTGCAGCAAACGTCCGTGTGTGCTTCGTGATCGTGGGGCTCATGGGCGTACTCCTCAGATTTGCGAAAAGGTTCCGAAAATGAACTGTGCTGCCCAGCGCTCCGGATCGGTAGCGGCTCTCACGGAGTCCTCACGTTCGGTGAGAAGTCGATGAGACAAAGGCGTGATCTCGCCCGCGACGGGTGCTGTGCGTCATGCACCGCATCGCTCTGCTCATGGCCGTCCTCGTCACGCTCGTCCCGATGACCGGCGTAGCGCTCGGCAAGGCGGGCAAGAAGGGCGCAGGAGCGGGTGCCGCCCCCGTCGCGCTCGTCGGCAGCGCAGGGCCGGACCAGCTCCGGGGCGGTCGCGGCGACGACGACCTGCAGGGCCTCGCCGGCCCGGACACGCTGCGTGGCGCGGCCGGCAACGACCGGCTCGTCGGCGGCCCCGGCAACGACCGTCTCTTCGGCGGCCCCGGCAACGACACGCTCTTCGGTGACGCGGGCAACGACGTCCTGACGGGCGGCGCCGGCGCCGACACGCTCGTCGGCGGCGCGGGCAACGACCGCATCGACGCGGGAGCCGGGCCCGGCGACGTCGTCGCCGGCGGCGCCGGCCGTGACGTCATCACCGCCCGCGACGGCGTGCCCGACACGATCGCCTGCGGCCCCGGCCGCGATCGCGTGATCGCAGACGCCGTCGACAACGTCGCGCGCGACTGTGAGAGCGTCTCGCGTGGATGAGGCCGACGACGGGGGCGGCGGCCCGCTCGTCCTGCTCGTCGACGACGACGCCGCGATCCGCCGTGCGGTCGGGGCGGGCCTCGAGCTCGAGGGCTTCCGCGTCGTACGGGCCTCGGGCGGGCGCGCCGCGCTCGCGGCCGCCGAGTCCGTCGCACCGGCCGTGATCCTGCTCGACCTCGCGATGCCCGATCTCGACGGCCTCGAGGTCCTCAAGGCGCTGCGGGCGGGGGGCGACGACGTCCCGGTCTGCATCCTGTCGGCACGCGACGAGGTCGACGACCGCGTCCGTGGGCTGCAGGCGGGCGCCGACGACTACGTCGTCAAGCCGTTCGCGCTCGAGGAGGTGACGGCGCGCCTGCAGGCGCTGCTGCGCCGCCGCCCCGCGACCTCCGACGCCGGCGCGACCGTCGGCGACATCACGCTGGACCCGCGCTCGCACGTGGCGGTGCGCGGCGATCGCGACCTCGGTCTCACGCGGCGCGAGTTCGACCTCCTGCACCTGTTCCTGCGCCATCCGGGCGAGGTCATCGAGCGCGAGCGTCTCCACGAGGAGGTCTGGGGCTACACGTTCGACCCCGGGACGAACATCGCCGACGTCTTCGTCGGCTACCTGCGCCGCAAGCTCGAGGCCGGCGGCGAGCCGCGCGTGCTGCAGACCGTGCGCGGCGTCGGCTTCATCCTGCGACCCTGAGCGCAGCATGCGCAGCCTTCGCGGTCGCCTCACCCTCGGGATCACGCTCGTGCTCGCGGTCGTTCTCGCGGGCGCGGGCGTCATGGTCTCGCGCTACGTCGACCGCTCCGAGCGGGCGGCGCTCGACGACGGCCTGAGATCGACGGCCGAGCTCTCGCGCGAGACCGCGCTCGCGGCCGTCGACGACTCCCTGCCGCCGAACGACGGGCGTCTCGACCAGGTTCTCTCGGCGACTGGCACGTCGCTGCGCGTGCTGCTCGGCGGGCGCGCGCTGCTGGATTCCGGCAAGCCGCCGCCGGGCGCGCGCCCCGCGCCGCGAACCGGGTTGCGGACGTTCACCGCCGGCGGGGCGCGCTACCGGTCCTACGCGGTGAGCCTCGAGCGCTCGGGCGGGCTCGCGCGCCTGGAGGTCACGACGAGCCTGGCGGGTCTCGAGCACCGCCAGTCACAGCTCAACCACCGGCTCGCCGCGTTCGGCATCGGCGCGCTGCTCGTGTCCGGCATCGGCGTGTGGTTCGTCGCCAACGTGTTGCTGCGCCCGCTCGCCCGCCTGCGCGCCGCGACGGCGAACATCGCCAGCACGTCGGACCTCGACCGCCGCGTGCCGGGCGACGACGGCGCGCTGGAGCTGCGGTCGCTCGCGGCGAGCTTCAACGACATGCTCGCGCGGCTGGGGCGCTCGGCGGGCGATCGCGAGCGCGCGCTGGCGGCGACGCGGCGCTTCACCGCCGACGCCGGACACGAGCTGCGCACGCCGCTGACGAGCGTGCTGGCGACGCTTTCGGCGCTCAGCCGCCACCCCGACATCCCGGCGGCACAGCGCGCGGAGCTCGTCGACGACGCGCTCGCCGAGCACCGGCGGCTCGTCGACCTGCTCGACGGCCTGCAGGCGCTGGCGCGCGGGGACGCGGCGGCGGTGTCGCACGCGGACGTCGACCTCGCCGAGGTCGTGGCGTCGTCGGTCGAGGCGGCGGCGGCGCGCCACCCCGAGGTGACGTGGTCGTCGGACGTGCCCGAGACCGCGGTCGTCGTGCGCGGGTGGGAGCCGGGGCTGCGGCTGCTCGCCGACAACCTCGTCGAGAACGCGGCCCGGCATGGGCGCGGTGCCGGCGGCGCGGTGACCGTGCGCCTGGGCGACGGTCCGACGCTCGTCGTCGACGACGACGGCCCCGGCGTCGGCGCGGCCGACCGCGCGCGGATCTTCGAGCCGTTCGTCCGCGCCAACGGCGCGTCCGAGGAGGGGGTCCCGGGCTCCGGGCTCGGGCTGGCGCTCGTCGCCCAGCAGGTCCGCGACCACGGCGCGACGATCGAGGTCGGCGAGTCGCCCCTCGGCGGCGCGCGTTTCAGCGTGCGGTTCTAGGCGGCGCGCACGAGCGAGCCGCCGGCGCGGCGGACGACCCGCAGGGCGCGCGTGCGCACGCGCTCGCCGGAGCGCGCACGTGGCGCGCCGGTGCCGTTGAGCACCGCCGCGACGTCGTCGGTGGTCGTCGCGCCGCGAACGGTCCAGCGCGCGATCGCGAACGGATCGTCACGCGGGTGCGAGAGCGCGTTCTTCACGGCGGCGGCGGAGCTGAAGCCGGCGTCGATGACGAGGCCGCGGATGCGCTGGTCGAAGGCGCCGTGCGGATAGGCGAAGCTGTCCACGCGCGTGCCGGCGAGCTGCTCGAGCGCGTGCTTGCAGCGCCGGATCTCGTCGCCGGCGACGGTGGTGCGCAGCGCGTCCAGGCGCGGGCGCGAGCCCGTGTGCGCGCCGAGCTCGACCCTGTCCCAGCCGGCGAGCTCGCGGACCTGGACGGCCTCGATCGCGTCGCCGTGGCCGACGGCCCCGGGCGCGACGAACAGCGTGGCCGAGAGGTCGTGGGCGCGCAGCAGTTCGAGCGCCGCGACGGTGTCGAGGTAGCCGCGGTCGAACGTGATCGCGACGCAGAGCTCGGGGAGCGGGCGCAGGCCGCGCAGGCCGGCGGCGAGCTCACTGATCGTCACCGCGCGGCGGCCGCAGGCGGCGATCGTCGCGACATGGCGCTCGAACTGCCGGCGGGTGACGGTGAGGGCATCGCCGGCGCGCGCGTCGGAGATCGAGTGAAAGCGCAGGACGGGGATCGGCACGGTCATGCGCTCCGGTGATCGGCCGCGCGCGGATGAACTGCAGCGTGGTGTCAGGCTCCCACCGGTCGGTCAGCCGGCGAGGCGATCGAGCTCGTCGAGCGTGCGGCCGAGCTCGTCGAGCAGCGGACGGGCCTGCGGGCCCATGTCGGCGGCGCGCGCGCTGAACGCGTCGTACAGCTCGCGATAGTACGAGCGCACGGGCTCGCCGGTCCCGGGCTTGAAGCGCTTCCACAGCTCGTCGCCGAACGTGCGGAAGTCGATGAGGATCGAGCGGGCGTTGTGGAGCTTGTCGGCGAGCGACACGCGCAGCTCGTCGGGCGCCTTCGTCGCCATCGCGGCGATGTAGTCGCGCTTGCGCTGGGCCCACGGCGGCTTGGGGTCCTCGTCGGTGTCGGAGTTCGCCTGCACGATCCGGGCGACGTCGCCACCGAACTCCTCGCGGATCCGCTCGAGCATCTCCGGGCCGCCGCCGTCCTCGACGGCGTCGTGCAGCAGCGCCCCGATCGCCTCGTCCTCGCTGCCGCCCATCTCCAGCACGAGCGAGGTGACCGCGAGCAGATGCGCGACGTACGGCGTGCCGGCACCGCCCTTGCGCAGCTGGCGGCGGTGGTGGCTCGTCGCGAGCAGCAGCGCGCGGTCGAAGTCGGCGTTCAGTAGCGGGCTGTCGGTGTAGCTCTCGGCCATGGGTGCAGTTCTACCGGCGCAGCCGCTCGAGGCGCTCGCCGGCGTCGGTGTCCATCCCGCACAGCTCCTCCACGGCGATGGCGCGCTCGTACGCGGTCGCGGCCTCCGCGTCGCGGCCGAGCGCCTCGCAGCAGCGGCCCAGCCAGCACCAGGCCCACGAGTTCGCCGGGGCCAGCTCGGTGTAGCGGCGCAGGTGGGCGTAGCCGCGATCGGGGCGGCCGGTTTCGACGAGCGTGTAGCCGAGCCCGAAATGTGCGCGCATGTCGCCGGCGTCCAGCGCGAGCTCCCAGTGCGGGACCGCATCGGCCGGCGACGGGGCGGCGATCGCCGTGTGGAAGTGCAGCGCGTCGGCGGTCGGGTCGTCACCGAGCTGCGCGCGCACCGCGAGGACGATCTCCCCGGCGCTGGCGTCGACGAGCCCGAGCCGCGGCACGGTGAACCGCGGCCCGTCCCAGACCTCCGGGTCCTCGTCGGGCAACTCGAAGCCCGAGAGGCCCCAGATCTCGAAACCGAGCACCGGCCCGTCCTCCGGGTGCCCGACGATGAAGCCGAGCTCGCAGCCGTCGGCGACGAGGCGCTGCTCGGCGGTGATGCCGTCCGAGACGGTGCCGAACGCGAGGCAGTGCAGCGAGTCCCACCACGGGTCGACGGTCAGATGCAGCGGGTGCGGCGTGACGGCAGCGGGGAGATCGACGTGTGTTGGCGTATCGCTCATTCACCATATGAGTCGCGGCCGGGGGTCCGCGTCTGACACGCGATCAGGC
>DATJEE010000019.1:0-21501 GCA_035496995.1 Solirubrobacteraceae bacterium | reverse complement strand
GAGCTCGACGGCGGCTGCCGGCGTCGTCTGCATCGCTGTGCCGAGGGGTCGCTGGAGCGTCCGGCTAAGCCTAAGAGGCATGGACGTGAACGGGACGGTTGTGAGCATCGGTGGGCTCCCCGGGACGGTGCTGCGGACGCTAGTTGCGCGCTGAGCTCGGAACGTCCGGGTGAAGCCGACGACGCCCGCGGGAAACCACGGAGATGCATCGGACCCGCGTCCAAGACGACCGGAACGGCCGCCCACAACGAGAAAGACGCCCCGGTTCCCGATGTGGAAACCGAAGCGTCTGACTGACGAAGTGGAGACGGCGGGAATCGAACCCGCGTCCGCGATCGCGTGGCGGTGACGTCTACGAGCGTATCCGGCGCTCTGATCTCGCCCTCAGGTCGCCTCGCCGGCGGGGTTGCTGAGGGCCAGCTCCCTGAAATTTCTCCGGTTCGGCGGGAGCGGACCTCCCCGGATGAGCCGACATCTGATTCCGGAGATCCCCGCGGTCGGCAGGCAGGGCCCAGAACCTCACTCGCCTAGTTTGAGCTAGACAGCGAGGGCGTACTCGTGAGAGTCCGCACGTATGGTTTTGTCAGGTGTTTTACGAGGCCTCCTGACACCTCGGCTCGCAACCACCGTCACGAATTCGACCACGTCGAAGCCATGTCGTCCCCGTGACGGTACGCACAGGAGTCTAGCCGACGTGCCGCCTACGGCTGGACGGGTACGGGCACGGCCGGGCCCGGCGCCGCGCTCCCCGCCCCCGACGGCGCGGGCGCCGGCGTGGTCGTCGCGGGCGTCGTCGTCGTCACCGCGGGCGCCGGCACGGGCGTCGTCGCGGCCGGCGGCGCCGTGACCGTCACGACCGGCGGCTGCGTGACCGTCACCGGGGGCGGCTGCGTGACCGTCTGTCCCGGGACCGTCGTCGTCTGCACGGGCGCCGCGCTGTGCGAGCTGCCGCCGCCGAAGTACGTCGTCGTGCGCGCCCCGGCGATGAGCTCGGGCACGGTGAAGACGAGCGCCGCGATGACGAACCCCAGCAGCCCGGTGATGATCGCCAGGCGCCAGCGCCGCGCCGTGCTCATGCCGCTGGAGTGGTAGCTGATCTCGCCCGGCTGGGCGACGCGCTCGAGGTCCGGGAGCTCCGGCTCGGGCGCGGGCAGCGACTCGTGGACCTCCGTCCCCGACGGCCCCGACGCGCTGCGCACGACCCCGCGGATCGGCGGCACGGCCTTCGTGACGACCTTCGCCGGGCGCGCGAGGCCCTCCTTGATCAGCGCGACGAGGACGGGCGTGAACGCCGCCGAGGCGAGCGTTCCGGGCGCCCAGATCTTCGAGCACGCGTACGCGGCGGCGGCCGATGCGACGGCCGTGAGCACGAGGGTCGTGAGATCGACGCTCGTGCCGGAGGAGCTGGAGGAGCGGGAAGTCATTGCAGGAGAGCTTGACACCCGACTGCGGCTGCCCGGCGCGGTTGCCCGCAAAACGAAAGGGCGACTTAAAAGTCGCGACGCGGTTCCGGGGCCGCTTGAGGAACCCTCTGACGGGTCGCGCTCCGAAGAGGCGCCCCGACGTCTGGGTGGCGCGGCCTCACACCTCGGTGGCCTCGCTCTTTGCGGCTCCAGTTCCGCGTCGCACTGCGAACGTACCTCCGGCCGGGAAATCGCGTCAAGAGCGGATCCGCACGAGTTCCCGCATTCTGCGTCAAATAGTCTTGGGGCATGACCGTCGAAGACGTTTCCTGGGATCTCTCACCGCTCGTCCACGGCGAGGACGACGCCGGCGCCGACCGCCTCCTCGACGAGGCGACGCAGCGCGCGCAGGCGTTCGCCGACACGTACGCCGGCCGCCTGGGCGAGCTCGAGGCGGCCGAGTTCGCCGCCGCCGTCACCGAGCTGCAGGAGATCTCCGAGCTCGCGTCGCGCGCCGGCAACTACGCGATGCTGCGCTTCAGCATCGACACGGCCGACCCCGCGCTCGGCGCGCTCCTGCAGCGCGTCCAGGAGAAGAGCACGCAGATCGAGACGAAGCTCATCTTCTTCGAGCTCGAGTGGGCCGGCCTCGACGACGAGCGCGCCGACGAGCTCATCGCCGCCGAGGGCCTGGACACGGCACGCCACTTCCTGCGCTCCGCGCGCCGCTACCGCCCGCATCTGCTGACCGAGCCCGAGGAGAAGATCGTCGCCGAGAAGGCGGTCACCGGCAGCTCGGCCTGGTCGCGCCTGTTCAGCGAGCAGACCTCGGCGATCACCGTCGACCTGCCGGGCCACGACGAGCCGGTCGCGCTCGACAGCGCGCTCGCGCAGCTCATGTCGCCCGACCGCGACGTGCGCCGTGCCACCGCCGAGGCCGTCACGGAGTCGCTCGCCCCGGGGCTGCGCACGCGGGCCTACATCTTCAACACGCTGCTCGCCGACAAGGCGACCGACGACCGCCTGCGCAACTACCCCAACTGGCTCGCCGCGCGCAACCTCTCCAACGAGGCCTCCGACGAGTCCGTCCAGGCGCTGCTGACCGCCGTGCGCAACCGCTACGACATCGCGCGCCGCTGGTATCGCCTGAAGGCACAGCTGCTCGGACTCGACGTCCTCGCCGACTACGACCGCATCGCCGCCGTCACGCAGGACGACGAGCCCGTCGACTGGGAGGACGCGAAGGAGCTCGTGCTCGCGTCCTACGCCGACTTCACGCCCGAGCTCGGCGACCCGGCGCGCGCGTTCTTCGACGACAACCGCATCGACGCCCCGCCGCGGCCGGCCAAGCGCGGCGGCGCCTTCGCCGCCTACACCGTCCCGTCCGAGCACCCGTACCTCATGCTGAACTACACGGCCAAGCGCCGCGACGTGCTGATCCTCGCCCACGAGATGGGCCACGGCCTGCACGCCGAGCTCGCCCGCCCGCGCGGCGTCCTGGAGCAGCACACGCCGCTGACGCTCGCCGAGACGGCGTCGGTCTTCGGCGAGACGCTCGTCTTCAACCGCCTGCTCACCGAGGCCAAGACGCCGGAGTCGCGGCTGTCGCTGCTCGCCGAGTCGATCGAGGGCTCGATCGCGACGGTCTTCCGCCAGACGGCGATGAACCACTTCGAGGAGCTCGTCCACACCGCCCGCCGCGACGAGGGCGAGCTCGCCGTCGAGCGCTTCAACGAGCTCTGGGCCCAGTCGCAGGAGGCGATGCTCGGCGACAGCGTCGCGCTCACCGACGGCTACCGCTCGTGGTGGTCCTACGTGCCGCACTTCATCTCGACGCCCGGCTACGTCTACGCCTACGCCTACGGCCAGCTGCTCGCGCTGTCGATCTACAAGCGCTACGTCGACGAGGGTGAGTCGTTCGTACCGCAGTACCTCGAGCTCCTGCGCGCCGGCGGCTCGCAGAGCCCGGAGGAGCTCGGGAAGATGGTCGGCATCGACCTCGCCGACCCCGGTTTCTGGGACAGCGGCCTCGATCTCGTCGAGGCGCAGCTCGAAGAGGCCGAGGCCGCGGCGCACGAGGCGCTGGCGCGCGCCTCGTAGCCAGCCAGATAGATACCCGTCCATGGTTCAGCGTGCCTTCAGGCACGCTTGCCACAATGGGGGCATGAGCCAGCCTTGGCCGGGGTCCCCCGTGCCCGCTGCGGCACCCCCCCGCACCGACATCACCGAGCCCGAGCAGCCGCTCGCGCCCGTCATCGCCCCGCCCCCGGACGAGCGGCCGTGGTGGCGCCGCGGCCTGAGCGGCCTCGTCGTCATCGGCGCCCTGCTGCTGAAGTTCGGCAAGGCCGCGCTGCTGCTGCTGCCGAAGGCCAAGCTCCTGACGACCTCCGGGACGATGCTCGTCTCGCTCGCCGCCTACAGCCTCATCTGGGGCTGGAAGTTCGCGCTCGGCTTCGTCCTGCTGCTGTTCGTCCACGAGATGGGCCACGTCATCCAGCTGCGCCGCGAGGGCATCCCCGCGAGCGCGCCGATGTTCATCCCCTTCCTCGGCGCGGTCGTCATGGCGAAGTCGCTCGGCGACGACGCGACGGCGGAGGCGCGCGTCGGCCTCGCCGGGCCGGTCCTCGGCACGGCCGGCTCGCTCGCCCTGCTGCCGATCGCGGCCGCCACGGGCGACGACTTCTGGTACGCGCTCGTCTTCACCGGGCTGTTCCTCAACCTCTTCAACCTCCTCCCCGTCGTGCCGCTCGACGGCGGGCGCGCGATGGCGGCGCTGTCGCCCTGGATGTGGTTCGTCGGGCTCTTCTTCATGGCGCTCGTCGCGTTCGTCTATCCGAACCCGATCATCTTCCTCATCCTCCTGTTCGCGGTCATCGAGACGTACCGGCGCTGGAAGGCGCGCAAGGCCGGCGGCGAGGAGGTCGAGGCGTACTACCGCGTCAAGCCCGCCCACCGGCTCGCGATCCTCGCCGTCTACATCGGGCTGATCGTCGTCTGCGGCGTGGGCATGGAGCTCAGCCACATCGAGCGCAGCATCCCGTCGTGAGCCATGGCTGAGATCACGGTCGAGCGCCTGGTGAAGCGCTACGGGGAGACCATGGCCGTCGACGACCTGTCGTTCATCGTCGAGGCCGGCCGCGTCACGGGCTTCCTCGGCCCCAACGGCTCGGGCAAGTCGACGACGCTGCGCGCGCTGCTCGGCCTCATCCGCCCGACGAGCGGCGAGGCGCTCGTCATGGGCAAGCCGTTTCACGAGCTGCGCAACCCCGTGCGCTCCGTCGGCGCGTCGCTCGACGCCAAGGACGTCCACCCCGGCCGCACCGGCCGCGGGCACCTGCGCACGCTCGCCGCCGCCGCGGGGCTGCCGAACAGCCGCGTCGACGAGGTGCTCGAGATGACCGAGCTCACGCCGGCGCGCGACCGCCGCGTCAAGGGCTACTCGATGGGCATGCGCCAGCGCCTCGCGCTCGCCGCCGCGCTGCTCGGCGACCCGAAGATCCTCATGCTCGACGAGCCTGCCAACGGCCTGGACCCGCAGGGCATGCGCTGGCTGCGCGACATCCTCGTCGCGCTCGCCGCCGAGGGCCGCGCGGTGCTGATCTCCAGCCACGTCCTGTCGGAGGTCGAGCAGACGGTCGACAGCGTCGTCGTCATCGGCGCGGGGCGGCTCGTCATGCAGGGGACGCTCGCCGACCTGATCAAGGGCGACCGCCGGCCCGCGCTCGTGCGCTCCCCGCGCGCGCAGGACCTGCGCGAGCTGCTCGAGGACGAGGGCGCGCGCGTCACGGTCGACGGGCGCTCGGAGGCGATGCTCGTCCACGGCACGACGCTCGAGCAGATCGGCATGCTCGCCGCCGACAACGGCATCCCGATCTTCGAGCTCACGCACGAGGTCTCGACGCTCGAGGACCGCTTCCTCGAGCTCACCGGCGAGAAGGGCAACGTCCGTTGACTGCGCGTCATCGCTCGACAATCGCCTTCGGCGAGCACCGAGGCTGGTCCTCGCAATGAACATCCTGAAGTCCGAGTGGCTGAAGCTCGTCTCGGTCCGCACGACCTGGGCGCTGCTCGGCGCGATGATCCTCATCGAGGGCCTCGCGGCCGGGCTGACGACGTCGCTCGGCGACGTCTCGGACCTGCGCAAGCGCAACGTCGCGACGCTCATCATCGGCACGCACCTGGCGATCGTGTTCATGTTCACGCTCGGTGCGCTGCTGTCGACGAACGAGTTCCGCCACGGGACGGCGAACTCGACGTTCGTCGTGACGCCCAAGCGCGAGCGCGTCATCCTCGCCAAGCTCTTCGTCGGCCTCGTCGTCGGGATCGTCGGCGCGCTGCTGTACGTCGCGGTCAACGCCGGGCTCGGGCTCTCGATCCTCTCCAACCGCGGCGTGCCGGTGAACGCCGACAAGGCGGTGAACGTCTACATCGGCGTCGCCGTCGGCCTCGTCCTCGGCTGCCTGTTCGGCGTCGCGCTCGGGGCGCTGCTGCGCAACCAGATCCTGACGGTCGTGACCGGCATGGTCCTCTTCCTCCTCGCCGGGACGGCGGCGCTCTTCATCGGCAACGACGTGGGCCAGTACTTCCCCGGCGAGTCGCTGCTCGCGCTCAACGGCACGCCCGGCGCGGACAAGACGCTGCTGAGCCAGACCGGCGGCGGCCTCGTGCTCGGCGGCTACTGCGTCGTGGTCGGGATCCTCGGCATGTTCGCCACGCGCCAGCGCGAGATCACGTAGCGGCGTCGGCAAGCGTGCGGGCGAGCACCTCGCGCTGCGTCGGCAGCGCCTGCTCGTAGCGCTCGCGGCCGGCGGCGGTGAGGCTCGCGTAGATCCCGCGCCGGTCGAGCTCGCACATGCAGCGCTGGACGAGGCCCTCCTTCTCGAGGCGCGCGACGAGGCGCGACAGCGCGCTCTGGCTGAGCGCGACGGCGTCGGCGAGCTCCTGGATGCGGCGCTGGCCGTGCTCGGAGGTCGCGAGCTGCTCGAGGACCTCGAACTCGTGGACGCCGATGCCGTGGCCGTGGGTCAGCGCGGCGCCGAGCGCGCAGGAGATCGCCGCGTGGCGGGCCATGAGGCCGCGCCACTGCTGGGCGAGATCATCGGCGCCGACGGTCGACATGTGACGCAGGATAGCCAATCCGAGCACACTCGTTGCTCTTTCATTATTTGCGTTCGCATTAGATGCGTGTGCATGTATTGTTCTCCGGCATGACCTCTTCTCCCGCATCCCACCACGTCACCGGCGACCGCTGGGACGCCCGCGCCTGGTCGCTGCTCATCGTCCTCTGCGGCGTCATCCTGCTCGACGGGCTCGACGTCTCGCTCGTCGGCGTCGCGCTGCCGTCGATCGGCGCGGACCTCGGCATCTCGACCTCCTCGCTGCAGTGGGTCGTCAGCGGCTACATCCTCGGCTACGGCGGCCTCCTGCTGCTCGGCGGTCGTGCCGCCGACCTGCTCGGCCGCCGGCGCGTGCTGATCGCCGGCCTGACGGCCTTCGCGGCCGCGTCGCTCGTCGGCGGCCTCGTCGACGACGGCACGCTGCTGATCGTCTCGCGCTTCCTCAAGGGCGCGGCGGCGGCGTTCACGGCGCCGGCGGCGCTCTCGATCATCACGACGACGTTCGCCGAGGGTCCCGCCCGCAACAAGGCGCTCGGCGTCTTCACGGCGTGCGGCGCGAGCGGCTACTCGCTCGGGCTCGTGCTCGGCGGGCTGCTGACCGAGGTCGGCTGGCGCTGGGCCTTCATCGTCCCCGTGCCGATCGCGATCGGCCTGCTCGTCGCCGCGCGGCGCTACGTACCCAACGTCGTCGCCGAGAACAAGCCGGCGGGCTACGACGCCTTCGGCGCGGTGACCGTCACCGCCTCGATGCTCGCGCTCGTGGCGACGATCGTCGAAGCCCCCGGCGCGGGCTGGGGCTCCGCCCGGACGCTGCTGTCCTTCACGGGCGTGGCGCTGCTGCTGGCGCTGTTCGTCGCGATCGAGAAGCGCACCTCGCACCCGCTCGTCCGGCTCGGGATCCTGCGCTCGGGGGCCCTCGTCCGGGCCAACCTCGGGATCATGGCGGTCGTCGGCTCGTACTTCGGCTTCCAGTTCATCCTCACGATCTACCTGCAGTCGCTGCTGGGCTGGTCGCCGCTTCAGACCGCGCTCGCGCTGCTGCCGGCGGGCGTCCTCGTCGCCTTCGGCGCGCCGCGCATGGCGCCGCTGATCATGCGCTACGGCACCGGCCCGGCGATCAGCGTCAGCCTGCTGGCGTTCGCGGCCGGCTACGTGCTGCTGCTCGGGCTCGACGCGTCGCCCAACTACATCCTCGCGATCCTGCCGACGGTCCTGCTGGCGGGTGTCGGCTTCGCGGTCGGCTTCCCGGCCTTGAACATCCAGGCGGTGGCCGGCGTCGCCGACGCCGAGCAGGGGCTCGCCTCGGGACTGCTCAACACGTCGCTGCAGGTCGGCGGCGCCGTCGTGACGGCGGTCGTCTCCGCGGTCGCGACGAGCGGCGACGGCGTGCCGCAACTGGGCTCGCTCGACAACGGCGTGATCGTGATCATCGTCTCGGCGACGCTCGGGCTGTTCGTCACGTTCGCCGGCGGCTTCGCCTGGGCCCGCGCGCGGATGGCGCCCGCGACGGAGTAGCGCTCGTCAGCCGACGACGGGCAGGACCGGGACGCACGCCACCGGGCGGGCGTGCGCCGGGTCCAGCGCGTTGAGCATGTACTGGGCCGCGTTGCGCTCGGCGACGATCGAGAAGTGGTCGGAGAAGTCGAGCGCGCAGCGGCCCTGCACGACGATGTTGGTCGCGTTCGGCGCGTCGAGCGTGCCGTTCGTGTACGGCGCGACGAGCTCGTCGTAGCGCGTGACGATGTTCGTGTACGTCACGCCGGCGACCGCCGCGCCGCCTGGCCCGCTGTTGAGCTTGGCCATGAAGGGCGAGTTGTCGAGCAGCTGGACGCACGCCTGGCACTGGCTGTCGAACGGCGCCGTCACGCCGAGCTGGCGCGCGAGCGGCTCGAGGCGCGCGAGCCCGGCGACGTTCGTGCCGTGGTAGACGCCGGCGATGCCGACGAAGCGGTCGATCTTCGCGGCGCCGCCGAGGAACTTCGCGTAGTAGTCGGAGACGACGGTGCCCTCGGAGTGCCCGACGATGTCGACCTCGCTCGCGCCGGTCGCCGCGCGGACGCGGTCGACGAACGCCGACAGCGTCAGCGCGCTGCTCTCCATCGGCTGCATCCCGCCGAGCTGGTCGAGCGGGAAGCCGAGCTCCGGCGTGGTGCCGTAGGTCAGCGCGAAGACGCAATAGCCGTTGTTCTTCAGCAGCGGCGACATCGCCGGCCAGTTGTCGGTCATGTTGCCGACGAGCCCGTGGACGAGCACGACCGGGTTGGGATGGGCGGCGCTCGGCTTGCAGGCAAAGTCGTTGGCGCCCGGCGGCGGCGCCCCGGGATGCAGCGCCTCGGCGGCGACGCCGGCAGCGAGCGTGTACGGCACGGGCAGGGCGGCGCCGGCGCTCGCCGGAAGGGCGAGGGCGAGCACGGCGGCGGCGACGAGCAGGAGGACCGGCCGGAGCACGGCGACAGACTAGTGGCCGTCACCGTTCAATGGAAGCACGGACTAGCGGTTGACCTCGCGCAGCGCGCGGTCCATGTCGCGCTTGGTCTCGCGCTCCTTGATGGCCTCGCGCTTGTCGAAGCGGTCCTTGCCCTTGGCGAGCGCGATCTCGACCTTCGCGCGGCCGCCGGCGAAGTACATCCGCGTCGGGACGAGCGTCAGGCCCTTCTCCTTCGTCTGCTGCTTGAGCTTGTCGATCTGGCCACGCTTGAGCAGGAGCTTGCGGTCGCGCTCGGGATCGTGGTTGTTGCGCGAGGCGGGCGCGTAGGGCGGGATGTGGACGCTGACGAGGAACACCTCGTCGTCGCGGATCAGCGCGTAGCCCTCCTTGAGCTGGGCGCCGCCGTTGCGCAGCGCCTTGACCTCCGTGCCCTCGAGGACGATCCCGCACTCGATGCGCTCGATGAGATCGAAGCGGTAGCTCGCGTAGCGATTGGAGGCAACATCGCCGGGGGCGACCTTGCGCTTTTTGGCCTTTGCCATGGCCATCGAGGGTAGTGGTAGGAAGGATCGGCCGGACGGATCACAACCTGGGGAGGGGAAACTCGTGCGTTCATCCATCGGACTGCGCAGGACGGCGCTCTGCGGCCTGGCGACCATTGCGGTGCTCGGCGCCGGCGGCGGCTCGGCGACCGCCGTCAAGACGGCGACGAAGCAGATCACCTGCAAGCTCACGCTCTACGCGACGATCAAGCAGCCCGCGCCCACCGCCGCGAACTTCGGCGCGGCGAACTGCTCGGCCCCGTTGCGAAACGGCGTGCAGCGCGACGCTTCGACGACGACGCGGACCTCGCCGCTGACGGGTTCCTTCACCGGCCCGTTCAAGATGTTCTTCGACCGCGGCTCGATCCACGGGACGTTCACGATCTCCTTCGTCACGACGGTCGACGCCGCCCTGCACATCACCGGCGTGACGTACAAGGGGACGCTGAAGGTCACCGGCGGCAGCGCCCGCAACAAGCGCGTCCGCGGCACCGGCACGATCACGGGTTTCAGCCCCGACGCCGTCAAGACGAACCTCACGGAGGTGCTGGCCCTGACGGGGGTCTAGGCCTCGTCGGCGCCGCCGCCGCCGTCACCGGCGTCCCGTGGGCGCCGCTGCCCGTGGCCGAGCCCGCGAGGCCCACGCCGGCCGTGCATCTCAGCGGCCCTGCCGTCGCGGCCGCGGCGGGGGCTCGCCCTGCTCGTGCTCGGCGCCTTGCTGCAGGTTCCGGTCACGCGCGCGCTCGGCGTCGCGGCGCTCGTCATGGCCGCGTCGATGCTCACGCCCGTCAAGCCCCTGGACGGCGCCCGCCTGGAGGGCGGCACGGGCCTGCTGACGACCGGGCTGGCGCTTGCCGCGACGGTCGTGCTCGTCGCCGTCGGCCTGCTGTAGCCGCGCCGCTCACGCGCCGTCCTCGTCCTCCACGGGCACGAGGTCCACGCGCCCGCGCGCCGTCTCGACGCGCTCGACCTTCACGCGCACCGGATCGCCGAGCCGGATCGTCTGCCCGCTGCGCTCGCCGGTGAGGATCGTGCCCTGCTCGTTGAGCTCCCACCAGTCCCCGCGCAGCCGGCGCACCGGCAGCAGGCCCTCGTGCCCATCGCCGAAGCGCACGAACGCCCCCGCCCCGATGAGGCCCGTGACCTCGCCGTCGAACGCCCTGTTCCAGCCCTGCTCGAAGAGCTCGCGCTCGAGCAGGAACGCCCGCGCGACGCGGTCGGCGAGCCGCTCGATGCTCATCGCGTCGCGCTCGCGCGCGCTGGACCAGGCGCCGGTCTGCTCGAGCTCGGAGCCGCGCGGCTGCTCCTCTCCCCCGCCGATCGCGCTCAGCAGCGCGCGGTGGGCGACGAGGTCCGGGTAGCGGCGGATCGGCGACGTGAAGTGCAGGTAGTGCGTCAGGCCGAGCCCGGCGTGTCCGAGGTTCTTCGGGCTGTAGTACGCCTGCTTGAGCGAGCGCAGGATGAGGTACGTCAGCGCGTCGCGCCCGTGCCCGGTCCGCGCCGTGTGGCGGACGACCGCGCGCGAGCAGGCGGCGATGACCTCCGCCGCCTCCGACGGCGTGAGGTGCTCGCCGACCGGCGGGGTCTGCACCCCGAGCGAGGCGAGCTGGTCGACGAGCCGCAGCGCGCTCTCGCCGTCGGGGCGCTCGTGGACGCGGTACAGCGTCGGGACCGAGCGCGCCTCGAGCAGCTCGGCGACCTGCTCGTTCGTCGCGATCATGAGGTGCTCGATGACCCGGTGCGACTCGGTCTGCTCGCTCGGCCGCGACTCGGCGACGTGGCCGCCGACGTCGAACTTGAACTCCGGCTCGCTCGTCTCGAGCTCGAGCGCGGCCTGCGCGAGCCGGCGCTCATGCAACGCGCCGGCGATGGCCCGCGCCGCCGCCAGCGGCTGCGCCCAGGGCTCGAGCGCCGCCTCCTCGCCGGCGAAGACGCGGTCGACGCGGTCGTAGTCCAGGCGCTCGTCGGAGCGGATCGTCGAGCGGTAGAAGGCCGCCCGCGTCACCCGCGCCCCGGCGAAGTCCAGCTGCGCCGTGACCGCCGCGCGCGCCTGGCCGGGGACGAGCGAGCAGGCGTCGTTGGACAGCGCCTCGGGCAGCATCGGCTCGACGCGGCCCGGGACGTAGACGCTCGTCGCGCGCCGCGCGGCCTCGCGATCGACGAGCGAGCCGGGCGCGACGTAGGCGCTGACGTCGGCGATGTGGACCCAGACGCGCGTCGTCCCGTCCTTCTGGACCTCAGCGCTGATCGCGTCGTCGAAGTCGCGCGCGGTGACGGGGTCGATCGTGAACGTCGGCAGGTCGGTGAGGTCGCGGCGCGCGATCTCCGGGTCCGGGCCGGCGTCGCGGGCCTTGCGCGCGGCGCGCTCGACGGCGGGGTCGAAGCGCCGCCGCAGCCCGCGGTCGAGCATCAGCGCCTCGAGGACGTCGGCGGCGACCTCCGGGCGCCCGAGCGCGCGGACGATCTTCGCGTGCCCGCCGCTGCGGCTCGACGGCCGCACGAGCACGAGGTCGCCCGGCTTGGCGCGCGCGTCGCGGTCGAGGACCATCCGCCCGCCGCGCTCGAAGAACGGCTCGGCGACGAGGAAGCGGCCGCGCTTGTCGATCGTCGCGACGATCCCCTCGTCGGAGCGCTCGCGCGGCGGGCGCTCGCCGGCGGCCGCGCGCGCGCCGACGGCCGGGCGGTCGGGCGTCTTGCGGTCGCCGCGCCGCGGCGGCGGCCGGCGCCGCGCCATCGCGGCTACAGCTTTCCGGCGAGGACGTCCAGCGCCGTGTCGAGCGCCTCGTCGCGCGGCGTCTTGGGATCGTCCTGCGCCGCGACGTCGGGCTTGATGCCGCTGCCGGGCTTCGTGCCCGCGCCGCCGAGGTTGCGCCCGCTCGGCAGGAAGTACTGCCCGACGGTGAGGTCGACGGCGCCGCCGTTGTGCAGCGGCATGATCTCCTGGAAGACGCCCTTGCCGAAGGTCCGCGTCCCGACGAGCGTCGCGCGCCGGCGGTCCTGCAGCGCGCCGGCGACGATCTCCGAGGCCGACGCCGTCCCGCGGTCGACGAGGACGACGGTCGGCAGGTCGCCGGCGATCGGGTCGCCGACGGCCTTGAGCGTCTGCGTATCGACGGCGCGGCCGCGCGTCGTGACGATCGTCCCGTCCTTGAGGAACATGCTCGCGACGAGCTGGGCCTCGGAGACGAGGCCGCCGCCGTTGCCGCGCAGGTCCAGGACGACGCCCTTGGCCTTGCGCCGGATCAGGCGGCGCAGCGCGGCGGCGACCTGGTCGTGGGCGTTGTTCGGGCCGAACGTCGAGAGATGGATGTAGGCGGCGCGCCTGCCACCGGCGTTCGCGATCTTCGACTCGACGACCGGGACGCTGATCCGCGCCCGCTCGACGCGCTTGACGAGCCGCTTGTCGCCGCGCAGGATCCGCAGCGTCACCGAGGTCCCGGCCTTGCCCTTGATGAACGCCGACGCGGCGGCCTCGGAGAGCCCCGCGAGCTTGTGGCCGTCGGCCTGCGTGATGATGTCGCCGACCGCGATGCCGGCCTTCTGCGCCGGCGAGCCGGGATAGACGACCTCGATCCGCAGGCCCCGCGCCACCCCGTGGATCCCCGTGCCGATGCCCTCGAAGGCGTTGTCGAGCGACTGGCGGAAGACGTGGTAGTCCTTCGCCGAGAGGTAGGCCGAGAAGCGGTCGTCGAGGCCTGCGACGGCGCCGGTGATCGCGTTGTCGGACAGCTGGCGGCGCGGGACCTCGCGGTAGTACTTGTCATGGATCGTGTCGAGCGCCTCGAGCGGCACGCGGCGGCTCTCGTCGCCGACGAGGACGTCGGCGATCGGGCTCAGCAGCCAGCGCGGGTGCCCGCCGAGCCAGATCCCGAGCGCGAGGACGAACGGGAGCAGCAGGGCGAGGAAGAGCGTCACTGATGGCAGGCGGCGGGGCATCGCGGTCACACACCGTAGTGATGGGCGCCCGACGCTGACTCAGCGGGCGCTGATGAGCGCGGCGCGGCGCAGCTGGGTGCGCAGCGCCGCGCGGTCACGCAGCAGCGTCGTGCTCGCGACGCCGACGAACGTCACCTTGCCGCCGCGCACCCCGAACAGCAGCTGGCGCGAGGGCCCGCTCGCGACGCGCCGGACGCCCGGCACGGCGTTGCGCAGCCGGCTCCCGAACGCGCGCTGCAGCGACTTCAGCGTGCTGCCGCGGCCGATCTTCAGCCGCCGGTGGCCCTGCGCCGTCGTCGCCGCGAGGCTCACGCGGCCCTTGGCGTCGAAGGCGACGAGGACGCTGCCGCCGCCCTTGACGCAGTAGCGCAGGACGCCGCGGGCGGTGCGCTGCGGCGGGCCGAGGCGGCGGCCGACGAGGTCGCGCGTCGCGCGCACGGAGACGCGGCCGATCGACTTCCCGCCGACGTTGAGCCTGCGCGCGAAGCAGCGCGTGGGCGCCGTCGTCGTCTCGACGCCGTTGGGCACGCGCGCGGCGAAGACCTCCTGGTAGGGCGAGTGCTCCTTGTCGCTCTCGGGGAGGTTCGCGAGCTGCGTGTCGTTCCAGAACGGGATCGCGACGTCGTCGTCGGCGACGAGGCCCTGGTAGTCGCCGATGAACTGGCCCGAGACGGAGGTCGGCGAGTTGATCGCCGGGTCCCACATGTGCTGGGACACGCGGCGGTCGGTGAACGTGCGCCCGCCGTCCTCCGAGCGCGCGAGCCACGTGTCGATGAAGTAGTTCGCGGGGTCGTCGCGGCGGTCGAAGAACGAGATGTTGATCTGACCCGACGGCGTGACCGCCATCCAGGGCTGGAACTGGTCGGCGTCGCCGTTGAGCGGATCCTGGTTGACGCGCACCGGTCCCGTGTACGAGCGCCCGCCGTTGGTCGACTTGAAGAGCACGATGTCCGAGCCCGACTGCGGGCCGATCCCGTCGCCGCCGGCCTTGTAGTCCTTGCCGGCGACGTTGTTGGAGTCGTCGGTCTTCAGCAGCTCGGTGAGCGCGTCGACCGACAGCTCGCCGGACTTGATCTGCTTGCCGACCGCGAGCAGGTTGCCGAGCAGCGGGTTGCCCTCGGCATTGCGCGAGGCCGCCGCGACGTAGACCGTGCCGTTGGCGTCGACGGCGGTCGTCGGCAGCGAGAGGTTGCGGAACGCCTCACCGGCGAAGGGCGCGTTGATGCCGGTGATCCCGGCGATCGGGACGGCGGGCGTCCAGAGGCGGCCGCGGTTCTCGGACTTCGCCTGCATCAGCGCATTGAGCTGGTTGTCGTACCACGTCGCGTAGACCTCACCCTTGGGCCCGATCGCGATGTGGCAGCCGATCCCGGAGATCAGCGTCTTCTGGCTCACCGGGAACGGCAGGTTGTCCCTCGGCGTGATCCCGCCCCACGTCTTGCCGCCGTCGAGCGAGCGCATGACGACGATCTCCTGCAGCGGCACGACGCTCGCCCCGTCGAGGTCCCAGCAGATGTACATCGTCCCGATCTTGCCGTCGCGCGGGACGTTCGGGCCGCCGTTGACGTCGGTGTGGTTGTCGACGGCGATCCAGTTCTTGTCGTCGAGCAGCAGGCGCGTCGTGAGCGGGTTGAAGCGGTTGTCGTGGACCGTGATCGGCTGGCTCCACGGCTGGCCCGGGTGCTTGATGTGGACGGTCATGTTGAAGCCGCGGAAGGCGGCGGTGCCGCCGGGCGCGTCGAGGACGCTCGCGTAGGCGTTGCCCTCGTCGTCGAAGTCGATCGAGATGTCCGACGTCGTGCGGTAGGCGGCCTCGTTGGCCGGGTCGCACTCGCCGGGGTTCTGGCAGTAGCCCGGGAGCTGGCCCTGGTCCTCCCACGTGCGCCCGCCGTCGTGGGATTCGTAGGTCCCGATCTTGAAGAGGTACTTCGCGTTGTTCTCGTACATCTTCGAGCCGGCGATTAGGTGGTTGTGATCGAGCGGGTCCATCGCGATCGTCGGCTCGGAGTGCGACGTGTACTTGTCGCGCGAGGCGCGGTAGTTCGGCAGGCCCTTGGGCGCCGCGGCCTCGGCCGCGGCGAGGTTTGGCCCCTGGCGCGTCACGAGCTGGGCGTTGGCGGTGTACGTCTGCGGTCCGATCGTCGTGTACGGCGTGAGGACGGCGATGTAGGCCCCCGACGCCTTGTCGATTCCGACGTTCTCGTCGGTGCCGAGCGTCTGGCCGTCGCCGCCGACGAACTCGCCGCGCGTGCCGTCGGGGTTGCGCCGGTAGACGTAGAGGTCGAGGTCGGCGATCCCGAAGCCGGTCGCGTTGATGCTCACGGCGCCCGGCCGGTCCTTGTAGAAGCTCTCGTCGACGGCGACGTCGAGCGCGAAGGCGTCGCAGCCGGACGTCGGGGCCAGGCGCCCGTCGGCGCCGAAGCAGCCGGCGCCGTTGTCGGCCTTCAGCGCCTCCGAGCCGACGTTCACCGTGCCGGTCCAGCTCACCGAGCCGTTGCCGGACGCGTCGGCCGTCAGCGTCCCGGAGGCCGGCGACGCCGCGGATGCGGGCGCCGCGAGCACGGCGGCGAGCACGACGCTCGCGAGCGCCGCGATCCAACCCCGTCTCCCCCGAACGACCGCCACGGCGGGCAGTCTGCCACGCCGCGCAGCTAGACGCGCAGGAAGCGGCGCAGCGAGAGCCCGGAGCCGGCCGCCGAGACGGCGACGCTCGCGAGCAGCAGCACGACGATCAGCAGGCCGAAGTTGATCGTCTCGGGCGCGGCGATGAGCGAGAAGTCGTGCTTCAGCGGGTCGATGAAGGCGACTTTGCCGATGAGCAGCAGCAGGATCGCCATGAGGCCTCCCAGCGCTCCCACGATCACGCCCTCGATGACGAACGGCCAGCGGATGAACCAGTCCGTCGCGCCGACGAGCTTCATGACCTCGACCTCGCGGCGGCGGGCGAACAGCGACAGGCGCACGGTATTGGAGATGAGGAGGATCGACGCGAGGACGAGCAGGCCGGCGAGGAGCGCCATGCTGAGCTTCACGACGCGCGTCGCGGAGAGGATCTTCGTCGTCTCGTCGCGGCGGTTCTTGACCTCGTCGATCGCGGGGTCGACGACGGTCCGCTCGCCGCTCGGGCTCACGGGCGCGAGGGCATCGCGGAGCTTGCCGACGTTCGCGGGCTTGTCGGGGCTCACGCGGAACGTGTCGGGCAGCGGGTTGGAGCCCAGCAGCGCGTAGGCCTCGGGATTCTGCTTGCGCTCCTTGGCGTAGGCCTCGGCCTTGGAGACGAAGGTCACGTTGCCGACGTGCGGCGTGTCCTGCGTCAGCGTCCGGCGCACGCGCTCGATCGCGGCGTCGGTGGCGTTCGTCTTGAGGAAGACGTCGACGAGGACCTTGCCGCGCACGTCGTTGGCCGCGCCGGTCGTCGCCTGGACCATCGGGATGAAGACGCCGAGGACGAGCATCGTGACGAGCACGGACGCCATCGCGGCGAACGAGGGCACGGCGTTGCGCTTCAGGGAGCGCGTCGCCTCGCGGAGGAAGAAGCCGATGCGCACTAGTGGTCTCCCCCGTGAACACGCGTCGTGTCCAGGTGGTCGCTGGCGCTGCCTGGCAAGGACGCAGGGAGGAAGGTGTGCCTCTGGCACATCGACTCCCGAGGACGCCGCCAGGCGGTGATCAGCGGCCGACTGGCGCGGCGGGTGTTTGCGGGGGCGACCACTTAGTAGTTCGTGAAGCCGCCGCGCTGCTCGCCGGAGGGGCGCGGAGGATCGGGGGACGTCCGGCGCGGGTCGGCGCGGTAGGCGCCGCCGAGCATGTCGGAGAACTCGTCGGTCGACTGCTCGCGCTGGGCGTACAGGCCGCTGGCCTCGTCGCGGATGATGAGCCCGCCCTCGAGCTCGATGACGCGGCGGCGCATGCGATCGACCATGTGCGAGTCGTGCGTCGCGACGATGACCGTCGTGCCGGCGCGGTAGATCCGGTACAGCAGCTGCATGATCCCGAGCGACGTGTGCGGGTCGAGGTTGCCGGTCGGCTCGTCGGCCAGCAGCAGCGGCGGGTGGTTGACGAACGCCCGCGCGACCGACACGCGCTGCTGCTCGCCGCCGGAGAGCTGGTCGGGGAAGTTGTGCAGCTTCGTCGAGAGGCCCGTCAGGCGCAGGACGTCGGGGACCTTGGAGCGGATCTCCTTGCGGCCCGCGCCGGTGGCCGACAGCGCGTAGGCGACGTTGTCGTAGACCGTCCGGTTGGGCAGGAGCTTGAAGTCCTGGAAGACGACGCCGATGTTGCGCCGGTAGTACGGGACCTTGTTGCGCTCCATCGCCCCCACGTCGCGGCCCGCGACGCGGATCGTGCCCGAGGTCGGCTCGCGCTCCTTGATGAGCAGCCGCATGATCGTCGACTTGCCCGAGCCGGTGGACCCGACGATGAAGACGAACTCGCCCGCACGGACGTTGAACGTCGCGCCGTCGAGGCCGATGTCGCCGGCCGGATAGTGCATGCAGACGTTGCGAAACTCGATGACGTTGCGCTTGTCCGGCGGGAGATCGGCGGACCGTGCGGGAGGCGCGATCGGCTGGCCCTGCGCGCGGCGGCGCGCGGCCGGAAGGTGGCGTGTGCGGATCTGTCGCTCAGCTGACACGAATCACAACCTAGCGGGGTCATCCGGCGTCGGCGCCTGTCGCATGCGGTCTTGCAAGCCTGCTGATTCGGGCTGCATACACCCACCAACAGGGCCGCGCGGCGAGTGTTGCGGTGTCAGCCCGGGCTCAGGCGAAGCGCCGCAGGCCGGCCCAGGCGGCGCCGCCGAAGACGACGATCAGCCCGGCGAGGTGGGCGAGCGAGACGCCGAGGCTCGTCCCGCCGCTGTTGTTGATCGCGACGTCGATCGCGTCGAGGGCGGGCTTGAAGGGGAAGATCGCCGAGATGACGCGGATGACGTCGAAGAGCAGCGGCGAGACGCCGCCGCTGGGCACGAGCGCGAGGAACGCCAGCGGCAGCGCGAGTATGAGCGCCAGCAGCGACGCGGCGCGGACCTCCCGGGCCAGGCTGCCGATCGCGACGCCGAGCGTCGCGAAGGCCAGCGAGCTGCCCGCGAGCGCGACGATCCAGAGCGCGAGGCGGCCGTAGTCCAGGGGCACGAACGCGCTGATGCCGAGCAGCATCACGAACGTCACGGCGAACGCGCAGCAGGCGGCGAGGACGATCTTGCCGGCGAGCAGCAGCCAGCCGGGCACGAGGCCGCGGGCCAGGCGCGAGAAGGTGTTCTCCTCGCGCTCGAGCGCGAGCAGCCCGGACGCGAGCAGGACGCAGACGAACATCAGCGACACGGTGACGGCGAGCGCGACGGCGAACGTGTCCAGCGGCGTGCGGCGCCCGCTGAGCACCGTCTGCGTGACCGCGACGGGCCGCTCGACGGTCCGCAGGACGTCCTTGAAGCGGTCGACGTTCGCCACGCCGAGCGCGGCGAAGTGCTGGACGGGCTTGATGCGGCGCGTGAGCCGCGCATCGCCCTTGGACAGCTTGAGCGCCGAGATCAGCAGGTTGTTGGCCTTGTTGAGGCCGATGAGGTCGAACTGGGCGCCGACGATGTCGATCTTGCCGCCGTTGGCGATCGTGTTGATGTAGCCGCCGGCGACCTGCGTGATCTGGCGCGCGAGCGCGGCGTCGGCCTCGGCGAGCTTGGAGTTCACCGTCGAGCGCACGAAGGACTGCTTCAGCGCGTCGCCGTTGTAGATGACCTCGATGCTCGCGGAGTCGAAGCCCCCGTTGGACAGCTGCGTCGTGAAGTTCGGCGGGATGATCAGCGCGGCGAGCGCCTTGCCCGACTTGACCTGCGAGACCGCCTGCTCGCGGTTCTCGACGTCGATGCGCTTGACGGAGCCGAAGAGCTTGTTCGTGTACGTCTTGATGTCGATCGACTTGTTGCCGAGCTTGATCGTCTGCTGGCTCGGCGGGATCTTGTTGAGGAACGCGAGGCTCGGCTTGTCGGGGCCGCTGGAGAGCGCGAACCCGATCAGCAGGGCGATCGCGACGGGATAGACGATCAGCAGGCCGACGAGCAGCTTCGAGCGCCGCAGGATCTGCAGGTCCTTCAGGAGCATCCAGCGCACGGCGGCTCAGTGCCCCTTCGAGCGCAGGAACCCGACGAAGGCCTGCTCGAGGTCCTCCCCGTTGGCGGACCCGCCGGCGGCCTTCAGCTCGGATGCCGTGCCGCTGAAGAGCATCTCGCCGTCGGCGAGGATGAGGATGCGATGCGCGTGGCGCTCGGCCTCGGCGATGTCGTGCGTCGCGAAGATCACGGCCGTGCCGCGCTCGGTCAGCGCGGTGATGAAGCCCCACAGCCGCTCGCGCTGGCGCGGGTCAAGCGCCCCCGAGGGCTCGTCGAGCAGCAGCACCGGCGGGTCGGCGAGCAGGCCGACGGCGATGTTCACGCGCTGGCGGTTGCCACCGGAGAGCTTGCCGAGCTCGTCGTCGGCGCGGTCCTCCAGACCGGTCTGGGCGAGCATCCGCGTGACGGTCGCCTCGATGTCGGCGACCTTCTCGAGGCGGCCGAACAGGCGCAGGTTCTGCGCGACGGTGAGCTTCCCGTAGACCGCCGTCTGCTGCGGCACCCAGCCGATCCGCGCCGTCGTGCCCGGCGGCTGCGCGACGCTCCCGGTCTCCGGCGCCAGGATCCCGGCGAGGATCGACAGCAGCGTCGTCTTGCCCGCGCCGTTGGGCCCGATGATCGCCAGCAGCTCGCCGCGCGCGACCTCGAAGCCGACGTCGCGGACGGCGTGGCGCTCCCCGAAGTGCTTGTTGACACCGGCGACGGTCAGTGCGGGCGCCGCCGCCGCGTCCCCGCTCACTACCTGACCGCCTCCGCGAGCGCATCGAGCGAGACCTGCAGTGCGGAGTAGGAGCCGCGGTTGGCCGGCACCTTGATCGTCTGCGGGCTGCCGACGTCGGACACGTCGAGGTTGCCGACGACCTTGATGCTCGTGAAGCCGCCGAGGATCTTGCGGTCCTTCGCCGACGGCTCGAGCAGGAGGTTGAACTTCGCCTTGCGCAGGACGTGGTCCTTGGCGCCCGTGTAGACGTCGCCGCTCGCGGACTTCACCGAGCGCTGCAGCGCCTGGCGCGCCTGGCGGTCGACGGCGCGCGGAAGGCCGGTGATGTTCGTGATCTTCAGCGACGTCAGGCGCTTGGCGAGCGCGGCGAGGTCGAGGAAGACGGCCTTCGTGTCGAGCTCCGCGGTGCCGTGGATCGTGTCGATGCCGGCGACGCGCTCGTTGCCGACGATGCGCGGGTTCTTCGCCCAGCGCTGCGGCGCGATGTGGAAGACGCCGAGCACCGCGGTCAGTGCGTTGCCGGTGTTCTGAAGCGGCTTGCGGAACGGGATCGCGATCGGGTCGGGCACCTGATAGGCCGTCGAGCCGAGGCCGATGAGGGCCTTGTCGCCCTTGAAGTACACGTCGCCGCCGAGGATCCCGCCGCGCAGTCCGAGCGAGACGTCGAACATCGCCTCGGCCGGGCTGCTGCCGGACTGCGAGAACGGCCCGACGACGCTGACCTGGATCGGCTCCTTGTAGCGCGGCAGGCCCTTGACCGTGATGTCGACGACGCCGCTGATGTTGCCCGACGTCGCGTGGTCGTTGGGGCCGAAGGTCTGCTCGATGAGCTTCTTGACCTCGGGGGAGTTCGGCTTGCCGACCGCCGCCTTGGTCGCCTTGTCGCCGGACGACGAGCCGCCGCCGCAGCCCGCGAGCGCGACCGCGAGCACGACCGTCACGACGCTGAAGATTGGCTTGATGCGCAACGTTCCTCCCCTTGTCACCCGGTCCGCGACGGCGAGTTTACGACGCGGGCTCCTCCGGCCGCGTCAGCCGCCGGGCTGCTCGAACATCCGCGCGAGGGCGAGTCCCACCCGCTCGCGCACGACGAGCGCGCTGCGCTGGACGTGGGCGCGCATGAACGCCGCCGCGGCGTCGGCGTCGCGCGCCAGGATGCAGGCGACGATCTCGAGGTGCTCGGCGATCGTCGCGCCGATGCGGTCGTCGGTCGTGAAGTCGTAGATGCGCAGGATCCGGATGCGGTCGTTG
>DATJEE010000018.1:0-4145 GCA_035496995.1 Solirubrobacteraceae bacterium | reverse complement strand
AGCCGCCGCCTGCCGTCGAGCAGGTCGAGGGCGATCCGCTCGCCGAGCGCGACGACGGCCACGGTCCTCACCTGACCCGCGCGCGGTTCGATGTCACGCGCCGCCAGCTCACGGCCCGCCGGCGCGCGCGCGGCGGCGGGGCCGGTGAGCAGGCCCGGCGGGACGGCCCGCGCGCCCGGCACGTACTCGACGCGCAGGAGGACCTCGTGGTCGAAGCCGGTTCCCGCGCCGCGCAGCACGCCGTCGATGCTGCGCACGACCGTGCCGAACAGTCGCGCCGTCGTCGCGCCGCCGACGCCCCGCCGCACGCCGATCGCCGCGCCCGGGCTCAGCTGCAGGCCGACGAGGTCGCCGGCGCGGACCGGCAGGTTCGCCGGGAGCACGTGCAGGGCCCCGTCGGCGATGTGCACCGACGCGGCGCGGTCGACGAGCTCCAGGCGCGGACCGCGCCGGCGCAGGACCTGCAGCGCCAGGTCCCCGCGCGCGCCGCGCACCGCCCAGCGGCGGATCGCGCCACTCGCGGACGCGGCGAGCGGCCGCCCCGGCAGGCGCGTCTGAACCAGCACGCACTGCTGCGAGGCGCCGGTCGGCGGATGGCCTTCGCAATCCAGCGAGGCCGTGCCGGCGGGCGAGAGCGCGCTCCCGAGCACCCGTCCCCCGGGAAGGCTCGGCAGATCCTGTGCTGCTGAGCCGCCGCCCGACCCCGCGAGCCCAGCGCCGAGCGCCGCCAGCACCGCCGCGGCGGCGACGGCACCGCCCGCGGCGACGACGGTCCGGCGCCGCCGCGCAGCGCGCGCCGGCGGCGGAAGCGCGACCGCGGCGGCCTGCACGAGCGCCGTGGCCGTGGGCGCCGGCGTCTCGACGCCGAGGTACTCCCGCAGGAGCCCGGCGAACGCGGCCAGGTCGGACTCCGGCGTCGCGTCCTCGTGGCCCAGGCCGAAGTCCGACAGCAGCGCGCGGCCGCCCGGGGCGAGGAGCACGTTGCCCGCGGTCATCGAGCCGTGCACGATCCCCGCGGCGTGGGCGGCGTCCAGCGCCGCCGCGACGTCGCGCAGCACGTCGAGCAGCCGCCCCGGCGCGAGCGCGCCGGCTGCGTGCGCCGCGGCGAGCGTCGGGCCCGGGACGAGCTGCATCGCGAGGTAGTGCCCGAGCTCGCACGTGCCGGCCGCGAAGAGCCGGACCGCGTGGGGATGCTCGGGCCACTGCAGGCGGCGCCAGCGCGCCGCGGCCCGCGGGTCCGTCGTCAGCAGCTTCAGCGCGACGCGCCGGTCGAGGCCGAGCTGCGTCGCCTCGTAGACCGTGCTGCGCGATCCCCGTCCGATCGCGCGCTCGATCCTGAAGCCCGCGACGACCGACCCGGGCTCAGGCTCAGTCGACGAACTGGAACTCGCGTGGGAAAACGGCATAGAAGTGGTCGAGGATGCGGGCGCTCTCGTCGTTGTTGAACTCGACGTAGATCCCGAGCTGCTCCGGCCGGTCCTCGGCGTACACCTCGAGCTCGATGATCCGTCCCTGGTCGGGCCTGAACCGCGGGACGTCGATCCGCGCCGTCCGCCGCCCGTCGATGAACTCGTCGAAGGCGAAGCGGTCGCCGAGGACGACGAGCGCGATCTCGACCGCGCGGCCGTTCGTGTAGTGCAGGCGGCGCCGGGTCCGCACGCGACCCGCGGGAAGGCTCGCCGCGGCCGCGCCGGTGACCTGGCGCGGACGGCGCGGCTCGCCTCCGGGGATGTACTCCACGCGCAGCAGCAGCTCGTCGTCCAGGCCGGTCCCCGGCCCGCGGTCGGGCGTCCGCTCGGCGGTCAGGACGGGGATCCAGCGCTTCGTCGTGGCGCCGCCGACGCCGGGACGGACGCCGACCGCCGAGCCGCCCGGAACGGCGACGAGGCCGACGAGGTCGCCCTGGCTGACGGGCAGGTCGGTGTCGAAGACGTGCGGCGCGTCGTCGGTCACGAACTCGTTCTCCGAGCGCGCCACCTGGTGGGCCTTCGCGCCCAGCGGCCGCAGCACCGCCAGCGCCAGCTCGCCGCGGGCCGAGCGCACGCCCCAGCGCTGGATCACCCCGTCCTTCGGCACGACCAGGGCGCGGCCCGGGAGCCCGGCCTGCACGAGCGTGCAGCTCGGTGAGCTCGGCGTCGGCGCCCTGCCCAGGCAATCGCGCGTGCGCCCGGGCGCGGCCAGCGAGCTGCCGAGCACGGTGGCGCCCGGCAGCGGTGCGGGGGCGACAGCCGGAGAATCGCCCTCGTCCGCGACCGCCGCGACGCCGGCCGCCGCACAGGCCCCGACGAGGGCGGCGCCGACGAGCCATGCGACGAGCGCGCGTCCGGCGCGCGCGGGCGACGCCCGCCCGACGGGCTCGATCGCGCCGATGGGCGCCGCCGTCGTGGCATCGAGCGCGTCGGCACCCGGTGGGGGCGGTGGCCCGAGTGCGCGCAGCGCGTCCGCTCCCAGGCTCTCGCGCACGGCGTCGACCAGCTCGCGGGCGCTCCCGGGCCGCTCGCGCGGGTCCTTCGCCAGCGCGCGGGCGAAGACGTCGTCGAGCGCCGTCGGCAGCTCCGGCCGGCGCCGGCTGATCTGCGGCACCGGCTCGCTCGTGTGCGCGTAGAGGATCGCCGCCTCCGTCCGCCGCGGGTACACCGCGGTGCCGGTCAGACACTCGAACAGCGTCGCCGCGAAGGCATAGCGATCGGAGGCGGGCACGGCGTCGTCTCCGAGGATGACCTCCGGCGCGAGGTAGGACACCGTCCCGACGAGCCTGCCGGTGGCGGTGACGCCGCTCGCGCCGCCGACCCGCGTCAGCCCGAAGTCGCCGAGGTAGGCGTCGTCGGCGTCGCCGACGAGCACGTTCTGGGGCTTGACGTCGCGGTGCACGAAGCCGGCGGCGTGCGCTGCGTCGAGCGCATCGGCGACCTGGCCGAGGAGCGCCAGGGCGCGTTCGGCGCCGAGCGTCCGCTCGCTCATGAGCACCGCGAGCGTCGAGCCGGCGACGAGTCGCATCGCGAGGTACAGGCCGTGCTCGGACTCCCCCGCCTCGTAGACCGTCACGACGTGCGGATGCTCGAGCGACGCCTGCAGCCGCCCCTCGCGGCGAAAGCGGGCCACGAACTCCGGATCGGCGGCCAGGTCGCCGGCCAGCACCTTCAGCGCCACCTGGCGGCCGAGCTCGACGTGCTCGGCGCGGTACACCACGGCCATTCCGCCGAGGCCGAGGAGACCCTCGATCCTGTAGCTCGCGACGACCGTTCCTGGTTCGAGCTTCACGGGGTGATCGAAGTAGACCACTCCCGGGTCGGCGCGACAACGGTGAGCGACGCCGGCCGTGCCGGGCTGCTCGCACGCCTGACCGGGGCGGTCGCCTACCGCTGCTCGGTCGCCAGGCGCAGCCCGACGACGACGAGCGCCGTGCCGGTCACGGCGTCCAGGGCGCGCCGGACCCGGGGGCGCGCGAGCGAGCGCCGGGCGCGGGCGACGACGACGGCGTAGAGCGCGAGCCAGGCGAGCGTCAGGGCGGCGAAGGCCGCGCCGAGCGCGAGCAGGCCGAGGAACGAGGGGCCCCGCGGAGGATGCGAACTGCGGCAGCAGGCCGATGAAGAACACCGCCATCTTCGGGTTGCCGAGGTTGCTCGGCAGGCCGCCGCGCCGGCCGTCGCGCAGCGTGTTGCGGATCGTGGCGGCGATCATGCCAGCGGATCCCGGCATGCGCGCGAGGTTGACATGCTCTGCGGCGTGAGCGCGCGGATCACCTCGGCGGTGCTGGACGGGTTGGCCGGTCGCGTCGCGGCCGCGGGCGCGCGCCCACCGCTCGACGTCCAGAACGCGATGAGCGGTCAGCGGCTCGGGCAGGTCCCGCACTGCACGAGAGACGACGTGGAGCGGGCGGCCGCAGCGGCGCGTGCCGTCCAGGGCGCGTGGGCGGCGACGCCGATCCGCGAGCGCGCCGCCGTGCTGCTGCGCTTCCACGACCTCGTCCTCGCCCGCCAGGACGAGGTGCTCGACCTCATCCAGCTCGAGAACGGCAAGGCGCGGCGCCACGCCTACGAGGAGATCATCGACGTCGCCCTCACGTCGCGCTACTACGCGCACACGGCATCCAGGCACCTGCGCCCGCACCGCCGCCAGGGCGTGCAGCTCGTGCTCACCGAGGT
>DATJEE010000017.1:0-5896 GCA_035496995.1 Solirubrobacteraceae bacterium | reverse complement strand
CGACGGGCGCTGCCTGAACGCGATCCCGCGCACGATGATCGAGTCGCGCGGGGGCGAGTCGATCAAGGGGACGGTCGTCCACGACGAGGAGCTCATCGAGCTCGGCCGCCGCGCCGGCGAGGCGCTCGGCGTCCGCGGCCCGTGCACGGTCCAGGCCTTCCGCGACCCCGAGATCGGCCTCGGGATCACCGACGTCAACACGCGCTTCGGCGGCGCCTTCCCGGCGCCGATGTACGCCGCGCGCCCCGGCCGCACGTATCCCGAGCTGATCGTCCGCATGGCGCGCGGCGAGACGATCGAGCCGCACGTCGGCGACTTCGCCCACGGCCACACGTTCACGCGCTTCTTCTGGCAGCTCGAGCTCGACGAGCAGCTGCGCCCGACGGGCCGCGACATCGTCGCCGACGGCCCGCGCGCGCCGCGCTGAGCGCGGGTGGCGCGCCACCGGCGGACGCGGCCGCTCAACCGATCGTCGGGGCATGCCGATGAACGTGCGTGCGCCGCCTCGCCGCCACGCTTGTCTGCGCCGCCGCCCTCGGCGCGTGCAGCTTCGGCGTCGCGGCACAGGCCGTCGAGCGCCACGGCGGGTTCGGCGCGCAGACGCTGACCGGCACGAGCGGCGCGGACGCGCTGTTCGGCGAATCGGCCGACGACCGCCTGCGCGGCCTGGGCGGGCGCGACCATCTCGACGGCGGCAGCGGTGACGATCGCCTGTCGGGCGGGGATGGCGCGGACTGGCTCGACGGCGGCGACGGCGACGACACGATCGACGCCGGCGGCGGCGATGACGTGGTCGTCGAGGCGGGCTTCGGCAACGACGTGCTGCTCTCCGGCGGCGATGGACAGGACGTGCTGCTGTCCGGGCGCGGCAGCGACCGCCTCGTCGACGGCGGTCCCGGCGACGACATCATGGGTGGCGGCCTCGGCGACGACGTGCTGCGCGGCGGCGACGGCGACGACGTCATCGACGCCGGGCCCGGCAGCGACGACGTCGACGGCGGCAGCGGCAACGACGTGATCGCCGGTGACGAGGGCGCCGACGTCCTCGTCGGCGGCGACGGCGACGACCGCATCTGGATCGCGCGCGCCAAGGCCCGGGTCGATTGCGGACCGGGCAACGACGTCCTCTACTGGCCCTACGACGGCCGCCAGCCGGTCGGCTCGCCCCTCGCCGTGCTGGGCGACATGTACGCGTCGCGCTTCCCGGGCTGCGAGACGGTCGTCGCCAAGTCCCCGGGTGGCATCCGCAACCCGCTCTGGGTCGAGTCGCAGACGGTCATCCTCGCCGCCGTCAACGACGGTCTGCGCCAGGCGCCCGCCGCCGCGCTGAAGGCGATCTCCGACACCCGCGCCGCCGACGACGCCACGAACCGCGCGCGCTACGGCCTTGCGACCGCCGGCAACGACAGCCTCCGGATATCCGAGCTCTCGCGCCCGCCCTACGCCCGACCGCCCGGCCCGCTCTACGGGCTCGGCGGCGACGACCAGCTCGAGGGCTCGGCCGGCGGGGACTGGCTCGACGGCGGGCCCGGCGACGACCGCGTCGAGGGTCGTCAGGGCGACGACGTCCTGCTCGGCGGGGGCGGCGACGACCGCCTCGAGGGGGCACGCGGCGCCGACGAGCTCAACGGCGGCGCCGGGGCCGATCACCTCAACGGCGGTCTCGGACGCGACACCCTCAGCGGCGGTGCCGGGGACGACGTGCTCGTCACCGTCGACGGCGAGCGCGACGTCGTCGACTGCGGGCCCGGCAGCGACACCGTGGCCGCCGACCGCCGAGACGTGCTGCGCCGCTGCGAAAACCGTCGCTGACGCGGGTCTGCCGAGCGGGGGCGCGGGGCCTCGCTTGACATGGTGTTCGAAATACCTCTAAGTTGATGGGGAATGGCGAGAATTGGGACGGGGAGCCGGTCTTCCACGGTCGGCGCACGTCGCCGGGCGCTCGTCGTCCTGGTCGTGCTGGGCCTCGGCCTCGCGCTCGCGCCGGTGATCTTCCAGATGTTCGACCGCGGCCCGAAGGGCGCGCAGATGCTGCAGGAGTTCCGGCCGTTCATGACCGACGCCCGGCTCAGCGGGTTCCAGCGCCACATCCGGAACATCGATGCGGCGGTGCACCAGGCCAACGGGCGCGTCGTCGTCCGCCTCGAGGGCCACGGCGCGGCCGCGCACAAGCGCTTTGACAGGCGCTTCCCGGGCTTCGCGCAGTTCCGCGAGGACTGGCCCCCGATCAACGACGACATGGGCGGGCTCATGTCGCTCATCAAGTCCAACGCCGGCAACTACCGCGCCGTCGCGGCGCTGCCGAGCTTCAAGGTCTTCCCGTGGTTCTTCGTCGTCCCGGGCGTGCTGCTGGCGCTGCTGGCCATCGCCGGCCTGCTCGCGCCGAAGTCGTGGCCGAAGCTGCGCTGGGCGGCCGCCGTCGTCGGCATCGGGCTGATCGCCGTGCCGATCGGCACGCAGATGTTCCAGCGCGCGCCGAAGGGCGGGCGCATGATGACGGCCTTCAAGACGATCGAGACGCGCAAGAAGGTCGAGACGATCCAGGGCTACTTCGCGACGATCGCCGTCGGTCAGGGCGCGCTGCGCCTCGACGTCGTACCCGCCCTGAAGCGCACGGGGCTCAGCGAGCGCGACATCGCGACGCGCTACTCCGACGTCGACACGCTCGACAAGCGCTGGATTCCGATCCTCAACGACATGACGCCGATGATCGGCGCGATGAGCGACAACGTCGACAACTACGAGGCGATCAAGAGCCTCCCGCCGTTTGCGCTCTTCCCCTGGTTCTTCGTCGTACCCGGCCTGCTGATCATCGCGCTGGCGCTCTTGCCCGGCCGCCGTTCCCGCCAAGGAGGCACAGCATGACCCACACCATCCGCCGCACCACGACCGGCCTGCTCGGCCTCACGACCGCCGCCGTCGCCGCCGTCGCGCTCGCCGGCGCGCCGTCGCAGGCCGCGAGCTCCAGGCCCCTCGACGGCACGTTCAGGCTCGCGGCGGGCAAGTTCTCCGGCGCCAAGGCGAGCGGCACGTACTTCCGCATGATCACGGGCAAGAGCGGCGGCAAGACGCAGTACCTCGCCAACCCCGACTCGCGCGCGAGCGACAAGACCTACACCCTCGGGCGCCCCGGCACGGACGGCGGCCTCGCGACGGGCCGCTTCCAGCCGCACCCCAGCCCGGTCTTCGACGCCAAGGGCAACGCCCGGGCGACGAAGATCATCAAGCCCGAGCCGTACACCGCGATCCGCTTCGGCGTCGCGACGCTGAAGCAGGACCCGCAGTCCAAGAAGACGAGCGCCGTCACGAGCGCGACCGTCGACGGCCGCCGGCTCACCGTGCGCCTGCCCGGCTTCACCGCCGAGTGGAACGGCGAGTACTTCAACCAGGGCGCGCCCAAGCCCGACGGCAGCGGCGCGGCGGCGACCGGCGCCTACAACGCCAAGACGAAGCGCTTCGTCCTGAGCTGGACGAGCAAGATCCGCGGCGGGCCGTTCAACGGCTTCAGCGGCTTCTGGCACCTCGAGGGCACGTTCAGCCCCCGCTGAGCGCCCTGTCACCCCGACCGCGGAGCGAACCCTGATGAACCGATCCTCTCTGAAGTACCTCGTCATCGGCCTGCTCATCGGCGGGCTTGCCACCAGCGGGATCGACGCCTCGGCGCTCGTCTCGGCCGGCTCCTCGACGACCGCGGGCGCCGCGGCCGTCAAGAAGAAGAAGCTCACGAAGAAGCAGCTGGCGGCCAAGCGCCGGGCGGCGGCGAAGAAGAAGGCCGCGGCCAAGCGCAAGAAGGCGAAGAAGAAGAAGGCCGCTCCCGTCGCGAACCTGACCTCGACGCCGCTCGTCGGGCTGTTCCGCTTCACCCCGGGCAAGTTCGGCGGCGGCGTCGCGTCGGGGTCCTACATCCGCCTCGTCCTCGCCGGCGGCACGCGCGAGAACGGGCCGTTCTTCCCCAACCCGAGCTCGGCGGCGACGACCTACACGCTGCTGAACCCGGGCACCGACGGCGGGCTGCGGACCGGGACCTACCAACCCGCGCCGGCCCCGGCCTTCTCGGGCTCGGGCGACGCGCTCGCCAACCGGATCATCGCGCCGCAGCGCTTCGCGCTCATCAACTACAGCGCGCAGACGTCGGCGAAGGATCCGCAGACGGGCGCCGACGTCCCCGCGCCGTCGATCAGCGTTTCGACCGACGGCAGGCTCAGCGGCAACCTGGCGGCCTTCGCGGCGCAGTGGAACAAGCAGAACTTCAACGTCGGCTCGCCGAAGCCGGACGGGAGCTTCCCGGGCCTCACGAGCCCCGTGACCGGCACCTACAACTCCGACACGAAGGCCTTCACGCTCGAGTGGACGAGCCAGATCGTCGGCGGCGCGTTCAACAATTTCTCCGCGTCGTGGCACTTCGAGGGTACGTTCGAGCCCGGCTGCGCGGCCTAGCGGCCTGAGCGCACTGGTTTCCGGATTGCTGCTTCGCGCAGTAATCCGGAAAGTCGATCAGATTTATGTAGTATCCGCCGCCGGTAGGTGTACGGGACATGGGTTCGCGGGGCTTCATGGTGCCGTCTCGAAATTGTTCTTGACATCTGGCGGATCTATGTAGTGTTGGACTCAGTACGCAAGTAGTAGGGATCACGGCCAGGTGCCGTCTGCCTGGCGAACGACCGCAGGGGGAACGCATGGCAAGACGCGCTACATCACGCGCCCGGCGAGGACTACTCGCGGGCTCACTCGTCGCAGGACTCGTCGCCGCCGGTATCGCGGGGGGCGTTCCGGCGGCCTCGGGTCAGGACACCGGCCTCGGTGACCTGCCCATCAACCCCGAGTGGCTGGCCAACACACTCGGGCGCGCGACCGACATGGGCAGCGTGCAGAACAACGTCACAGACGGCGCGATCGCCAATCGCGACAAGGCCGTCGCGGAGTGGAAGGCCGCAGAGGCCGCATACAAGGCCGGTACGGGCGCGCAGCCGGATCCGCTCGCCAAGCCGGAGTACAACGTCATCTGGTCTTCGAAGCAGAACGTCGCCGACGTCCACGCGGACGTGATCAGCAAGTTCATCCAGGCCTCGACGGTCAACCCGCAGGGCATCGCGGATCTGCTGAACCCGCAGTTCCTGCCCGGCCTCGACGGCTTCCAGATCATCGACATGCGCCAGAAGAACCTCGACGGAACGCCGAACGTCGACTTCGGGAAGGTCGTCAACCTCGTCCAGCTCCCGCTCCCGTGGGGCCTGGAGAACGAGGCGCACCACATGCAGTACCAGTGGGAGGACGGCGATCCGATCCTCGCCGGCGGCCTGTACACGGGCACGACGCACGTGCTCGACGCCTCCGACATCCCGAACCTGAAACTCCTCAACGAGATCCCCAACCCGGTCACCCCGGGCGGCACGATCGCCGACGCCTACGAGAAGGGCAACGACGGTCGCTTCTACCTCACGCTCATGGGCGGGCCGATGACGGACTTCGGCGGCTCCCCGGGTGAGATCGTGACGTTCAAGCCCGACGCCGCGAAGGGCATGGTCGTCGAGTCCGAGTCGACCGCCGGCACCGCAGAGGCCGGCGGCCTGAAGCTCGGCCGCAACCCCGGTGGTGTGCCCGAGCCGTGCTCGCTGCGCGAGTCGCGCCCGGTCGGTACGTGCGCCAACCCGCACGGCATCCAGTTCCGCCCGGACCTCGGCTACGGCATGACGGCCGACTACGCCGAGCCGCGTGAGATCGTGCTCGACCCGGTCAAGACGGTCGACAAGTACTCGTTCCGTCCGACGATCCGCAACTGGAGCATCGGTGGCGGCAACGCCGCCAAGCCGAAGCTCGTCGGCGTCGGCCATGTCCCCAACGGACCGCTCGAGCCCGCCCAGCGCGCGCACGAGCAGTACGGGATCATGGAGGACGC
>DATJEE010000016.1:0-27596 GCA_035496995.1 Solirubrobacteraceae bacterium | reverse complement strand
GATTCGCCCGGGCGTCCTGGTCATCGAAGCCGATCCCTATGCGGCCGCCTTCTACGCGCGGATGGGCGCGCGACAGACGGGAACCGTTCCCGCTCCGGTCGAAGGTGACCCCGATCGCACCCTCCCGGTCTTCGAGGTCGAGGTAAAGGCCGCCTGAGGATGCATCAGCCCGTTCTCTCGGGTCCGACGGTCACGTTGCGTCCGCTCGTGATCGCCGACGCCGGCGCGCTCGCGGCGGCCGTCGCCGAGCTCGCCGCGCAGCCGCTGCAGCGCGAGCGCCTCGCGGCGACCGCGCTGGACGCCGTCGCCGGCCGCACGTGGGAGCGCTCGCTGCAGCGCCTCGCCGACGGCTATCGCCGCGCGCTCGACCCGGCCGCGGCCGGCGCCGCCGGCCTGCGTGCCGCGTAGCCCGTCGCACACCCGATGTATCAGGGTCGTCGCGCCGTGCTCTCAAGGGCATGGCGACGACGATCCCCGAGCCGGCTGCCCCGCCTGCGATCGCGAAGATCGGTGGCTGCGCGCGCCCCCAGCCGGGCGTCGTGTCGGCCGACATCGGCGCGCTCGAGCGAGCGCTCGCCGACGGCGAGGTGACCTTCAGCGAGGTCGCGCGGGCCTGGTTTCACGTCTGCGACGACGGGCTCCCGCGTGAGCAGCGCGAGCGCTGCGAGCAGCTGTACCCCGAGCTGCTGAGCGCCTTCGGCGCGGGCCGTGGCCGCGTCGTGACGGCGAACTTCTGCCGCCACGCGCGCGTCGCGGCGGCGCTCACCGACATCGAGCACGCGGCCGAGGTCCACGAGTGGTCCAAGGGCGATCCGCGCGGGCGCTCGCGCCTGTACCGCAACGCCGCCTCGAGCGCCGCGATCCACGTCGAATACGGCGTCGGCGAGCCCGTCGACACGAAGGCGCGCGAGATCCTCCTCGACTGCGTCGAGTTGCATTACCGGGCGATCGAGTTCCTCACGCCCAAGCCGCGCAAGATCTGCCTGCAGATCATCATGGGCGTCGTCTCCTCGCTGCTCGGCATCCTCGACGAGCGCCGCTGCAGCGGCCGCTCCACGAGGCTCGACGAGCACGAGATCACGTGCCTGGAGAACGTCATCAGGCGGGCGCGCGGCTACTACGACCGCTCGGCGCAGCGCCAGGCGCAGGTCGAGTACTTCGTCGGGATGGCGGCCGGCCTCGTGCTGCTCGTCGCGGTCCTGTTCGGCATCGGCGTCGCGTACGGCGAGGAGATCCGGCTGCAGCCGCTGCTCTACACGCCGCTCGCCGCCGGGCTCGGGGCGTTCGTCAGCGTCCTCGCGCGCATGACGCGCGGCCAGCTGCAGCTGTCCTACGAGTCCGGGCGGTCGATCATGCGCCTCCTCGGCCTCATCCGGCCGCTGCTCGGTGCGCTCTTCGGCGCGGCGATCTACGTCCTGCTCTCGGGCGGGCTGCTGTCGCTCGCGCCGCCGGAGACGAGCATGCGCGCGCAGATCTTCTTCTTCGTCGGGATCGCGTTCGTCGCGGGCTTCAGCGAGCGCTTCGCGCAGGACATGGTCGCCCGCGCGCCGGGCGCCGGCGCGACGCCCACGCCCAGCGCGCATGCGCCGGCGCCGGCGCCCGTGCCGGGCCCCGCGCCGCCGGTGGCCTGACGCAGGCGCGCCCGCACGGGTTCGACGGCGCGCGTACCGGCGCGCTGGCACACTGTCGCCCCATGACGCCGCCGGCGACCCAGCTGCTGCTGCCCGACGGCCTCGCGGCGGCCGCCGTCGCCGACGCGCTCGCCGCCGAGCTGCCGATCGTCACGCAGCGCGCGCATGCGATCGAGCGCACGTTCTGGGACACCTTCGACGGCCGCGTGCACGGGGCCGGGCTCGCGCTCGTCGCGGCCGCCGGGCGCCTCGTGCTCAGCGATGCGGCGACGTCGACCGAGCACGCGTCGGCGCCGGTCGGGCGCACCGCGCGCAGGCTCTTCGCCGGCGACCTCCCGGCCGGCCCGCTGCGCGACGGCCTCGCGCCGGTGACAGAGATGCGCGCGCTGACGCCGGTCGTGCGCGTGCGCAGCCGCTTCCTGCCGATCAACGTCCTCGACGACATCGGCAAGATCGTCGTCCGGCTGCGCGTCGAGGAGCCGGTCGCGCAGCTCGCGGGCAAGCGCCTGGAGCCGCTGCCGGCGCGCCTGCACATCACCGGCGTGCGCGGCTACGACCGCGACTTCGAGCGCGTCCTCGCGCACTTCGACATCGCCCTCGGGCTCGTCGCGGCGACGCGCCCGGTGCAGGACGACGCCATGCGGGCCGCGGGCCTGCGCGCCGGCGGGACGTCGTCGAAGCTCAAGCTCCAGCTCGATCCCGGCGAGCGCGCCGACGCCGCCGCGGTGACGATCGCGCGCCGGCTGCTGGAGATCATCGAGCTCAACCTGCCGGGGACGCTCGCCGACACCGACAGCGAGTTCCTCCACGACCTGCGCGTCGCGGTCCGCCGCTCGCGTGCGCTGCAGCGCGAGCTGGCCGGCGTGTTCCCGCCCGAGCCGCTGCGCGCCTTCCGCGACGGCTTCAAGCACCTGCAGTTGATCACCGGGCCGACGCGCGACCTCGACGTCCAGCTGCTGGAGTTCGGCGACCTCGCCGCGACGCTGCCGGAGTCCGAGGCGGCCGACGTCGTGCCGCTGCGCTGGCTGCTCGACGACCACCTGCGCGCCGCGCGCGCCGCGATGGTCCGCGAGCTCGGCTCCGACCGCACGACGGGGCTGCTGCGCAACTGGGCGGAGGTCCTCGACGGGCTCGTCGACAGCGACGAGACGGGCCGGCCCGACGCCGCGCGGCCCATCGGCGAAGTCGCGGGCGAGCGGATCGCGAAGGTCTACGCCCGGATGGTGAAGACCGGCGGGCGGATCGGCGACGACAGCCCGGCGGCGGCGCTGCACGACCTGCGCAAGAAGGGCAAGGAGCTGCGCTACCTGCTCGAGTTCTTCGCCTCGCTGTACCCGCCCGACGTCGTCAAGCCGATGGTCGCGTCGCTGAAGGGGCTGCAGGACGTCCTCGGCCGCTTCCAGGACCGCGAGGTGCAGGCCGACCTCCTGCGCTCGCTCGGCGACGACGTCGCGGCGCTCGAGGGCGGGGCGCCGGCGCTCATGGCGATGGGGGTGCTCGTCCAGCAGCTGCTCGCCGAGCAGGCGGCGGCGCGCGCTGAGTTCCACGACAGCTTCACCGCGTTCGCCGCCAAGGAGCAGCGGGCGCTCGTCAAGAAGACCTTCGCGCCGTGACCGTCGTCGCCGCCTACAACATCAAGGGCGGTGTCGGGAAGACCTCGGTGAGCGTCAACCTCGCCTGGCTCGCCGCCGAGAGCGGCGCGCGCGTGCTGCTCTGGGACCTCGACCCGCAGGGCGCCGCGACGTACATGCTGCGGATCAAGCCGAAGATCAAGGGCGGCGGGCGCAAGCTCGTGCACGGCAAGACCGATCCGCGCGAGCTGCTGAAGGGCACCGACCACGAGCGCCTCGACCTCCTGCCGGCCGACTTCTCCTACCGCAACATGGACCTCGCGCTCGACGAGACCAAGCGCCCGACCCGCCGCCTCGCGCGCGTCATCGAGCAGCTCGCGGGCGAATACGACCTCGTCGTCCTCGACTGCCCGCCGGCCATCTCGCTCGCCTCCGAGAGCATCTTCGAGGCCGCCGACGTCCTGCTCGTGCCGCTGATCCCGTCGCCGCTGTCGCTGCGGACCTTCGACCAGCTCCGCGCCTTCGTCACGACACAGGTCCCCGACCCGCCGCGGATCCTCGCCTTCTTCTCGATGACCGACGGCCGGCGCACGGTGCACCGCGAGGTCATCGAGTCGCTGGCCGGCGACGACGACGTGCTGCGCACGGCGATCCCCTACGCGAGCGCCGTCGAGCGGATGGCCGTCAATCGCCGGCCGCTGGCGGACTTCGCCGCCCGCAGCCGGGCCGGGACGGCGTACGCGCAGCTCTGGGAGGAGCTGCGCGCGCGGATCTAGATCCGCCGGCCGTGAGTGAGCCGCCGGGCGCGCCGGCCGCGTAGAACAGCGCATGGAGCACGTCTGGGACTACCCTCGCCCGCCGGCCGTCGTGTCGTGCGAGCGCCGCGTGCGCGTGCAGCTCGGCGACGAGCTGCTGGCGGACTCGACGCGGGCGCTGCGGGTCCTCGAGACGAGCCATCCGCCGACGATCTACGTCCCGCCCGCAGACGTCCGGGCCGAGCTGCTGGCACCGAGCCGCGCGGGCGCGACATGGTGTGAGTTCAAGGGGACGGCGCGCTACCTCGACGCGGTCATCGGCGACCGGCGCGCGCCCGCCGTCGGCTGGACGTACGCCGACCCGTCGCCGGGCTACGAGGCGCTGCGCGACCACATCGCCTTCTATCCCGGCCGCGTCGACGCCGCCTGGCTCGGCGACGAGCGCATCGACGCGCAGGACAGCGACTTCTACGGCGGCTGGATCACGGCGGACCTCGTCGGGCCGTTCAAGGGGCCGCCGGGCACGCTCGGCTGGTGAGGCCCCTGTGATTCCCGGGCCGGCTGCGGCGCAGCCCGGCAACACGCCGATCCGTCGTAGCACCGATACTCCCGGCTGTGAGTGAGCGCAACGTCCTCGGTGGGAAGCTCGAGCCCTGCGGGACCGATCCGATGACCGGCTTCTATCGCGACGGCTGCTGCAGCACCGGGGCCGAGGACCTCGGCAGCCACACGATCTGCGCCGTGGTGACAGCGGAGTTCCTCGAGCACCAGAGCGCGATCGGCAACGACCTCAGCACGCCGATGCCGCACTACCACTTCCCCGGGCTCGTCCCCGGGGACCGCTGGTGCGTCACGGCGATGAACTGGCTGCGCGCCCACGAGGACGGCGCGGCCGCGTACGTCGTGCTCGCCTCGACGCACGAGCGCGCGCTGGAGATCGTGCCGCTCACCGTCCTGCGCGAGCACGCCGTCGACGTCCCGGCGGATCCCGGCGCCCTCGGCGGCTGACGCCGCATCGCGGAGCACGGTGAGCCGCGGAGGGACCGCGACCAGGTCTCCGCCGGGCGCGGGTAGCCGGTGCTACCGCCGGTGATAGCGGGTGCTCTCCACGCGCGAAAGGTGGGACGCCGCGCGCGCGTTTCGGCTGGGGTGTGCCGAACGACGATCGCCCCGCGTGCACAATTCGGCACACCCCCCACGGAAGTCGCCGCACACTCGAGGCGAGTCCTTCCGGCAGAGGTCGAACGCGCCCGGAGCGCTACTCGCCCTGGTGCGGCGCCGACGCCCGCGTCACGGGGACGCGGATCGCGTACTTCGAGGGCCGGAGGCTGACCGTCGGGTTGGCGATGTGCCCGATGCGGTCGATGAGCTTGATCCACTGCGTCGGCTTCAGGACGGCCTCCAGCGGCGCGGACCCCGGGGTGCCGGGCTGGAACTCGGGATGGAATCCGACGTGGATGTGGTCGGCGTGGTCGGGCAGCGCGAGCGTGTTGTCGGTGCCCTGGTAGGTCATGAGGCTGATGATCTGGTGCGGCTTCATCGTGCCCTGCAGCGTCAGCAGCCGGCGGATCGTGATGTCGGTGATCGAGCCCTCGCCCTGGTGGCCGAGGATCGGGATGCCGTTGATCTTCGCGATGTCGACGGCGTCGCCGGTCGAGTGCTCGGACACGTTGCCGCTGGACGTGTAGTAGCCGTGGCCGCAGGTCAGGGAGGTGACGGTCGGCTCCAGGCCGCTGGCGGCGAGGAACTCGAGCGTCGCGAGGACGCGGCGGTCGATGATCCCGGCCTCGATGTCGCGCCGGCCGCAGGAGTACAGCTCGATGCGCGGGTTGTTGAGGACCTCCTGCGCGAGCTGCTCCTTGCTCATCAGCAGCATCTGGCCGATCGAGGCGCTCGAGACGCCGGCGGTGAGGGCGTTCTTGCCCTGCGCGCGGTAGAGCGCCGTCGACTCCAGGAGCTTCCAGCCGTCGAGGATCGGCTTCGGGTCGATCCGCGGCGCGCCGCGGCCGGCGGGGCGGATCTCGAAGTACAGGCGCGGGGAGATCTTCTCTGACGTCTGGCCGATGCGCCCGAGGATGGTCCCGGCGATGACGCGGCGCCCGACGGCCAGCGGCTTGAGCACGACGTCGGACGGGTCGAGGCCGTAGACGCCGGTGAAGTACGACTTCAGGCTCGCGTCGGCGGCGAACGCGGACTCGAGCTCGAGGATCTGCTCGGCACCGCCGTTGGCGAGGGCGTTGGGCCGCGACGGATGGGCGAAGAGGCGCTCCTTGCGGATCTGCTCGAACGCCGCCGGATCGGCGGCGGCGTCGGGCGCGACCGCAGGCGCGGAGATGCCCGTGACGGTCTTGCCGGCGCCGGCGGACTGCGTGCCGGCGGTCGCGGCGACGGTCGGCGCCGGGTCGTGCCGGCCGGGGAGCGCGAGCTCCTTGGCGATCGAGGCCTTGCTCTGCGTCTTGGGCTTCGGTACCGGGACGCGCGTCGCGACCTTCTTGAGGTGCCCGTACGTGTACGTGTTGCCGTAGGCGTCGCGCAGCTTGACGTAGCGGCCGAGCCGCGCCGACTCGCCGACGGCGGTGATCGTGCCGTCCTGGACGGCGATGACGGGCGCGCCGGCCTCGGCGAAGATGTCGACCCCGCGGCGCGTCGAGTCCGGCTCGACGGGGTTGGCGGCGTTCGTGCCGGCGGCGACGCGCAGCGCGGCCTGGCGCTCGGAGATGTCGTCGGCGTAGCGCGCCTTGGCGAAGACGGGGAAGTGGCCCTGCGTCAGGCCGCTGAGCGAGCCGACGAGGTCGGTCGGCAGGCCGCCGATGAGGCGGGCGCGCATGAGGACGGACTCGACGTACCAGTCGGCGTGGTTGTAGGCGAAGATCGCCTTGCGCAGGTCGGTGTCCGCGCCGGCGGCCTTGAGGTAGCGCGCGGCGGCGAAGATCGCGTCGACCGGGTTGAACGGGTCCTTGCGGCCGTCGCGGTTGGCGTCGACGCCGTACATCTCCCAGGTCTGCGGCATGAACTGCATCCAGCCGAGCGCGCCGGCGCTGGAGATGTTGAGGTTGCGGCCGTAGTCGGTCTCGATCTCGTTGATCGCCGCGAGGACCTCCCAGCGCACGCCGTACTGGATGCCGGCGGCCTGGTAGATCGGCAGCAGGAACGGCGGGATGCGGAACTTGTCGATGAAGAAGTTCGGGACGCCGACCGGCACGGGACCGGGCAGCGAGAGCGACGTCGTCGGGTTGGCGACCGTCGGCACGCCCTGGTCGTTGCGCAGCGGCGCCGCGGGGGGCTCGTCCTGCTGGACGCGGTCGGGGGAGATCGTCGTCTTCGGCGTGGCCGCGCCCTTGTCGCAGTCCTCGGCGGGCTCGACGGTCGTCGCGCCGCCACCGCTGAAGGTCGCGACCGGAGCGCCCTTCTTATCCGTCCTGGCCTTCTTGGCCGGCGTCGGGCACTGCGCGACGGCCGGGCCGGCGAAGACGCCGACCGGCAGCGGGGCCGTGGCGGCCGGCGCAGCCGCAGGCGGCGCGGCCTCCGGGGCGGTGTCGGTGGCCGCGGGGGCCGGGGCGGCGGGCGCGGCCGGGTCCTCGATGGCGGGGACGGGCACGGCCGGCACGTCGGCCGGCGGGTCGCCCGCGGCGGGGTCCGGCGTCGTCGTCGTGGGCGCGGGATCGGTCGTGGTCGGGTCCGCCGGCGTCGTCGCCGTTGTCGTCTCGGTGGGCGTCGTGGCCGTCGTCGACGTCGTGCTCGTCGTCGTCGGGTCCAGGGGCGAGGAGCCGCGGGCGTCGCTCGAGATCTGCGTCGGCGGCCCGGCGACCTGCTCACCGGGCACCGGCGGCTGCTCCTGGGCGTCGGCAGCGAGGAGGTTGCCTCCCAGGGCGCCGGCGACGAGGCCGGCCGTGCACAGAGCAGCAACGAACCGCTTGCGGCTCGCGTGACCCTTCGTGCCCTTCAACTGCTGCGACGTCATGTCGGGAGGAATCTCGCTTTTCCGGTGTATCGCCTGGCGCGGGACGCTGTCCCTGCCATCGGCGGCTGTACGGGCCGCCTTGACCGCACAGCGGCCGATTTGGATCGACCGTCCGCAAGGCTAGCCAGCAGGCGCTCGCAGCGGGGGATATGTGCGCCAAATGTCTGCGCGCGGTTGCAGGATCACGCACCCCTGCAACGGCGCGTTCACATCTTCTTCACGTCGGGGTCACATCCGCGTAACCGGGCGGCCGGCCGACGCGCCGAAGGTTCGGGGCACGATGGAGACGGGTCATGGCGAGCTTGTCAGGATCGGGGATCTGGAGATCCGCGCGCGCGAAGGGCTCGTCCTCGCCAGCGGGCGGGCGCTGACGCTGTCGGTGCGCGAGTTCGACCTCCTCGTCGCCCTGGCGCGCAACGCCGGGCGCATCGTCTCCCGCGAGGAGCTCTACCGGCTGGCGTGGGGCGGGACGCTGCGCCACGGCGACCGCTCCTGCGACGTCTACGTCCACAAGCTGCGCGCCAAGCTCGAGGGGGCGCTGCCCGGGATGCAGTTCATCCACACGCACGTCGGCTTCGGCTATCGCCTCGATCCGGCGCCTTCACATCCTTTTCACACGGCGGCCACCGGTCGGTAACAGGATGTGATGCGGGCGCTGAGACGGTCGACGCCTATGGGAACACTCAGAGGAGGCACGACCTTGAAGCTCCAGCGCAGCGTCCTTGCGCTCGCCGGCTGCAGCGCGCTCGCCCTTGGCGTGGCCGCCTGCGGCTCCGACAGCAGCAGCGACGGCGGCAGCGGCGGCTCGGGCACGACGGCCGCCGCCCAGAAGGGCGGCACGATCAATGGCGCAGGGGCGACCTTCCCCGCGCCCGTCTACAGCGAGTGGGCGGCGCGCTTCAAGGATGCGCAGGGCACGACCGTCAACTACCAGGCCATCGGCTCGGGCGGCGGCATCGCCCAGTTCACGGCCGGCACCGTCGACTTCGGCGCGTCCGACGCGCCCATGAAGGACGAGGAGATCGCGGCCACCAAGAAGAAGGGCGACCCCGTCCACATCCCGACGGTGCTCGGCGCCGTCACGATCTCCTACAACGTGCAGGGCGTCGACAAGGGCCTGAAGCTCGACGGCGCGGCCGTCGCAGATCTCTTCCTCGGCAAGATCAAGAAGTGGGACGACGCCGCGATCAAGAAGCTCAACAGCGGCGTCGATCTGCCGGGTACCGACGTGACCGTCTGCCACCGCTCCGACGAGTCGGGGACGACGAAGAACTTCACGCAGTTCGTCGCCGACTACTCGCCGGCCTGGGAGAAGGGCCCCGGCGTCGACAAGTCCGTCAAGTGGCCGGCCGGCACCGGCGCCAAGGGCAACGACGGCGTCGCCGGCTGCGTCAAGCAGACCGACGGAGCCGTCGGCTACGTCGAGCAGGCCTTCGCGCTGCAGAACGACTTCACGACCGCGGCCGTGAAGAACAAGGACGGCGCGTTCGTCGAGCCGTCGCTGGAGGCCACGTCCGCGGCCGGTGCCAACGCCAAGCCGCCGGCGGACCTGCGCTTCAGCACGATCGACGCGCCCGGGGCGGCGTCCTACCCGATCACCGCCGTGACGTTCCTGCTCGTCTACCAGGACATGTGCAAGGCGGGGCTCAGCGCGACGCAGGCGGGGCTCGTCAAGGACTGGCTGAACTACGCCGAGGGCGACGGCCAGACCGTCGCGCCCGAGCTGCAGTACGCGCCGCTGCCGGCCGCCATCAACGCGGCGGCGAAGGCGAAGGTCGACGGCCTGCAGTGCAACGGCGCCGCGATCGCGGCGGGCTGACACGCAGGCGATGCAAGCTGCCGGGATCACTCCGGTCCGCGGGGCACTGCCCCGCGGGTCGGGGCCCCGCTACGCCGACCCGCTCCTGCAGGGCGTGCTGGCCGCGATCGCGGCCGGCGTGCTCCTGCTGATCGGCTTCTTCTTCGTCCGGCTGCTCATCGAGTCCAAGCCGGCGTTCGACCAGACCGGGGTCATCGACTTCGTCTTCTCGAACAACTGGGTGCCGTCGCGTAACCAGTTCGGTGCGCTCCCGCTCGTCGTCGGCACGCTGCTGACGTCGGGGATCGCGCTCGTCATCGGCGTCCCGATCGCGGTCGCCAGCGCGCTGTACATCACCGAGCTCAGCCCGCTGCGGCTGCGCACGCCGCTGACCGTCCTGCTCGAGCTGCTCGCCGCCGTCCCGTCGGTCGTCTACGGCCTCTGGGGCATCTTCTTCCTCGCGCCGAAGCTCCTGCCGGCCGAGAAGTGGTTCAACGACACGTTCAGCTTCCTGCCGTTCGTCGGCGGCACGGTGTCGATCCCGAACTACTTCGTCGCAGGCCTGATCCTCGCGGTCATGTGCATCCCGATCGTCAGCGCGATCTCGCGCGAGGTCATGGCGACGGTCCCGCGCGACCACAAGGAGGCCGCGCTCGCGCTCGGCGCGACGCGCTGGGAGATGATCCGCATGGCCGTCCTGCCGTACTCGCGCGCCGGGATCGCCGGTGCCGCGATGCTCGGCCTCGGCCGCGCGATCGGCGAGACGATCGCCGTGACGATCGTCATCGGCAACTCCGCGAGCATCGGCAACTCGGTCTTCTCGCAGGGCTACACGCTCGCGGCGGTCATCGCGAACGAGTTCGGCGAGGCGGCCTCGGACCCGACGCACCGGGCGTCGCTCATCGCCGCGGGCCTGCTGCTGTTCATCCTGACGCTCGCCGTCAACCTGCTCGCGCGCTACTTCGTCAACCGCGCCGAGACGGCGGGCGCGCGCAAGGTCCCGGTGGGGATGGCGGGATGACTGCGCGCCATTGCTCGACGGTCGTCGGTGTCGACTCGAGCGGCGAGTCCTCGCGATGAGCGTCGACGTGCTCCAGCCGACGTCGGGCCGGCGGCGGCTCACCGATCGCGTCGCACGCGGCGTGACGCTCGCGCTCACGATGGTCGCGCTCGTCCCGCTCGTCCTCGTCGTCTACTACCTCCTCAAGGAGGGGCTCGGCGCCTTCAGCGTCGACTTCTTCACGACCGATCCGACGGGCCGCTTCATCGGCGATCCCGGCGGCATCCGCAGCGCGATCGTCGGCACGGTGCTCATCGTGCTCCTCGCGACGGCGATCGCCGTGCCGCTCGGCCTCGGCGTCGCCCTGTATCTCGTCGAGTACGGCAAGCGCGGCCGCTTCGCGAACGTCGTGCGGTACTTCATCGACGTCATGACCGGCGTGCCGTCGGTCGTCTTCGGCCTCTTCATCTACATCGTGCTCGTCGTCTCGAAGATCGGCGGCACGTTCGCCGGCTGGAAGGGCGCGGTCGCGCTGTCGCTGCTGATGCTGCCGGTCGTCGCGCGCGCGTCGGAGGTCGTCCTGAACCTCGTGCCCGACGAGCTTCGCGAATCGGCGCTCGCGCTCGGCGCACCGCGCTGGCGCGTCGTCTTGCGGATCGTGCTGCCGACGGCGGCGCCGGGGCTGCTGACCGGCTCGATGCTCGCGATCGCCCGCGCCGCCGGCGAGACCGCGCCGCTGCTGTTCACCGTCGCGTTCGTCAACGGCGTGAGCTACGACCTCGGCCAGCGGATGAACTCGCTGCCGCTGCAGATCTTCAACGACGTCGGGCAGGCCCAGGATCGCCTCGTGCAGCGCGCCTGGGGTGCGGCCCTGACGCTCGTGCTCATGATCCTCGTCGTGACCCTCGCCGCCCGCCTGGTCCAGAGAAGGAGCCGTCTGCAGCCATGACCAACCCCGACGCCAAAGACCGCGTGATGCCACCGATGCCCGACGAAGCGCCGCTCGCGCCGCCGCACGTTCCCGCGCGTGCGCAGGCCCCCACCGCAGTCCGCGACCGCACGGCCGCGGCGGCGCCGACCGGCCGCAGCATGACGCTCGAGAAGCTCGACGCGTACTACGGCACGACGCACGCGGTCAAGGGCGTGGACCTCCACTATGCGGCCAACCAGGTGACGGCGATGATCGGCCCCTCGGGCTGCGGCAAGTCGACGGTGCTGCGCTGCCTGAACCGCATGCACGAGGAGATCCGCGGCGCCCGGGCCGAGGGCCGTGTGACGCTCGACGACCTCGAGATCTACGGCGACGGCGTCGACGTCACCGCGGTGCGGCGGGCGATCGGGATGGTCTTCCAGAAGCCGAACCCGTTTCCGACGATGTCGATCTACGACAACGTCGCAGCGGGCCTGAAGCTCGCCGGCATCAAGGGCGCCGACACCGGCGAGGTCGTCGAGCGGTCGCTGCGCGGCGCGGGCCTCTGGGAGGAGGTCAAGGACCGCCTCTCGGAGCCGGGCATCAGCCTGTCCGGCGGCCAGCAGCAGCGGCTGTGCATCGCGCGCACGATCGCCGTCTCGCCCGAGGTCATCCTCATGGACGAGCCCTGCTCGGCGCTTGACCCGATCGCGACACTGAAGGTCGAGGAGCTCATCACCGAGCTCAAGCAGGACTTCACGATCATCATCGTCACGCACAACATGCAGCAGGCCGCGCGCGTCTCGGACACGACGGCGTTCTTCTACCTCGGCGAGCTCATCGAGCACGCCGAGACCGAGAAGCTGTTCAGCACGCCGGCCAACGCGCGTACCGAGGAGTACGTCACCGGCAAGTTCAGCTGATGGCCCTCTCGGGCACGGGACGTCAGCACTTCCAGGGCCAGATGCTCGAGCTCGAGCGCTCGGCGCTGGGCGGCCTCGACATGGCGCTCGGGCAGCTCGAGCGCGCCGTGCTCGCGCTGGAGACCGCCGACCAGCATCTCGCGCAGTTCGTCATCGCCGACGACGACCGCATCGACGGGCGCTACCTCGAGGTCCATCAGGGGGTGCTGTCGCTCCTGGCCCTGCAGGCGCCCGTTGCCGGCGACCTGCGCGTCGTCGCCGCGGTGCTCTACGTCATCAACAACATCGAGCGCGTCGGCGACCAGTGCGTGAACATCGCCAAGCTCATCCCGCTCGCAAGTCAGGTCCCCGAGCCGCCGAACGAGCTGCTGGACCGGATCCTGCGGATGGGCGCGCTCGCGCGCCACGAGCTCGCGCAGGCGCGCCAGGCGTTCGCCGAGCGCGACGTCGCGCTCGCGCTGTCGCTGCCGGCGCAGGACCAGGAGATCCAGCGCTGCAATCGCGAGATCTTCCGTCTCGCCGTACAGGCCGGCGCAGATCCCGCGGCCCGCGAGTGGGCGATGACGATGACGCTCGCCGCCCGCGCGCTGGAGCGCATCGGCGCCAACGCCGTCGACATCGGCGAGCAGGCGATCTTCATGGCCACCGGCGAGTTCGCCGTCCCGCCGCCCCCCGCCGCAGCTTCGATCCCGCCCCCCGCATGACGACCACCCGCCAGCGCTTCCAGGACGATCTCGCCGAGCTTCAGGAGCTCACGCTCGGCGCGCTCGACCTCGTCCTCCCGCTGCTCGACCGCGTCATCGAGGCGCTCGAGCACCAGGACGTCGAGCTCACGCAGCTCGTCATCGAGGACGACGCGGTCATCGACGAGCGCGGCGCCGAGATCCAGCGTCGCGCGCTCGCGCTGCTCGCGCTGCAGGGGCCGGTCGCGGGTGACCTGCGGCTGCTCGCGGCGCTGCTGCACGTCGTGCGCTACGTCGAGCGCATGGGCAACCAGTGCGTGTCGGTGGCAAAGCTCATCCCGCTGTCCGGGCACGAGCCGCCGGTGCGCGCCGAGATCCTCAAGCTCGTCCTGACGATGGGACGCTGCGCGCGGGCGGAGGTCGTGCAGTGCCGGCGCGCGTTCGCCGAGCGCAACGTCGAGCTCGCCGAGGACCTCGTCAACCGCGACCGCGAGGTCAACCGCCTCAACCGCGACATCTTCAAGCTCGCGATCGAGGCCGGCGACGACGAGGACACGCGCGAGTGGGCGATGCTCATGACGCTCGTCGCCCGCGCCTTCGAGCGCGTCGGCGACAACGCCGTCGACGTCGGCGAGCAGACGGCGTTTCTCGTGACGGGGCTGTTCCGGGAGTTCACGGATCGCCCGCACGTTGCGGCCGAGGACCTGTGAAGATCCGGTGATCGTGGGTACGGGGGCATCGCCGACGGCACCTACACTCCGGCGCACATGAACGAAACGAACTCAGCAGCCACGATCGGTGGCTCGTTGCGCGTCGCGATCAGCGACGGCGACACCGGCTTCGTCCAGGTCCTGACGAAGCGGCTCGATCGACTTGGATGGGAGCACCGCGTGCTGCCCGCCGCGGTCCCCACGGACCGGCTCGTCGCGATGCGCCTCGGGGCGCTCGTGCTCGACCTCGCGCTGCTCGGGCCGCACGCATGGGAGTACCTCGAGCGCGTCACGCGGGAGCTTCCGGCCCTGCCCGTCATCGTCTGCACGGGCCAGTCGACGGTCTCCCAGCGCGTGCGCGGGCTGCGCATGGGCGCGGACGACTGGGTGACGAAGCCCTGTCACCCCGAGGAGCTCATCGCGCGCATCGAGGCCGTCGCGCGCCGGCAGCGCCAGGCCGACGGCCCGAGCGAGGAGAAGGTCCTCGCGGGCGAGATCGAGGTGCGCCCCGACCAGTTCCAGGTCTTCGCGCACGGGGCGTCGATCGACCTCACACGCCGCGAGTTCGAGCTCATCCAGCTGCTGGCCGCCGCCGAGGGCCGCGTGCTCGAGCGCGAGGAGATCTACCAGCGCGTCTGGGGCTACACGATGGCCCACGGCGACCGCTCGGTCGACGTCTTCGTCCGCAAGCTGCGCTCCAAGCTGCAGGCGGCCTCGCCGGGCTGGAACTACATCCATACGCACTTCGGCGTGGGGTACCGGTTCGCGGCCGAGCGCGAGGGCGTGCAGGTCGCGGCCGGCGAGGATGCCGCCCCGGCGCCGGCACCGGCGCCCGTCCCCGGGCCTCCGGCAGCGGCGCAGCCGTCCGCCGGGATGCCGGCGTTGCGCGTGCTCGCCTAGCAGCTAGCCTCTGGGTATGTCCGTCGCGACCGCCCGCAACATCGGGATCATCGTGCTCATCGCGCTCGTCGTCTGGCTCGCGCCGGGCGGGGGCGAGGGCGCGGCGTTCGTCCAGCAGCTGCTCAACGCGCTCTTCATCCTCGCGATGGCGGTCTTCTGCGGGATCCTCTACCGCCAGTACCGCGCCGAGATCTTCGGGCTCGGCGACCAGTGGCGCTTCGCGCTGTACGCGGCGGTCGGCGTCGCGATCGTGACGATCGCCGCGTCGCGGCGGCTGTTCGACGCCGGTGGCGCCGGCGCGGTCGCATGGTTCGTGCTCGTCGGCGGGGCGTCGTACACGCTGTACCTCGTCTGGCAGCAGTACCGCTCGTACACGTAGCCGCCTGATCTCGCCGCGCGCCGCGGCGTTTTGTCACATCTCCGCGCGTCGATCGGCACGAACGCGTGTGGTTTCGTCACGCGCGCTGCGCGAGCCTCGGCGCATGGCTGCCGCGCCCATCCGTCACCCCGCCCGCGAGCGCGGGCAGGCGACCGTCGAGCTCGTCGCGCTGCTCCCGCTCGTCGCCGTGCTGGCGGGGGCGATGTGGCAGGCGACGGTCGCGGGACAGGCGGTCTGGCTCGCCGGCTCCGCCGCCCGCGCGGCCGCGCGCGCGAGCGCCGTCGGGGCCGATCCGCGCGCCGCGGCGCGTCGCGTCCTGCCGGCGCGGCTCGAGCGCGGCCTCGTCGTCAGGCGGGTGAACGGCGACAGGGGCGTCCGCGTCGCGATCGTGGTCCCGGCGATCGTCGGCGGCATGGATCTCGGCAGCGTCAGCGCACGGGCCGCGCTGCAGGACCAGCGGTCATGACCGCGCCGGCGCTCGGTGCGGTCGCGCGGGAGGAGCGCGGGCAGGCGGCGGTCGAGCTCGTGGTGCTCGCGCCGCTACTCGTCGTCGTCGCGCTCGCGGTCGCGCAGCTGCTCGCGGCCGGGGCCGCGTCGGCGCTCGCCGGTCACGCCGCCGAGGCCGGCGCGGTCGCGCTGCTGCAGGGCGGCGACCCCGTCGCAGCGGCCCGCTCCGCGCTGCCGGGCTGGTCGCGACGGCGCGTCGTCGTGCAGGTTCACGGGCGGCGCGTGCGGGTGCGCCTGCGCCCGCCGTCGCCGGTCGCGGCGCTCGGCAGGCTGCTCGAGGCCGGCCGTGACGCCGACGCGGGACCGGCTGATCCATGAGCGTCGCCCGCCGGCTCGCCGAGTACTTCGTCGTACCCGCGGGTGGTGCCGGCCCCGCCGCCCTGGAGGACTTCGCCACCCCGGGCGAAGTGCCGGAGCAGGCGTGCGCGCACCCCGCGGCGCGCACGCCCACCGGTGTCGCCGTCGTGACCGCCGCGCCCGACGCGGCCGCGCTCGGCGCGGCGGTGGGGCTCGCGCTCGTGCGCCTGCGGCACGCGCCGGTCGCCGTCGTGTGCATCTGGAGCGGCGCGGCGGGCGTACGGCCGTCCTGGCGCGCTCCGGGGCTGCCGGCGGCGCGGCGGCTGGCGGCGGGCCTCGCGGCCCGCGGGCACGACGCGCGCCCCGCCGGGCGGCTCGTGATCGTGCAGGTCGGCGGGACCGGTGATGCGACCGCGGCCGAGGCGCGCCGGGCGCTCGCCGCAGCGGGTGCCGCGCCCGCGGTGCTCGCGCTCGGCGGGGCGCGGACCGCCGCCTTCGACGAGCTGCTCGGCGACCAGGATCTCGTCGTCGTCGCCACGCCCGGTGGCACCGACCCGGTCCTCACGCGACTCGCCGTCGCCGGGCTGGCCGTCGCCGGGCGCGCGTGCGCCTGCGAGGTCCCGGCCGCGCGGCCCGCGCGCGTGCTCGCCGAGGCCGGCGTCGCGCTGCTGCCGTCGGCGCGGCGGGCGCTGGCCGGTCCCCTCGCGGAGCTGCCGCGATGATCCCTCGCGCGCGCGCGCGCGAGGAGCGCGGACAGGCGGCGATCGTCGTCCTCGGCGTCGCGATGGCGCTGGCGCTCGGGGCGCTCGTCCTCGGCGCGATCGCGCAGGGCATCGGCGCGCACGGCGGCCAGCAGGGCGCCGCGGATCTCGCCGCGCTCGCCGGCGCGCGGGCGATGCACGAGGCCTACGGGGGCCTGTTCGAGCCGGCCGTGATCGCCGGGCGGGCGAACCCGGCCCACGTCGAGCGCGCGGCGTACCTCGAGCGCGGTCGCCGCGCGGCGATCGCGACGGCCCGGCGCAACGGCGCGTCGGATGTCGCGGTGCGCTTCCCGGATGCAGCGACGTTCGCGCCGGTGCGCGTGCGCGTCGAGGTCCGCGACGCCATCGCGGTCGGCGCGTCGGAGCGCGTGCCGGCGGGCGCGCGGGCGCAGGCCGAGCTCGCGCCGCCGGCCGAGACCGCCGTCGCGGCAGCCGGGGCGGGCGAGTACCGCGGCCCGCTCGCGGTGCGGCAGGGCAAGCCGATGCGCCCGGACGTCGCCGCAGCCTTCGACCGCATGGCCGCCGCGGCGGCGGGCGACGGGATCGGCCTCATCGTCGTCAGCGGCTTTCGGACGAACGCCGAGCAGGCGGCGCTGTTCGCCCGCCATCCCGACCCGAAGTGGGTCGCGCCGCCGGGGCAGTCGCTGCACCGCCTTGGGACCGAGCTCGACCTCGGGCCGCCCGCGGCGTACGCGTGGCTGGCGGCGAACGCGCCGCGGTTTCACTACGTCCAGCGCTACGCGTGGGAACCGTGGCACTGGGGCTATGTCCTGAACGCGGGCTCGTCGTCGGTCGGCTTCGGCGCGTCCGGCGCCGATGGCGAGACCGGGCGCCGCCTGCCGTCGTTCGTGCCCGCGCAGTTCGCCGCGCCGCTCGCGCGCGCGGCGCAGCGCTGGAACGTCTCCGCGGCGCTGCTCGGCGCCCAGCTCTACGCGGAGTCGAACTTCAACCCGTTCGCCGTGTCGGGCGCCGGGGCACAGGGGATCGCGCAGTTCATCCCGGCGACCGCGCGTGAGCTCGGCCTGGGCAATCCGTTCGATGCGGCCGCGTCGATCGATGCCCAGGCGCACCTCATGCGCGATCTGCTGCGCCGCTTCGGCTCGGTGCCGCTCGCGCTCGCGGCCTACAACGCCGGGCCGGGGCCGGTCGCAGCCTGCGGCTGCGTGCCACCGTACCCCGAGACCCGCGGCTACGTCGCGCGCATCCTCGGGCTCCTCGGCGGCGCGGGGGAGACGATCGCCGGCGGCGGCCTCGAGGTCCGCCTCGTGAGTTGACGGATGACGAGACGGCGGCGCTGCGGCTCGTCGTCCCGCTGACGCAGGGCACGACGCAGCTCGGCCTGCGGTCGGACTCCGTCATCGTCCGCGTGGCGCGCGCGATCGTGATCGCCAACTTCTCGACGGTCAGCCAGCCCTTCGACGCGCGCCTCATGGCGCAGCTCCTCAGGGCGGCGTCCGCCCGTCTTGCGGCGTAGGCGCGCCGTCTCGCCGACCGGGGAGGGCGTATCTACAGGATCTCCACGGGCGTGCCGACGGGCATGAGCCGGGCGAGCGCGCGGATCTTGTCGTTGGGCACGCGGATGCAGCCGTGCGACGGCCGGCCGGGGATGAGCCGGGGCTCGTTGGTCCCGTGGATGCCGATGACCCCGCCGCCGGGCCAGTCGCTCAGGCGCGAGTAGGCGGCGGTCCCGAACGCCCACGGTCCGTAGGCGCTGCCCCCGAAGGCCTTGAGGCGGCTGCGGACCCAGAAATGCCCCGCCGGCGTGGGCGTCTGCGGCTTGCCGATGCCGATCCGCGAGGTCCAGATCCGCCGGCCGGCCTTGTAGAGCGTCGCGCGCAGCGCGTGGCGGTCGACGCGCAGCATCGTCGTGACCTCGAACAGCGGGCCCAGCGCGTCGCGGTCGACCCAGCCGGTGCGCCCGTTCGGCCGGCCGGGGATGCGGATGTGGATCCACGTCCGGTCGCGCGCGTCGACGCGGCTCTCGAGCGCGAGGTACGTCTCCAGCGGTCCGTCCTCGGTCTGGTAGCGCAACCGCGCGACGCGCGGGGCGCTCCGGCTCGGCCGGCTGCGCACGGGCGCGAGCTCGACGGCGTTCGCGTAGCGCGTGATCGCGCGCTCGTCCGAGAGGCGCTCGGTCCCCAGCGGCGCGTCGGAGCCGAGCGCGCGGACGGCACCCGCGCCGTCGGCGTGCGCGGCCTGCCCCGCCGCGGCGAGGAGCCCGGCCGCGCAGGTGCACGCCACGAGCGCCCGGATCGCCCCGCGCATCATCTGGCGGCCGTCCAAGAACGTCCCACTAGCCGGTGAACTGCGGCCTGACGGCCGATCGCGGGCAGCGCTGGTACACGAGGCGCAGGGTACGGGCCGCCGTGCTGCTCGCGGACGTAAAGCGGACGAGCGAGGAGACGCGGTGCACGCCGACGAACGAGTACGACGGTCCCGGCTACGGGCAGCGTGCGGCGGCGAGGCCTGGCGATCATCGGGTATTCCTTTCCAGCACGTGCGGGGGAGCCGGCGTCCGTGCCGGCCCGGTCTGGGCACCCGTCCTGCGGAACTCGTTCTGCACTCTCCCGGCGCACATCGGCAGCCCGCGGCGAAACTCGCGCGAATCGACAACCTGACCAACGCGCCGGCAATCGCGGTCGGACAAACGATCTAGCGGACCGCGCGCGGCGATCTGGACGACTCGGCATCCGGTGGCCGCGCGCCGGCGCTCGCCCCGACCTCCGTTCCCCCGGAGGGTGCAGGTTTCAGCCAATCCTGTGCAGGCGCACGCGCGGGATGTGCGCATCTCGACGCTGGTTTCGGAGCACGCGGCCGGAGAGGATGCTCACAGCCCATGCGTCCCTCGGTCGACACTCAGCGCGGTTCCTCGCCCGCGGGGGCGCTGCGCTCGCTCGCCGCGGCCCACATCCCGCTGCTGCTCGTCATCGGGCCGCCCGGCGTCGGCAAGAGCTCGGTCGCCCGGCAGCTCACGGGCCTGCTCGGGGAGGCCGGCCTCCGCTTCGCGTATCTCGATCGCGACGACTTCGGCGTCAACGGCCTGCTGCACGAGGACCCGCTCGTCGACCTCAACGAGATGCTCCACGCGCGCGTCGCCGGCGGCGCGCAGCGGCTCGTCGTCGCCTGGCGCGTCGAGTCCGGGCTCGAGCTCTCGCGCGTCCGGTCCGCGCTCGGGTGGGCCGACATCACCGTCTGCCGCCTGCATGCCGAGCCCGACGCGCTGCTCGCCCGGATCGCCGCCGGCCAGCCCGAGTTCCAGAGCCTGCACCTGCAGACGATGGCGCTCGAGATCGCGCCGCGCCTCGCCACCGAGGCCGGCGAGGACATCCTGCTGAGGACCGACGACGCCGCGCCCGGCGCGCTCGCGATGCGCGCTTTCCGCCAGTGGGCGATGCGCGGCGCGGCGATGCGCTAACGGGTCACGCGGTCCGCCCGCGGGTCGGGCAGCGGCGTCAGCCTCGCGGCGATCTCCTCGCGCCGCGGCTCGAGGAACGGCGGCAGGATGAGCTTCGTCCCGAGCTCCTCGACGGGTCCGTCGACGGTGAAGCCCGGCTCGCGCGTCGCGAGCTCGTAGAGCACGCCGCTCGGCTCGCGGAAGTACAGCGAGTGGAAGTAGTGGCGATCGACGTAGCCCGAGTTCGGGATGCCGGCCTGTGTCACGCGCTCGATCCACTTCGGCATGTCGGCATCGGTCGTGCCCCAGGCGATGTGGTGGATCGTCCCGGCGCTCGGGCGCCCGCGCTCGGCCGGCGGGTCGTCCCAGGCGATCCAGCCGCCGCGCGCGTCGCCGCGCAGCTCGAACGCGTCGTCCTCGCCCGCACGCGCAACCGCGCCCATGAGCTGCTCGAGGACGAGCGCGCTGTCGTCGCGGCGGCGGCTGTAGGCGCGCACGCCCGCGAAGCCCTGCAGCGCCATCGCGGCCGGGACCTCGGGGTGCTCGGCGATGAGCGGCGGGTCGCCGCTCGTGTCGACGACGAGCTCGTGGGCGAGACCCTCGGGGTCGGCGAAGACGAGCGAGCCGCCGTCGCCGCGATCGGTCGCGATGCCCTCGTCACCGAGGCGTGCGGCCCAGAAGTCGAGCGCGTCGGGCGCGCCCACGCGCCACACGACGCGGTGCACCATGCCGGCCCCCGCGCGGCCGGGGGCCGCGCCCGGGTACTCGAAGAACGTGAGGTCGGCGCCCGGCTGGGCGTTCTCGTCGCCGTAGAAGAGGTGGTAGACGCTCGGATCGTCCTGGTTGACGGTCTTCGCGGTCAGCCGCAGCCCGAGTACGCGCGTGTAGAAGTCGACGTTGCCGGGGGCGTCGCCGGTGATGGCGGTGATGTGGTGGATGCCGTCGAGGTTCATGGCCGGCTCCTTCTGCGGGAGGCGCTGGGTCGAGGGGGAGGCGTGTCTCAAGCATAGCGACAAAGTGATTGCACGCGCAATCACTTCGCCGCACCCCGTCCTGATGGGAAATGCCCCCTTGGCTCAGGCGTTGGCTGGGGAGAGGGTGACGTGGTGGCGGGCAGAGCGTCCCGGCGCAGTGGCCGGCGCACGACGAGCGCGCTGCCGCGGCCGCGGCGCAGCGGGCGGGCGCACGACGAGCGCGCTGCCGCGGCCGCGGCGCACGGGCTCGGCCGCGGCGAGCAGCCGGCTGCCGGCGAGGAACTCGATGCCGGTGGCGGCGCCGATCTCGGCCGTCGCGGTGAAGCGGTGCCCGCGGGCGATCAGCGCGGCGCCGTCGGGCGAGTTGATGAAGGCCGGCTCGGCCGAGGCCGTCGCGGCGTTGCCCTCGCTCGCGCGCGGCGCGGCGATCGCGGCCGGCAGCGTGTCGCCGAGGTCGATGCGGTTGACGAGCAGACCGAGGACGGTCGTGATGATCGTCGCGCCGCCCGGCGAGCCGACGGCGAGGAAGGGCCGCCCGCCGCGCAGGACGATCGTCGGCGAGATCGAGCTGCGCGGGCGCTTGGCGCCCTGGACCCGGTTGGCGGCCGTCGTCGAGGTGAAGTTGAAGTCCGTCAGCTCGTTGTTGAGCAGGAACCCGGAGCCCGGCACGACGAGCGCCGAGCCGCCGATCGACTCGATCGTGAACGTGTAGGCGACGACGTCGCCGTCGCCGTCGGCGACCGTGAGGTGCGTCGTCGAGCCGTCGCGCGTCGTCGTGGCGGACGGGGCGCCCGCGCGGGTGACCGTCGTCGCGTCGAACGGCGCCGGATCGCCGGGCGCGACGGGGCTCGCCGCGGCCTGGTCGCCGATGAGCGCGCGTCGCGTCGCGGCGAACGCCTTCGACAGCAGCCCGCGCAGCGGGACGGCGAAGAACCGCGAGTCGGCGAGGTACGCGCCGCGGTCGGCGAACGCCAGGCGCGACGCCTCGAGCTCGAGGTGCAGCGCGTCGGCCCGCGCCATCGTCTTCAGCGGGTAGCCCTCGAGGATGTTCAGCGCCTCGGCGACGGTCGCGCCGCCGCTGGAGGGCGGGCCCATCCCGTAGACGTCGAGCCCGCGGTAGGTCGTGTGGACGGGCGCGCGATCGGGCGCGGTGTACGCGCGCAGGTCGGCGGCGGCCATGCGGCCGGGGCGGTAGACGTGGTTGGCGGCCGGACCGGCCGGCGGGTTGCGGACGGTCCGCACGATCGCCTGGGCGACCGGCCCGCGGTAGAAGCCGCGCGATCCGAGGCGCGCGATGCGCGCGTAGGTCCGGGCGAGATCGGGGTTGCGCAGCCTGCTGCCGACGTCGCGCGGCGAGCCGTCGGGATCGAGGTAGATGGCGGCGGTCGCGGGGATGTCGTCGAAGCGGTCGAGGTTCTGGGCGATCTGGCCGGCGAGCGTCGCGTCGACGACGAAGCCGCGGCGCGCGATGCGGATCGCCGGCTGGAGTGCCTCGGCGAGCGAGATCGTCCCGTGCTCCTGCAGCGCCCGTTCCCAGCCCCTGACCGTGCCCGGCACGCCGACCGACAGCCCGCTGAAGCGCGCGTCGTCGAACGCCAGCGGCGCGCCGTTCTCGAAGAAGGCGTCGGTCGTCATCGCGGACGGAGCCTTCTCGCGCTGGTTGATCGTCGTGACCTTCCGCGTACTCGCGTCGTAGGAGACGAGGAAGCCGCCGCCGCCGATCCCGCACGAGAACGGCTCGGTGACGCCGAGCACCGCCGCCGCGGTGATCGCGGCGTCGGTCGCGTTGCCGCCGCGGCGCAGGGCGCCGATCGCGGCCTGCGTCGCGAGCCGGTCGACGGTCGCGGCCGCGCCGCCGCTCCCGGTCGATGTGGGCGGGCCGGCGGCGTGGGCGGCGGCGGGCGCGCCCGCGAGGATCGTGAGCGCGGCGACGGCCGCGGGGAGCAAGCGCATGACGCGTTCCTGCCCGCGCGACCCGCCGCTCACGCGCGTCGGGCCGCCCGACCGTGCGGCGGCGCCGATCTATCCTCGAGGCGTGGCCGTCACACCGGCATCCAAAGCCTCCACCCGCATGCGCGAGCAGCGCCGCAGCCTGCCCGACGGCCCCGGCGTCTACCTCTTCCGCGACGCCCGCGGCAAGGTCATCTACGTCGGCAAGGCGAAGTCGATCCGCAAGCGCGTCGCGAGCCACTTCTCCAACAGCGTCACCCGCGGGGCGGTCGAGATGGTCGATCTCATCCAGCACATCGACTTCCTGCTCGTCGCCTCCGAGGCCGAGGCGCTGCTGACCGAGCAGAGCTTCATCAAGCAGTACAAGCCGCGCTTCAACATCCGCCTGCGCGACGACAAGTCCTATCCGTTCCTCGCGATCTCGATGGACGAGGACTTCCCGCGGGTGTACTTCACGCGCGAGCGCCACCGCAAGGACCGGCTCTATTTCGGCCCGTACTCCAACGCGAAGAAGGTCCGCGGCACGCTCGACCTCCTGCAGAAGGTCTTCGCCTTCCGCTCCTGCCCGGCGCCTGAGCCCGGCCGCCGCAGCGGCTCGCCGTGCCTGGACTTCTACATCAAGCGCTGCGGCGCGCCGTGCGTCGGCTACCAGTCCCGGGAGGAGTACCGCGGCGCGATCGACGGCGTCGTCGACTTCCTCTCCGGGCGCTACCGCCAGATCGAGCGCGATCTCGAGCGGCGGATGAAGGAGGCCGCGGCGCTGCAGGAGTTCGAGCAGGCGGCGCTCGAGCGCAACCGCCTGCGCGCCGTCAAGAGCCTGCTCGAGCGCCAGCGCGTCGCCAACGAGGCCGTCGGCACGCTCGACGCCGTCGCGATCGCCGTCGACGGCACGGACGCCAACGCGCAGGTCTTCCAGGTCCGCGACGGCGTCCTGTCGGACCGCCAGTCCTTCTATCTCTCCAACGAGGCCGGCTACGAGCTCGGCGAGGTCGCCGAGGAGTTCCTCCTGCAGTACTACGGCGACACGATGGTCATCCCGTCGCAGATCATCGTCCAGCCGCACGTCCCCGACCGCGAGGCGCTCGGCGAGCTGCTCAGCGAGCTGCGCGGCACGCGCGTCGAGGTCCGCGCCGCCGAGCGCGGCGACAAGCGGCGGATCCTCGAGCTCGCCGAGCGCAACGCCGCGCTCGCGCTCGACCAGGAGCGCCTGCGCGACGAGCGCCGCCGCCAGCAGCGCGTCGAGGCGCTCGACGGCCTGCAGGACGTCCTCGGGCTCGACGCCCTCCCGCTGCGGATCGAGTGCTTCGACATCTCGAACCTCATGGGGACGAACACCGTCGCGTCGATGGTCGTCTTCGAGGGCGGCGCGCCGAAGAAGAGCGACTACCGGCGCTTCACCATCCGCTCGACGCAGGAGGGCATCCCCGACGACTTCCTCGCGATGGAGGAGGTGCTCTCCCGGCGCCTGGCGCGGTGGGAGTCCGAGCAGGAGATCAGCCCCAACGACCCGAAGCGCAACGAGTCCTTCGCGACGCTGCCGAGCCTCGTCGTCATCGACGGCGGCCCCGGCCAGCTCGCCGCGGGAATACGTGCTCTGCAGGGATTTCGTGATCGCGGGGTGGCCGTCATCAGCCTCGCGAAGCGGATCGAGGAGGTCTTCATCCCGGGCCGCCGCGCGCCGCTGCTGCTCGCCCACGACACGCCCGAGCTCCAGCTGCTGCAGCGCGTCCGCGACGAGGCCCACCGGTTCGCCATCACGCACCACCGCCAGCGCCGCGACAAGCAGATGACGGAGTCCGTCCTCGACGGGCTGCCGGGCGTCGGGCCGAAGCGCAAGAAGGCGCTGCTGGCGCACTTCGGCTCCCCCGACGCCGTGCTCGACGCCTCGCGCGAGCAGCTCGAGGGGGTGCCCGGCCTGCCCTCGAAGATCGCGGGCGATCTCTACGCATATCTGAACAGGACCAGCGGTTGACCGGCTCGCCCGTCAGAATCGCGGGTGTGACGAACATCGCCGGTGATGCGCCCCCGACCTCCAGCCTCGAGGACCTCGTGATCATCACCGGCTTCTCGGGCGCCGGGAAGTCGACGGCGATGAACGTCTTCGAGGACGACGGCTACTTCTGCGTCGACAACCTGCCGCCGGAGATGATCCGCGGGCTCGTCGACCTCTTCGTCCACGGCGGCTCGAAGGTGCGCCACGCGGCGGTCGTCTCCGACGTGCGCGGCGGCGAGCTGTTCGAGGCGCTCAGCGCCGTCCTCGACGACCTCGACCGCCTCGGCGTCCCGCACCGCGTGCTGTTCCTCGACGCCGACGAGGAGACGCTCATCGGGCGCTACAAGGAGACCCGCCGCCGGCACCCGCTGAGCCCGACCGGCTCCGTCGCGCACGGGATCGCGGCCGAGCGCGCCGCGCTCGCGCCGTTCAAGGCGGCCGCCGACCTCGTCCTCGACACGACCGGGATCAGCGCCGCGACGCTGCGCGTGCGGATCGCCGAGGACTTCCTGCCGCGCCAGGCGCGCTCGAAGCTCGCCGTGACGTTCTCGTCGTTCGGGCACAAGCACGGGTTCCCGCGCGACGCGGACATCGTCTTCGACGTCCGCTTCCTCTCCAACCCGTACTGGGAGCCCGACCTGCGCGCGCTCACCGGCTTCGACCCCCAGGTCGTGGAGTACATCGGGCGCGACGGCCGCCTGCAGGCGTTCTACGACCACCTCGAGCCGCTGCTGGACTTCCTCGTGCCGGAGTACATCGCCGAGGGCAAGGCGCACCTCGTCGTCGGCATCGGCTGCACCGGCGGGCGCCATCGCTCGGTCGCGATCGCCGAGGCGCTCGCCGAGCGCTACCGCGGCCGCGACGACGTCGACGTCGAGGTCGCCCACCGCGACGTGGGACGCTTGGCGCGCTGATGACTGCGCGCCACCGCTCGAAGATCGTTGCCGCCGACCTGGAACGCGGGTCCTCGCAGTGATCGTCCACGTCGCCTTCGAGGTCTCCGACCTCAGCCGGTCCGCGCGCTTCTACGACGCGCTGTTCTACGCGCTCGGCGCGCGGCGGATGTTCGAGAGCGACGGCGCCGTCGCCTACGGGCACGATCACGAGCAGTTCTGGATCGTCGCGCGCGGGCGCAAGCCGTCGCCGGGCTACGGCCACGTCGCGCTCGCGGCCACCGGGCGCGCGGCGGTCGACGGCGCGCACGCCGCCGGCGTCGCCCACGGCGGCACGGACGACGGCGCTCCCGGCCCGCGCCCGCAGTACGGGACGCGCTACTACGCCGCCTACTTGAAGGATCCGGACGGTCTGCGCGTCGAGCTCGCGACCGGCGCGTTCTAGAGCGCGCGCGTCGGCTCCGTCGGCGGCGTCGCCGCGACGGCAGGTGGATGGTCGGCTTCGGCGGGGGTTCGCGCACCGCGGCCGAAACGGCGCGCCGGCGCCGGGGTGATCGGGGCGCCGCCGACGTTCAGCGCGACGGAGATGCGCGCGACCGAGAGCACCGTGCCGGCGGCCATGAGCACGGTCGCGACGAGCGCGAGCCAGATGCCGATCCGCGGGTCGTGCCCGGGTCCGTCGACGAGCGGCGGGTGGTCCAGCAGCGCGGCGACGACCACGACGAAGGCCAGGGCGGCTGGTCCGATCAGCCAGCTGTTCGGGCGTGGCGCGCCGTAGCCCAGGCGGCCTGCCACGGCGGCGAGCGCCACGATCGCCAGCGCGGCGAGCACGAGGTCCCAGACCTCGAAGACGTCCCAGGCCTCGATACCCGGCGCGTACCAGGCGAGGAAGAGGCTGACGAGCAGCAGGATCGCGCCGATCGCGACGAGCAGCATCCCGGCCTCGAGGTTGCGCTCGGCCGCCGTCGCGGGGGCGGGGGCCGGCTGCGGCGTGGCGGCTGGATCGACGGATGACATGAGAGGTCCGGTACCCGTTGCCCGCGGCGGGTGAACGCGCCGGTACGCTCCGACTCGGGCATGGCGACGACACGATCACCCGCGACGAGGAAGCGCACGCCCCGCCTGCGCGGCGGCATCGACCTCGGCGGGACGAAGATCCAGACGGTCGTCGTCAACGCCCGCAACGCCGTCCTCGGGCAGGCGCGCGTACCGACGCCGACGACCGGCGGCCCCGCCGACGTCGCCGCGGCGATGGCCGCCGCGATGCAGACGGCCGCCGGGCAGGCCGGCGTCCAGACGTCCGACCTCACGCACATCGGCGTCGGTTCGCCGGGCCTCACCGACGCGGCCGCCGGCACGGTCACGAGCGCCCGCAACCTCCCCGGCTGGGAGGGCTCCTATCCGCTCGGGGGCGAGCTCGCCGCGCAGCTCGGCACCGCCGTCGCGCTCGGCAACGACGTCCAGGTCGCGACCGAGGCCGAGGCCCGGCTCGGCGCGGGCCGCGGTCACCGCTCGATGCTCGGCGTCTTCTGGGGCACGGGCGTCGGCGGCGGGATCATCCTGGGCTCCAAGCCCTGGTACGGCAACGGCGCCTCGGGCGAGATCG
>DATJEE010000015.1:0-3135 GCA_035496995.1 Solirubrobacteraceae bacterium | reverse complement strand
AGCCACGTCACGGTAGGCCTCGTCGTCCCGCGGAGGTTGACACGCTTGATCATCGTGTTCGGCAGGACGTTCGCGCCGATCTGGTCGACGTTCTTCGACTCCTGGTTGTCCGCCGCCAGTGCAGCGCCCTTGAAGAGGCCGCGGCGGACGGGCGGGGCCGAGCGCGGAATGCCGAAGAGCGCCAGTCCACTGGCCGGGTCGTACAGCGAGGCTCCGAGCAGCACGTTGTTCCGGTACTCGATCACGAGCGAGAGCGGGTCGACGCCGGAGCCGAGGTCGGTCACCCTCGCCGCGAGCAGGGGCCGGCCGGCGGCGACACGTTTCGTCAGCAGCTTGAACTTTGGAGGGGTCACGTCGTTCACCCAGGAGCGGAGCTCGTAGGCCCCCGCGAGCGAGCGGCCGGTGAAGATGTCGCGACCCGAGTCGACGGCGACGTAGTAACGCTTCTCACGGGGGAAGACGACGCCGGCAACGCCGACGTCGAGCCGGTAGCCGTTCGTCAGCACGTTCGCGTTGACCGGGGTGCCGGGGTATCCCTGCACGTCGTTCTCGTCGCGAGAGCCGAGTAACCAGGGCTCCACGACCGCACCCGCCGAGACACCAACGATCGCCGCGCCCGCGTTCGCGACCGGCTGGCTGATGTGCAACGAGTAGAGCTTCTCCCCGCCGCTCTCGTCCATCGGCGCGCCGGTATAGGTGGGCGGCGGCCCGAACGGACTGGTCGGGAAGCGGTACTGGCTGATGTTCGACTTGCCGGTACGCGTGTCGCCCGTCTGCAGCTTCTTCAGCGCCAACACGGGTGTGATCTCGGCGCCGGGCCGCTGGACGGTGAAGTAGTAGGGCACCCGCCGTACGTCAGACCCCTGCGCCAGCGTGATGAAGCCGCCGTTGTCGCCGGTTGCGGCGGTGGCGTCCGCCCGTACCACGACCGGGATCTCCGCGGTTCCTCCGGGCGGCACGGCGACGGTTGCCGGCAGGTCGACGAACGCGCCGGACGTCGCCGCCTGGGTCTGGAGCCCGAGCGACCACGTCCCGCCGCCGCCCCCCGCATCCTGTACCTCGAGCAGAAGCGAGCGCCGCGCGCTGCCCGCGGTGACGTCCAGGTCCTCGAAGGAGAGTGAGACCGGCGTCGTGAAGAGCTTGGGATTGTCCGCGCGCGGGACGTTGACGAGCCCTGCGCCCTCGAGTAGCACGGAGGCCTCCTGCGTCCGCGCGGTGTCAGCCCAGGCCGCGCCTGCGGTTGACATCAACGCCGACTTGATCTCAGCGGGCGTCCAGCTTGGATGCCGCGCGATCAGCAGCGCGGCGGCGCCGGCGACGTGGGGAGTCGCCATGCTCGTGCCGTCGAAGACGGCGAACGGCTCGCCCAATGCCTCCGGCAACGTCGCGGAGAGAATCTGCCCGCCGGGCGCGGCGAGATCAGGCTTGAGCTGGTGTCCGAAGTCGGTCGGGCCCGCGGACGAGAAGCTCGTGATGATGCCGCTCCGGCCCGTGTTCAGCTGGTTGAACGCTCTGACGAAGCGGACTGTCGCGCGTCCGCCTTTCGAGTCGAGGTACGCGCGCAGGCGGGCGCCGTCGAGGTCGGAGACCATCCCCGCGTCGAGCGGTAGCTGCAGCGGGATGAAGTTCGCCTCGCCGGGCCGGTTGTCGACGAGCACGATGCCCGCGGCGCCTCCGATCTGGGCGTTCGCGGCTTTGGTCGTGAAGGCGCAGATACCGCGAGAGACGAGCAGGATCGTCCCGTTGGCCGAGTCCGGCGGCAGCGTCCCACGGCTGTTGGGATTGGATGTGGGCCCGCAGAGGTGCCGCTCGACCGGGCTGCCGTCGGTGCCGACGATCGTGCCGACGTCGGTGAGCGTCTGGTCCGCGCTCGTCCACGCAGCGGGGATCGGGAGGATGTCCTGGAACGGAATGTTCTTCAACGTCGCCGGGGCGTCGCTCGTGGTCACGTTGAGCAAAGGCGCAAAGACGTGGCTGTTCGAGACAGCCGCGACCGAGATTGCGTCGGGCGCGGTTCCCGGAGAGCCGACGGAGCCGAGACCCCAGTCGTCACGGTCGTTCCCGGCCGCGATCACCGGCACGACACCAGCGTTGGCGACATTGCGGACGGCCTCGACGAGCGCGTCGCTGACCGGATCGACCTGGGGCCCGCCGCCCGAGAAGTTGATGACGTCCATGCCGTCGTTCACGGCCGATTCGAATGCGGCGACGATCTGCGGCGTGAAGGCGTCGTACCCCGTCGGCGTCGGTGTGTTGAAGACGCGGTAGTTGCCGAGCCAAGCCCGTGGCGCCACGCCGCTCAGTCCGGTGACAGTCGGATGGTCCGGGCCGGCGGCGGCCGTCGTGCCCGCATCGCCGGCGGCGATCCCGGCCACGTGCGTCCCATGGAACGAGCCCTGACGGTAGAGCGGCAGCTTTCCCTGCGCGCCCGAGCCCGGGCCTGGGAAGGAGCGAGCGACGATCACCTTCGGTGTCGTGAACCCGGTCTGACCGCGGGGAAAGCCGCCTGGATAGCTGAACCCAGTCGGGCTGAAGAACGGGTTCGCCTGGTCGATACCGTCGTCGACGACGCCGATCTTGATGCCGTCGCCGCGGTCACCTGTCGTCGCCCACATCTGGTCGGCGCCGATGATCGCCGGGCTCTGGTTAGTGTCGAGCGCGTAACGGACGCTGGGGTAGATCTTGGTCACGGCCTTGATCCGCGCGAGCGCCGGCAGCTTGCGAGCCGGCAGCGAGACGGCGAAGCCGTCCAGCACGACCCGGTAGCGATAGGAGATGCGCGCCGACGGGATCGCATGGTTGAGCTCGGCCGCAGCGGCGCTCTGGGCGCGCGCGAGCTCGGCGAGATAGTGGCGCGAGCTCGAGCTATGGACGTTCAGGCGCGAGGTGCTGACCGCGCTGAAGAGGTTCCGGTTGTAGGCAGCGAGAGGCGGGAGGCGCAGGCCGACGAGGACAGTCAGGCGCCCGCGCGAGGAGGCCGCGGGAATCTTCAGCGTCCCCGCGCGCACCCGCGGCAGGCTGAACTCGCCGTAGCTGCGGCGGATCGGCTGCAAGGTTGCCGACGCTGCGGAGGTGAGGATCAGCGCCGCAGCGAGCGGAAGAAGAACGACGCGGCGCAAGCATCGCAGGGTAGCC
>DATJEE010000014.1:0-47857 GCA_035496995.1 Solirubrobacteraceae bacterium | reverse complement strand
GCTGCAGCTGCGCGAGCGCGGCCCGGTCCTCATCGCCTGCCCGACCTGCGGGCGCCTGCAGTTCGACATGGACACCGTCGTGATGGAGATCGAGCGCCGCCTCGAGGCCTACGCGGACCCGATCGAGGTCGCCGTCCTCGGCTGCGCGGTCAACGGGATCGGCGAGGCCTCGCACGCCGACTTCGGCATCACGGGCGCCAAGAACGAGGGCCTGATCTTCAGCCGCGGCAAGCCGCTGCGCAAGGTCAAGACCGAGCAGCTCGTCGACGTCCTCTTCGAGGAGATCGACAAGTACGCGACGTCCAAACGCATCGACGTCGACGCGCGCGCCGCGGCCGAGGGCGCCGCCTGGCTCGAGGCCGAGGAGGACGCGACGGCGATGACGCCGGAGCGCCTCGCCGCGATCGAGAAGGCCGAGTCCGAGGCCCACGACGGCGGCGACGACGTGCTCGCGGCGCTCGCGATCGACGAGGCAGCCTCGCCCGTCGCCGGCCGGCGCTTCAGCCGGGCCTAGAACGCGAGCCGCCGGCGCGCGGGGAGGACGTCCCCACGCGCCGGGGTCTGCTCGGACTCAGGTGCCGTCGGTGCCCGGGCTCGACGAGATGAGGCTGCCGTCGGCGGGGTTGATGACCGCGGCGCGCCACTCGACCGGTCCGATGACCGGGGCCGTGGCCGTCGCCGTGTAGTAGCCCATCGGGTCGGTGGCCGGATCGATCGCGATCGGCGGTCCGACCGCGGTCCAGTCCAGCGAGCCGTCCTTCGGGCGGAACTGGATCGTCGCGGCGGCACCCGGCAGCCCGTTGGGCAGCAGCCGCAGCTGGCCCCAGAAGCTGAACGTCGGGTTCCCGGTCGCCGGGTCGATCGCGATCGGCGTCGCCAGGAACGGCATCGCGTAGGAGTACGCGGCCGGCTTGGCGGTGCCGATGAGCTTGCCCGCGGTGAAGAAGAGCCCCGACTGGTACGTGAACCAGTAGCCCTTGCTGCCCTTCTTGCGCGTGCGGATCGGCGGGACGTCGGCGAGCAGGAACTGCGCCTGCGACGCGATCCGCGGGTTGCTGTAGGCCTGGAACTCGCCGAGCACGTTGTACTTCGCCTGTAGCGCCGGGGCGATGCCGGAGAACGGATCGGGCGGGTTGGTCTCGAAGCCGAACTCCGTCATGAACAGCGGCAGGCCCGAGGGCAGGTCGTTCGTCTTGGCCGCGAGGTCATCGAGCGTCGTGCCGAGGTCGGTGATGTTCGCCATCGTCAGCGCGTCGGGGTTCGCGTCGGGCACGAGCGGGCTGACGTTCTTCGTGTACGGGTGGTGCGCGTAGCCCGTCGCGCGCAGCGGGCCCTTGGAGGCGAAGTCGCCGCAGTCGCGGGCCGCCGCGGCGGCGCCCGAGTACGGGTTGCCGTCGGGCCCGACGCAGAACAGCTCGCGCAGGAACTGCTTCGGGCGCATCGGCGACTTCGCCGTCTGCGCGTCGTTGCCCAGCGGCGCCGTCTCACCGAGCAGGATGACGTCGTTGTCGACGCGGTGCCCGCTGGCGACGAGGCCCTGGTAGCCGGCCTGGTAGAGCTTGCGGTAGATCGCCGGCGAGGCCGGGACGGTCTGCCCGCCGCGCTGCTCCCACTGCGGCGTGAGCCAGCCGCCCTGGTTGGGCTCGTTCCACAGCGACCACATGCTCACGCGCGGCAGCGTGCCGCGGCTGCCGTTCTCGTCCTGGTAGGTGCCGCTGTAACGCGTGCCGACGGCCGTCACGAACTGCTTGAAGGCGCCGACCTTCGGCTTGTACGTGCCGATCGGGACCTTCAGGCCCTTCGGCGGCGTCGTCGAGGCCCACAGCGGTCCCGGGCCCGTCACGTTGAAGTAGACGCGGATGCCGCGGTCCTGGGCGGCCTTGATGAGGTTGTCGTAGCGGTCCCAGTTCTGCTTCGGGTACGTCGACGGGTTCGTCGCCTTGAAGCGCTGCGCCTGCTTGCGGGCCTTGTCCTTGGCCTTGCCCTTGAGCTTGGCGATCTCGGCCTTCGTCGGGCGCGCGTTGTTGGCCACGACGCTCCACAGGACCGTGACGCGGATCGTGTCGACGCCGAGCGACTTCATCTGCGTCAGCGCCCGCGCCGCGGTGGCGTCGTTCTTGTACAGGAGCAGGTCGTCATCCATCATGATCGACGTCTGCAGCGGACTCGCATGCGCGGCTGGCGCGAGCAGGGCGCCGAGGAACAGCGCGAGGATGATCGAGCGGGTGATAGGCCTCATGGAGCTCCTGCCAGATGTGGGATTGAACGAACGCCGCCGGGACGGCCTCGTGCCGTCCCGCGGTTCAGAACACCGTCGGGGTCGCGGAGTTCCGCCCCCTGTATCGGTCAGGCCGTCGCGGCGCTGTAGCGAGCCGCGACCTCCGACCAGTCCACGGTGTTCCACCACTCCTTGAGGTACGCCGGGCGCTTGTTCTGGTACTTCAGGTAGTACGCGTGCTCCCAGACGTCGTTGCCGAGCAGCGGCGTGTTGCCGGCGCTCAGCGGACTGTCCTGGTTGGGCGTGCTGGTGACGGCGAGGGCGCCGTTCTCGACGACGAGCCAGGCCCACCCGGAGCCGAACTGGCCGGCGCCGGCGGCCTCGAACTTCGCCTTGAACTCGTCGAAGGAGCCGAAGGCCGCGTCGATCGCCGCCGCGAGGTCGCCCTCGGGCGCGCCGCCGCCGCTGGGGCTCATCGACGTCCAGAAGAGGGAGTGGTTGAGGTGGCCGCCGCCGTGGTTGCGCACCGCCGTGCGCTTGTCCTCGGGGATGCTGTCGAGGTTGGCGATGATGTCCTCGATCGGCCGGTCGGCGTGCTCGGTTCCATCCAGCGCCGCGTTGAGCTTGTCGACGTACGCCTGGTGATGCTTGTCGTGATGGATCGACATCGTCGCCGCGTCGATGTGCGGCTCGAGTGCGTCCGGGGCGTACGGCAGGGGCGGAACCTCAAAGGCCATGAAGCTGTTCTCCTCTCATCGGCGGTCTCATACGGACTCTACCCCCGTAGGCTTTCCCGCACCGATGACCCGACTCTCACAACTGCTGCTGCCGACCGAACGCGAACCGCCCGCCGACGCCGAGGCGCTGTCGCACAAGCTCATGGTGCGGGCGGGCCTCGTCCGGCAGGTCGGCGCGGGCCTGTGGTCGTGGCTGCCGGCCGGCTGGCGCGTGCACCAGAAGGTCGTCCAGATCATCCGCGAGGAGATGGACGCGGTCGGCGCGCAGGAGATGCTCATGCCGGTGATGCTGCCCGCCGACCTGTGGCGCCGCAGCGGGCGCTACGACATCGACGAGCTCTTCAAGCTCAAGGACCGCAAGGGCGCCGACATGGTCCTCGCGATGACCCACGAGGAGTGCGTCACGACGCACATGGCGCAGTTCGTGCGCTCCTACCGCGACCTGCCGCAGACGCTCTACCACTTCCAGACGAAGGAGCGCGACGAGCCGCGGCCGCGCGCCGGCGTCCTGCGCACGCGCGAGTTCATCATGAAGGACGCCTACACGTTCGACCGCGACCTCGAGGGACTCAACGCGAGCTACGAGGTGCAGGCCGGCGCGTACGACCGGATCTTCGATCGCACGGGGCTGGAGTGGTACAGCGTCGAGTCCGACGTCGGCGCGATGGGCGGCTTCGGCGCACACGAGTACATGGCGCCCTGCGCGGCGGGGGAGAACGACGTCGTGCTTGCGCCCGGCTACGCCGCGAACCTCGAGATCGCCGTCGCCGACCCGCAGCCCGTCGACGTGCCCGAGCCGCTCGCCGCCCCGGAGAAGGTCCACACGCCGGGCGCGACGACGATCGAGGACGTCGCGCGCCGGCTCGGCGCCCCGGCCGGCGCGCTGCTGAAGGCGTTCCCGGTCATCGCCGAGGGCCGCGGGCTCGTACTGGTCCTCGTGCGCGGCGATCACCGGGTCAACGAGATCAAGCTCGCCAACGCCCTCGGGGCGGCGTTCCGGCCCGCGCGCGACGAGGAGATCCGCGACCGCATCGGGCCGCCCGGCTTCATCGGCCCGGTCGGCGCGAACGTCCACGTGCTGCTCGACGACGCCGTCGCCGACGGCGGCTACGTCGTCGGCGCCAACGAGCCCGACCACCATCTGCGCGGCGTGCAGCCCGGGCGCGACTTCCCGTTCGAGCGCGGCGACGTGCGCACGGTCGAGGCGGGGGACACCGTCGACGGCAACCCGGTCACGATCGAGCCCGCGATCGAGGTCGGCAACATCTTCAAGCTCGGCACGCGCTACTCCGACCCGCTCGGCGCGACGTTCCTCGACCAGGATGGCGCGACGCAGCACATCTGGATGGGCTCCTACGGGATCGGGCCGGCGCGGATCGCGGCGGCCGCCGTCGAGCAGTTCGCCGACGAGAAGGGGATCGCCTGGCCGCGCGCGCTGGCGCCCTGGGACGTCGAGATCGTCGTCCTCGGCAAGGGCGCGAGCGAGGAGCTCGCGGCCGCCGAGCGGCTCTACGACGAGCTGCGCGCACTCGGCCTCGACGTCCTGCTCGACGATCGCGACCTCGGGCCCGGCGCGAAGTTCGCCGACGCCGAGCTGCTCGGCTGCCCGCTGCGGCTGACCGTCGGCCGGCGCTCGCTGAAGGAGGGCCGCATCGAGGCGCAGCGCCGCCGCGGCCTGGAAGACGTCGAGGGCGGCGTGCCGCAGGACGGCGCCGCCGAGGCGGTGGCCGAGCTGTGGCGGACTCTCCCGTAGCGCAGGCCGGGGAGGCCGTCGACCGCGCGCGGCTGACGTTCCGCCGCCTCGCGGGCCTGGACCGGTCCGGTCCGCCGCCTCCCCAGACGCTGCGCGACCAGCCCTGGAACGTCTGGACGATCCCCAACGCGATCGACTTCGTCCGCCTGGCGCTGATCCCGGTCTTCCTCGTGCTGGCGCTGAGCTCGGACTCCGGCACCGACGCGCTGCCCGCCGTGATCTTCGCCGTCATCTCCTGGAGCGACTACCTCGACGGCATCGCCGCGCGCATCACCGGGCAGTACAGCCGCTTCGGCGCGGCCCTCGATCCGGTCGTCGACCGCCTGCTCGTCATCTCCGGGGTCGTCGTCTGCTGGCACTTCGAGCTGCTGCCGCGGTGGGCGATCGCGGTGCTCGTCTGGCGCGAGGTCTTCCTTCTCGTCGTCGGGCTGCTGGCCCAGCGCCGCGGCCTGGAGATCACGATCAACTGGCCCGGGCGGGCCGCCGTCTGGCCGACGATGTCGGCGATCTTCTTCGCGCTCGTCGGCCTGCTGACGCTCGCCGAGATCCTGCTCTACATCGGGCTCGCGCTGGCCTGGTTCGCCGTCGTGCTGTACATCCGCGACGGCGCCCAGCAGCTACGCGCGCTGCGCGCCGGCGGTGCTGCCGGCTGACCGGGCGTAGGCCTGCGTCGCGATCTCGCGCTGTGCCGCCAGGCGCGTGACGAGCGAGCTCCAGCGGCCGAGGCGGTTGCGGATCGTCGCCGACGAGGGCAGGTCGGGCCGGCCGGCGGCGAGGCGCTCGTAGGCGAGCACGGAGGGAATCTCGCCGAGCTCGTCGACGGCGCGCTCGAGCGCGTCCCAGCAGGCGTCCTCGGTCCAGCGCCGCCTGCGCGAGCGGGCCGGCGCGACGGCGGCCGGTCGCAGGCCCGCGGCGGCGACCGCGCTGGACCAGCCGCCCATCCGGTTGAGGACCGTCGCGAGGCTCGGGTACCCGAGCTCGCGGGCGACGGCGGCGTACTCCTTCGCGCTCGGGACGTGGCGCAGGCGCTTTCGCACCGACGTCAGCGCGAGGATGATGTCGCGGTCGGAGTACGTCCGCGCCCCGCGGGCGCCGGCCATGCTCGCGCGCCGGGCGGCACGGTCGACGTCGGTCGCGAAGCGCTCGATCGTGCTGCGGCAGGCGACGGCCTGCAGCCCGAGCTTGCCGGCGACGCTGCCGGCGCCCTCGCCGGCGCGCCACAGCGCGAGCAGCTCGTCGATGCGCGCCTCGGCGAGCGCCTCGGCGCGGCGGCGCCGGGCGCCGGCGATCTCCTGCGGCTCGGGACCGCCGTGCGCGCGCAGGATCTGGCGCACGCGCTCGCGCGAGACCTCGTAGCGCAGCGCGATCTCGTCGAGGCTCCAGCCCTGCTCGCGCAGCGCGGCCATCTCGCGCACCCGCTGCAGCGACCCGGGGACGAGCGTGCAGGCGTCGCAGGCCTGGGGGTCCGTGAGGGTCGGCGGGAGCATCGTGCTCGGGCGCGGGGGTGGCAGCGGAGTCGTCGTCACGTCGAACGGCGGGTGGGGTTAGGGGCTCCTAACCTAGCGCACGGAGCGGCGTTCGCGCGAGTGCCGCGGGCGGGCGCGTGCAGAGTCTCAAGCTCAGCTTGAAGGCAAGATCTGCGCTGGTATGCTCGCCGGGCCCGCCCCGCTGCGCCTCTTGAGGAGCTCTTACGTGATGGAAACCTTCCCGGACCTCGGCCTGCTGTCTGACCAGGAGCTCAAGGACCTCATCCAGCAGCTCACGGACGAAGAGGTCGAGGTCTCCTACAAGCGGCGGATCCTGCACGGGAAGATCGACATCCTGCGCGCCGAGCTCGTCAACCGGCTGCGCAAGAAGCACGACTCGGGCGAGGACGTCATCTCCGGCGCCGATGTGCAGCGGCTGACCGACATTCTCGCGGGGCGCTCCCCGCAGGAGTGATGGCGCGCCACTGCCCCGAGTGCGGGTTCGGCAACGCGGAAGGCGCCAACTACTGTCAGAAGTGCGGTGCCTTCGTCGGACCCTCGGAGACCCCGAAGGAGCCGCCGACGGCCACGTACCGCATCGACGAGACCGGCGAGCTCGTGCCGGTCGAGCTCGAGGCGGTCGTCGCGCGTGAGGGCGCGGCGCTCGTCATCCGCGCCGGCGGCGGCCGCGTCGGCGAGAGCTTCCCGCTGGAGAGCGACCGCAGCACGATCGGCCGGCGGCCCGACAGCGCCGTGTTCCTCGACGACGTGACGGTGTCACGCGATCACGCGCTGATCGTGCGCCGCGGCGGCGACTGGCACCTCGACGACCTCGGCTCGCTCAACGGGACCTACGTCAACCGCCACCGCATCGAGACCGTCCGGCTCGCCGACGGCGACGAGCTGCAGGTCGGCAAGTACAAGCTCACGTTCCTCTCGCGCTGATGGCGACCGACCAGACCACCGCCGCGCAGGATTCCGAGCTCGACGGCGGCCGCCCGCAGAAGTCGATGACGATCGGCGCCGTCTGCAAGGGCCTGGCGCAGGAGTTCCCGGACATCTCGATCTCGAAGATCCGCTACCTCGAGGACCAGAAGCTCCTCAACCCGCGGCGGACGCCCGGCGGCTATCGCCTCTACTCGTCCTCGGACATGGTCCGGCTGCGGACGATCCTGCGCCTGCAGCGCGACGAGTTCCTCCCGCTGCGCGTCATCCGCCAGGAGCTCGCCTCCGGCCGCGGCGCGGACTCCGACGGCCCGCTCGAGAGCGGGGCGAGCACGCACGTCGCCGACAAGCGCAAGCGGCGGGCGAGCGTCTCGGTCCAGGACCGCGGGGCGATGTACGCGCTCGAGGACGTGCTCGAGGAGACGCGCGCCAGCGGCGAGCTCGTGCGCGAGCTCGAGGACTACGGCGTCATCAAGGGCGAGATCCGCGCGGGAACGCACTACTACGACGAGACCGAGCGCGAGATCATCCGCGCCGTCACCGAGCTTGCCCGCTACGGCGTCGGCGGGCGCAACCTGCGCGTCTTTCGCTCCTCCGCCGACCGCGAGTCGGCGCTGCTGCAGCAGATCCTCGCCCCGGCGCTGCGCTCGCGCAATCCCGAGCGCCGCAAGGAGGCGCTCGAGGCCCTGGAGAACCTCGCCGCGGTCGCGTCGCACCTCAAGCACCTGCTGCTGATCCGCGACCTGCGCAAGATCGCGGGGTAGCGCCGATGAGCACTGAAGCCCCGTCGCTCGAGAGCTACATCCGCTCGGTCCCCGACTTCCCGAAGAAGGGCATCGTCTTCCGCGACATCACGCCCCTGCTCGCCGACGCCACGGGCCTGGACCTCGCGATCCGCGGCCTCGTCGACGCGACGCGCGACCTGCGCCCGGACATCATCATCGGCCCGGAGGCGCGCGGCTTCCTGCTCGGGCCCGCGCTCGCGCGCGAGCTCGGCGCCGGCTTCGTCCTCGCCCGCAAGCCCGGCAGCCTCCCGCACGACACGGTGAGCGCCGACTACTCGCTGGAGTACGGCGCCGACAGCCTCGAGCTGCACGCCGACTCCTTCGGCCCCGGCGCGCGCGTGCTCATCCACGACGACCTGCTCGCGACCGGCGGCACGGCACACGCGCTCTGCGAGCTCGTGACGCAGCTCGGCGGCGAGGTCGTCGGCTGCGCGTTTCTCATCGAGCTCGCCTTCCTCGGCGGGCGCGACCGCCTCGAGCCGCACGAGACGCGCGCGCTCATCAGCTACGACGCGGAGTAGCGGGACGCCATGGCACCGGTGCGCCGCTCGCGGACGCTGCACGCGTCGCCGCAGGAGCTGTGGGCGATCGTCGGCGACGCGCACCACCTCCCGCGCTGGTGGCCGCGCGTGACGCGCGTGGAGACCGTCGACGAGGACGGCTTCACGGAGGTCCTGCAGACGTCCAAGGGCAAGCCGGTGCGGGCCGACTTCCGCGTCGTGAGCTCGAGCGCCCCGAGCGAGCGGCGCTGGGCCCAGCAGGTCGTCGGCACGCCGTTCGAGCGCATCCTCGCGCGGGCCGAGACGGAGATCCGCCTCGAGCCCGAGGGCGACGCGACGCGCGTCGCGATCTCGCTGGAGCAGCGCCCGCGCGGGCTGGCGCTGCTGGGGAGCTTCATGGTCCGCGCGGCGGCGCGGCGCCAGCTCGAGGAGGCGCTCGACGGCCTCGAGGCGCTCGTCGGCCCGCTCAGGGCGTCGTCGTCGTCCGCGGCGGCGTCGTCGCCGAGCCGCCGGAGCCGCTCGAGCCGCCCGACCCGTCGATGACGAGGCCCGCCCGCAGGACGATCGTCCCCGGCTTCGTCGGGGCGTTGGAGCGCTCGCTCGTCAGCAGCACCTCTTTGTAGTTCGGCGTGTCGGGGGAGAGGTCGGCGACGGTGTCGAGCCTGCCGTCGGCCTTGACGACCTTGTCGGGGAAGCCGAGGAACAGCGCGTTGCCGGGCGACGTGTAGAACCAGACGCCGTACGCCGAGCCGCTGCTGCTGCTCGGCGGGATGCCTTTGGCGGTCAGCGCGAGGCGGTAGCGGTTGTTCTCGGGGAAGCGGACGATCGCGACCTGGCCGCTGGCCGTCGAGCCGCTGCCGTCCGGCGGGCGCAGGACGCCCTGGGCGAGGATCTCCGGGTTGGGCGTCGTGGCGGTCGGCGACGTCGAGGTCGAGGTCGAGGTCGACGTCGTCGCGACGGCGCTGCCGGAGCCCTTGTTGTCGTCGCCGCCGCTCTTGGCGATCGCGACGATCGCGATGATCACGATCGCCAGCGCGAGCCCGAGGCCGGCGGACAGCAGCCAGCCGCCGCGCTTGGCCGCGCGCTGGACCTCCTCCTGGCGCGCGGTGCGGGCCTCGAGGGCGCCGAAGGCCTCGGCGACCTCCTCGCGCTCGGCCGGGACCTCGGGCAGCTTGTCGGCCTCGGACCCCGCGAGCGTCGCGAGCGCGCCCGATGCGGCGCGGGCCCAGCTGCGCCCGGGCGCTGACGCCTCGAGGTACTCGCGCGTCGCCGCGCGCTGGGAGGCCGTCTGCTGGCCGAGGAGGTAGTCGGCGATCTCGTTGCGCCGATCGGCGCCGACATCGGCGCCCTCGGGGCCGAGCGCGTCGACGGCGCCGTGCGCGCGACTGCGGATCGCGGCGGCGTCGCTCTTCAGCAGCGCGGCGATCTCGTCGTAGGACTTGCCCCGGCGCAGCAGTAGCTGGAGGACGGCGCGCTGCCCGTCGTTGAGGCTCTCGATGGATCCCATCCGGGCGCAACCCTAGTGGTTGTCCCCGTAGGCACGTGCCGTGTCGACCGCCTGGTGCGGTGCGTACTTGCGGGGGCGACCACTGGTGGGTCGCGGTAGGGTCCGGCGCCCATGGTGCCCGAGCCCGTCTTCCCGCCTCCAGGAGGCTTCGACGCGCTCTACGGCCTCGAGGTGCTCGAGGTCCACGACGATCTCGTCCTCGCCCGCGTCGCGGTCCGCGACGACCTGCGCCAGCCCTTCGGCCTCGTCCACGGCGGCGTGCTCGCGTCGATCTCCGAGACGCTCGCCTCGCTCGGCACGGCGGTCGTCGTCGTGCCCGAGGGCAACGCCGCGATGGGGCTGTCGAACAGCACCTCGTTCCTGCGGCCGATCCTCGAGGGGACGATCCATGGGCGGGCGATCCGGCGCCATCGCGGCCGCACGACGTGGATCTGGGACGTCGAGATCAGCGACGACGAGGGCCGGCTGTGCGCCATCACGCGCATGACGATCGCCGTGCGCCCGCAACCGTAGACGCGCCAATCGGCAGATATCCGATCGGGAATAGGTAAAATCTGACGGGCACCCGATCCCGGAGGTCCGAGATGTCTGTGACCGATGAGCTGCTGGAGAACGCGAAGGGCTACGCGGAGGGGTTCGACAAGGGTGACCTGCCGATGCCCCCCGGGCGCAAGATCGCGATCGTCGCCTGCATGGACGCGCGCCTGAACCCGTACGGGCTGCTGGGCCTGGAGGAGGGCGATGCGCACGTCATCCGCAACGCCGGCGGCGTGATCACCGATGACGAGATCCGCTCGCTCGCGATCTCGCAGCGCCTGCTCGGCACGGAGGAGATCGTGCTCATCCACCACACCGACTGCGGCATGCTCACGTTCACCGACGACGAGTTCAAGCGGTCGATCCAGGATGAACTGGGCATCAAGCCGGAGTGGGCCGCCGAGTCCTTCCCCGACGTCGACGAGGACGTCCGCCAGTCGCTGGCCCGCGTCAACGCGAGCCCGTTCATCCCGAGGAAGGACTCCGTCCGCGGCTTCGTCTACGAGGTCGAGACGGGCAACCTGCGCGAGGTCAGCGCCTAACATCCGCGTCGGAACATGGGATTCAACCCCAGGAGGAGATTGCATGGCTCTCACCATCGGTGACACCGCCCCAGACTTCGAAGCAGAGACGACAGAAGGCACGATCAACTTCCACGAGTGGCTCGGCGACTCGTGGGCGGTGCTCTTCTCGCACCCCCGTAACTTCACGCCGGTCTGCACGACCGAGCTCGGCTACATGGCGAGCATCGAGCCCGAGTTCGCCCGCCGCGGCGTGAAGATCATCGGCCTCTCCGTCGACCCCGTCGAGAACCACGAGCAGTGGTCCAAGGACATCGAGGAGACGCAGGGAACGGCCCCGAACTACCCGCTGATCGGCGACAAGGACTTCAAGGTCGCCAAGGCCTACGGCATGCTGCCGGCCGACGTCGAGGGCGAGGCGACGGAGCGCACGCCCGCGATGAACCAGACGGTCCGCAACGTCTTCGTCATCGGGCCCGACAAGAAGATCAAGCTCCTGCTCGTCTATCCGATGACGACGGGCCGCAACTTCGACGAGGTCCTGCGCGTCATCGACTCGCTGCAGCTCACGGCCAAGCACCAGGTCGCGACGCCGGCCCAGTGGCAGCCGGGCGACGACGTGATCATCGCCGGCTCGGTGACCAACGACCAGGCCAAGGAGAAGTACCCCGAGGGCTGGGAGTCGCCCAAGCCCTACATCCGCATCGTGCCGGACCCGAGCACGAAGACCGCCGCCTGAGGTGGTTCGCCGGCGCCGCCCGCGTGGGTGGCGCCGGTCGTCGTGGTGACTCTCGCGGCCGGCCGCGCCGCGGGGCGTCTACTGCGTCATTGAGAAAGGTGCGGATCGCACGAGGCGGTCATCCGGGGGTTGTGCCGGATTACTATCGCCCCGCGTGCATCATCCGGCGCACCCCCCGCGGAAGACGCCCGCGCTCGACCCGCTTCCTTTATCGACGTCGTAAACGCCTCGAGCCCCGTCGGCCGACGAGCGAACCGAGCCGCGCCTACCCCCGGTAGCGGTTCGTGATCGGCACGCGCCGGTCGCGGCCGAAGGCGCGGGTCGTGACCTTGATCCCGGGCGGCTGCTGGCGGCGCTTGTACTCGGCGCGGTCGACGAGCGCGATGACGCGGTCGACGTCGGCCGCGTCCAGGCCGCGGGCGATGAGCTGCTCGCGGCCGAGGTCGTGCTCGATGAAGCCCTCGAGGATGACGTCGAGGACCTCGTAGGGCGGCAGCGAGTCGTCGTCGCGCTGGTCGGGGCGCAGCTCGGCCGAGGGCGCGCGGGTGAACAGCTCGGGCGGGACGAGGCCGCCGCCCGCGCGCTCGTCGCGGTGGCGCGCCAGGCGGTAGACGAGGAGCTTCGGCACGTCCTTGATGACGGCGAAGCCGCCCGCGCTGTCGCCGTACAGCGTCGAGTAGCCGACGGACATCTCCGACTTGTTGCCGGTCGTCAGCACGAGCCAGCCGAACTTGTTCGACAGCGCCATGAGCAGGTTGCCGCGGATCCGCGCCTGGAGGTTCTCCTCCGTGAGGTCGGGCTCGCGGCCGGCGAAGACGCCGCCCAGCGCGTCGTCGTAGCCGCGCATCATCGGCTCGATCGGCAGCTCGAGCAGCTCGATCCCGAGGTTCTCGGCGAGCGCGCGCGCGTCGCTGCGCGTCCCCACCGAGGAGTACGGCGAGGGCATCGTGACGGCCGTGACGCACTCCGGCCCGAGCGCGTCGGCGGCGATGAGCGCGACGAGCGTCGAGTCGATCCCGCCGCTCAACCCGAGCACGACGTGCGCGAAGCCGTTCTTGCGCGCGTAGTCGCGCGTGCCGAGCACGAGCGCCTCGTAGACCTCCTCGACCTCGTCGAGCACCGGTGCGACGACCGGCCGGACCTCCGCGATGCCGGCGGGCCGGCCGACGGTGAACGACCCGAGCCGGTCGACGCTGCCGGCGGCGGCGGCCGCGGGCGCGCGCCGGCGCGTGTCGCGCAGCCGCGCCGAGCCGGCCGTCGTGGGGTCGAGGTCGGCGACGAGCAGCGTCTCCTGGAACTGCGGCGCGCGGGCGATGACCGCGCCCTCGTGGTCGAGGATGACCGAGTCGCCGTCGAAGACGAGCTCGTCCTGGCCGCCGACGAGGGCGCAGAAGGCGACGATCGTCAGGTCGTCGCGGGCGCGCTGGGCGAGCATCCGCGCGCGGCTGGAGCCCTTGCCCGCGTGGTACGGCGAGGCCGAGAGGTTGACGATGATCCGCGCTCCCGTGAGCGCCTCGTCCGACAGCGGCGGCCCGGGCTGCCAGATGTCCTCGCAGATCGTCAGCCCGACGGTCACGCCGTCGATCTCGAGCGTCGCCCCGCGCGCGCCCGGCTGGAAGTAGCGCAGCTCGTCGAAGACGCCGTAGTTGGGGAGGTGCAGCTTGCGGTAGCTCGCCTGCACGGCCCCGTCGGCGAGCACGGCGGCGGCGTTGTGGACGTCGACGGCCCGCTCCGGATAGCCGACGATCGCGACGATCCCCTGGGCGTCCGCGGCCAGCCGCTCCAGGGCGGCGCGCGCATCGGCGAGGAAGTGCTCCTTGAGCAGGAGGTCCTCGGGCGGGTAGCCGGTGAGCGCGAGCTCCGGGAAGACGACGAGCTGCGCGCCCGCCTCGCGCGCCGCCGCGATCTGGCCGGCGATCTTCGTCTCGTTGCCCGAGATGTCGCCGACGACGGGGTTCATCTGCGCGAGCGCGATCCGCAGCGGCGCGGTCATCGGCCGGGGTCCCGCCCGAGCCAGTACTCGATGAACGCGCGCAGGGCCGGATCGGATGGCGCGTTCGCCTCCTGGCGGTGCGTCGCGGTGACGGCGACGACCGGCACGCGCTGGTTGAGCCGGTGCTGGACGACGACCGCCTGCCCGGCCGCGACCAGCGCCTTGTCGGGCGGGCCGCCGATGTCGGCCGCCAGCGCGCGCAGGTCGCTCGTCAGGCGCTCGTCGCTGTAGAGCAGCACGACGTTGCCGGGGGCCACGACGGGCCGGGCGCCCGCGGGGCGCAGCGCGCCGGGACCGCCCTTCGGCGTCACGGTCGAGTCGTCGCGCGAGGCGAGCAGGGCGGAGATGCCGAAGATCCCGAGCGCCGCGGTGACGACGACGACGAGCGCGAGGACCGCCTTGCGCGCCATCAGGCCCGGCTCGTCACCGGCCGCCGCCCCTTCGCGGCGCGGCGCCGGCCCTTCGCGGCCCGCCGCGGCACCGATGCGCCGCCGGCGAGCGCGTCGATCGACTCGCGCAGCGCGCCGGCGAGGAACTCGAGGTCGGGCACGGCGTCGTAGTCGGCGAGCAGGCCGAAGCCGAGCGTGCCGTCGTAGCTCGTCACGGCGATGGCGAGACCCTGGCGCCGGGCCAGCGGCATGACGGGGTACAGCGCGCGCAGGCGGCGCCCGAGGAGATACAGCGGCACCTGCGGGCCCGGGACGTTCGTCACGACGACGTTGAACGAGCGCTGGCGCTGCTGCAGGCGCGCCGCCTGGCTCATGATCGTCGGCGAGGCGAAGCCCGCGAGCTCGGTCAGCGTGCGCGCCCCGATCGCCTGGCTGGATTCGTGGTCGGCGGCGACGGCGTCGCGGATCTGCGCGAACTGCGCGACGGGGTCCTCGATGCCGACGGGCAGCGGGACCCAGAGCGGCGCGACCTCGTTGCCGAGCGCGCCCTGATCGGCCTCGGCGCGGACGGAGATCGGCACGAGCGCCTTGAGGACGAGGTCGCGCGTGTCGACGCCGCGGTGGCGCAGGAAGCGCCCGAGCGCGCCGGCGACGACCGCCAGGACGGCGTCGTTGACCGTGCCGCCGAGCGAGTCCTTGATGCCCTGCAGCTCGGCGAGCTGCGCGTCGACCCACGTGTAGCGGCGGTGCGGGCCCGTCGCGACGTTCAGCGGCGTCGGGGGCGCGGGGGTGCGGCCGGTGAAGGCGAGCGCGCCCATCGACTCCAGGCCGTCGCGGGCGCTGCGGGCGACGTCGCGCGGGGCGCGGACGAGCGCGCGGGCGGAGCGGGCGAGCTCGCGCGGGCGCGTCGCGCGCTCGACGAGCGCGTCGGAGAGCAGCTGCGCGCTCGACGGCAGCGGCCGCGCCGTCCAGGCGCGGCGGGGCCGCGGCGGGGGCGGCGCGTCGGGCTCGGTGTCGAACAGGACGGTCGTCAGGTCGACGGCGGAGATCCCGTCGACGAGCGCGTGGTGGCTCTTGGCGATGAGGGCGAAGCGGCCGTCGTCGACGCCGTCGACGAGCAGCAGCTCCCACAACGGCTTCGTGCGGTCCAGGCGCTGGGCGAAGACGCGGCCGGCGAGGTTCTTCAGCTGCTCCTCGCTGCCGGGCGCCGGGAGCCCGGCGTGGCGCAGGTGGTAGCGCAGGTTGAAGTGCGGGTCGTCGACCCAGACCGGCCGGCCCTGGTCGAACGGGATCTCGGCGAGCCGCTGGCGGCAGCGCGGGGCGAGGTGCAGGCGCGCCTCGACATGGGCGAGCACCTCGTCGTAGGGCGGCGTCGGGCCGTCGAAGACCGTGACCGAGGCGACGTGCAGCCGCGCACCCGCCTTCTCGAGATGCAGGAACGAGGCGTCCAGCGCTGAGAGTCGGTGCCCGTGTGCCATGCGGTCGATTGTTCCACGGGGGCGTCGCGGCGATGCACGGCGCCCTCCGGCGCGACCGTCATCGTGTACGGCGATGGCCCCGATCGCCCACCTCGACATCGACGCGTTCTACGCGAGCGTCGAGCTCCTGCGCCGCCCGGAGCTGCGCGGCCTGCCGGTGATCGTGTCCGGCAGCGGCCCGCGGGCGGTCGTCACGACGGCGTCCTACGAGGCGCGCAGGTTCGGCGTCGGCTCGGCGATGCCGACGGCGCGGGCGCGGCGCCTGTGCCCGGAGGCGGTCGTCGTCGCGCCGGACTTCGCCGCCTACAGCGAGGCGTCGCGTGCGGTCTGGGCCCACGTCCGCGCGCAGGTCGACCGCGTCGAGGTCGTCGGCGCCGACGAGGCCTACCTCGACCTCGAGGGCTTCGTCGCGCCGCGCGCGGCGATGCGCCGGCTCGTCGAGGAGATCCGCGCCGACACCGGGCTGCACTGCTCGGTCGGGATCGGGCCCAACCGGCTCGTCGCGAAGGTCGCCTCCGACGCCGAGAAGCCGCGCGGGTTCGTCTGCCTCACGCGCGAGGAGGCCTGCGCGCGCTTCGGGCCGCACCCGCCCGGGATCGTGCCCGGCATCGGCCCGAAGACGGCCGCGCGGCTGGAGCGGATGGGGATCGTGACGCTCGCGGCGCTCGCCGCGGCGCCGCCGCAGACGCTCGTCGCGGAGTTCGGCTCCAACCACGGGCCCGACCTGCAGCGCCGGGCGCGCTTCGAGGGCGCCGGCCGCGTGACGACGACGCGCGTCGCGCACTCCGAGTCGCGCGAGACGACGTTCGACTACGACATCGCCGACGCCGCGCGCCTGGAGGCGATCCTCGTCGATCTCGGGACGCAGCTGTGCGCGCGCATGGCCAAGCAGGAGCGCCGCGGGCGCACGATCGCGATCAAGGTGCGCCTCGACAACTTCGACACCGTCACGCGCGCGCGGACGATCCCGGCGGCGACGAACGACCCCGCGACGGTCTGCGGCGTCGCCGTCGCGCTGCTGCGCGAGTACGCGCCGGCACGGCCCGTGCGGCTGCTCGGCGTGCGGGTCGCGGCGTTCGAGCGCGGCGAGGCCGAGCGCCCCGACGACCAGCTCGCGCTGCCGTTGTAGCGTTTGACCGATGCCGACCCTGACGATCGACGAAACCGACATCTACTACGAGCGCCGTGGCGCCGGTGAGCCGCTGCTGCTCATCCAGGGCCTCGGCGGCCACAGCCTGCACTGGGGCGACGACTTCCTCGGCGCGCTCGAGGAGACGTTCGAGCTCGTCCTCTACGACCACCGCGGCGCGGGCCGCAGCGGCGAGCTCGAGGGCGAGTGCACGATCGCGCGCCTCGCCGGCGACGCCGCCGCCGTCCTCGACGCGCTCCAGATCGAATCCGCGCACGTCCTCGGCATCTCGATGGGCGGGATGGTCGCCCAGGAGCTCGTGCTCACGCACCCCGAGCGGGTGCGGACGCTGACGCTCGGCTGCTCGTTCCCCGGCGGGGAGGAGGCGAAGATGACCGACCAGGAGATCGTCGGCAAGATCGCCGAGGCCGTGCTGTCCGGCGACCCCGAGCGCGCGGTGCGCGTCGGCTACGAGATCATGATCGCGCCGGAGTACGCCGCCGATCCCGCGAACTACGAGATCTACGAGCGGGTCGCCGCGCAGTACCCGACGCCGATCCCGACGCTCATGGGCCAGCTCTCGGCGATCCTCGCGCACGACACGAGCGCGCGCCTGGCGGAGGTCGAGGTGCCGACGCTCGTCGTCCACGGCACGGCCGACCGGCTGCTGGAGTCCGTCAACGGCGAGCTGCTGGCGCGGCTGATCCCGGGCGCCCGCCTGGAGCTGCTCGACGGCGCCGGGCACATGTTCTTCTGGGAGCAGCCCGAGCGCTCGGCGACGCTCGTGCGCGAGCACATCGCCGCGGCGGCGCGGACCGGGTAGGCCTCAGCCTGGCTCAGGCGCCGTACAGCGCCGAGGCGAGCTTGCGGCGCGTCTCGCGCGAGAGCGGGTCGTCGACGCCGAGCTCGTCGAGCACGCCGACGATGAGCTTGCGGACGCGCTCGCGGTCGTCCTCGGCGAGCCCGCCGTCCGCGATCGCGGCGACGAGCCGGTCGAGGCCGTCCTCGATCTCGCCGCCGTCGAGCGCGGCGAACGCCGCGGCCACCGCGGGGATGTCCTTGCCCTCCAGCTCGATGCGGGCGGCGAGGCCGTCGCCGCGGAAGCTCCCGCTGACGTTGGCGAGGTGCTCGAGCGCGGCGTCGGTCTCGCCGCGGCGGTAGTGGATCTGGGCGAGCGCGAAGTTCGCGTCGACGTTCGCGGGCTCGTCGGCGACGATCTTGCGCAGCGACTCCTCGTCGCCGGTCTCGAGCAGGATCTGCGTCTCGGTCGGCACGAGCCCGTCGAAGAAGGCCTCGACCTGGGCCGGCGGCAGCGCGCCGACGAACTCCGCGGCGACCTCGCCGTTGACGAACGCCTTGACCGCGGGAATCCCCTGGATGCCGAACTCCTCGGCGATGCCGGGGTTCTCGTCGGTGTCGATCTTCGCGAGCAGGACCTTGCCCTCGCGGGCGGCCGCGGCCTTCTCGAGCGTCGGGCCGAGCTGGCGGCACGGGGCGCACCAGGGCGCCCAGAAGTCGACGACGACGGGGATCTCGCCCGAGCGCAGGAGGACCTCGGTCGGGAACTGGGCTTCGTTGACATCGATGACGGTCACGGCACAGAGGTTAGCTTTCAGGCATGCCTGACCAGATGATCGCCGCGGGCGGCGTCACGCTCGGCGTGTCCGACGACGGCGCCGGGATCCCCGTCGTCCTGCTGCACGGGCTGACGGCCTCGCGGCGCTACGTCGTCATGGGCTCCAAGGCGCTGCAGCGCGCGGGCCACCGTGTCGTCGCCTACGACGCCCGCGGCCACGGCGCCTCCTCGCCGGCGCCGACGCCGGACGCGTACGGCTACGAGGAGCTGACCGCCGACCTCGCCGCGGTGCTCGACGCGCTCGGCATCGAGCGCGCGGTGCTGGCCGGCGCCTCGATGGGCGCGCACACGCTCCTGCGCCTCGCGCTCGACGCACCCGAGCGCGTCGCCGCCGTCGCCGTCATCACGCCGGGCTATGACCCCGTCGGGGTCGACGACCCCGCCCGCCTCGCGCGCTGGGACGCGCTGAGCGACGCGCTGCGCCACGGCGGGATCGACGCCTTCGCCGAGGCCTTCGGCGGCCAGCGCCTGCCCGAGCCGTGGCGCGCCACGGTCACGACGGTCATGCGCCAGCGCCTGGCGCTCCACGAGCACCTCGACGCGGTCGCCGACGCGCTGCACGCGACGCCGCGCTCGCGCCCCTTCCCGGACCTCCACGCGCTCGAGGAGATCGAGTGCCCGGCCGTCGTCGTCGCCAGCCGCGACGAGGCCGACCCCGGCCACCCGCTCGCGCTCGGCGAGGCCTACGCCGAGCTGCTGGGGCAGGGGCGCCTCGTCGTCGAGGCGCCGGGCGAGTCGCCGCTGGCGTGGCAGGGGGGACGGCTGTCGAAGGTCATCGCCGAGCTCGCGGCGCGGGCGGACCTGTGATGGCGATCCGGGTCGGCGACGTGGCGGTCCACCACGTCGAGCACGGTGCCGGCCGGCCCGTGCTCGTGCTCCACGGCGCCGGCGTCGACCACCGCGAGGCGCAGGCGTGCTTCGAGCCGGTCCTCGACGGCGTGGCGGGGCTGCGGCGGATCTATCCCGACCTCCCCGGCATGGGCCGGACGGCGGCGCCCGCGGCGCTGCGCAGCGCCGACGACGTCCTCGACACGCTGCTCGGCTTCGCCGACGAGGTCACGGGCGGGACCGCGCACCTCCTCGTCGGTCACTCGGCGGGCGGGTACTTCGCGCGCGCGATGGCCGCGCGGCGGCCGGCGCAGGTCGCCGGTCTCGCGCTGATCTGTCCGTTGCTGGCGGGCCTGCGCGACGTCCCGCAGCACCGCATCGTCGCCGGGTCGGGTGAGATCGGCGACGACGAGTTCCGCAGCTACTTCGTGATCCAGACCCCGGCGATGCTCGAGCGCTACGAACGTCACGTCGCCCCTGCCGCCGCGCTCGTCGACCAGGCGGCGCTCGAGCGGATCGGCGCGCGCTGGGCGCTCGCCCCCGACCCCGGGCCGCCGTACGCGGGTCCGACGCTCGTCGTGGCGGGGCGGCTGGACTCGACGGTCGGCTACGCCGCAGCCGCCGACCTCGCCGTACGGCACCCGCATGCCACGCTCGCCGTCGTCGACGACGCGGGGCACGCGCTGCCCCACGAGCAGCCCGAGCTCCTGCGCGCCCTCGTCGCCGAGTGGCTCGCGCGCGTCGAGCGCCGCACGCGATGAGCGCCGAGCGCAACAGCGCCGCCGGCTACAGCGGCACGCGGCTGTCGCAAAAGCTCGGCTTCAAGCCCGGCATGCGGGCGCACCACGCCGGCGCGCCCGCGGGCTTCGCCGACCTGCTCGGCGAGCTGCCCGACGGCGTGCGGGTGCTCGCGCGCCCGGCGCCGGACCTCGACCTCGCGGTGCTGTTCGTCACCGAGCGGCGCGCGCTCGAGCGCCGCCTGCCGGGGCTGCACGACAAGCTCGCCCCGGCGGGCATGATCTGGGTCGCCTGGCCCAAGCGCGCCTCGAAGGTGCCGACGGACATGACCGAGGACGTCGTGCGCGAGGTCGCGCTGCCGCGCGGGCTCGTCGACGTGAAGGTCTGCGCGATCGACGCGACCTGGTCGGGCCTGAAGCTCGTCATCCGGCGCGAGCTGCGTTAACGACGAACTCCCCGGCGCGCAGGCGTGCCGGGGTCGAACGTCGCATCGCCGGGCGGTGTGCGCCCGCCGGAACCTTCGTCAGCCGTTGAGCGACTTCTTCAGCGCTGAGGCGGCGGAGAACTTCGCGGCCTTGCTCGCGGCGATCTGAATCGTCTCGCCGGTGGCCGGATTGCGGCCCTCGCGCGCGGAACGCTCGCTCACGCTGAACTTGCCGAAGCCTGCGACCGCAACCTCGCCACCAGAGGCGAGCTCTGCGGCGATCGCGTCGAAGGTGGCGTCAACAGCGCCTTTTGCATCAGAACCGCTGAGTCCGGTGTCCGAGGCCACCTTCTGTGCGAGCTCCTGCTTGGTCATTGAGTGCTCCCGGTTCGGGTACGTATGCGCCGGAGGCTAACGCCTGCCCCGGCGGCTAGGGGGTTCTTTGCTCCGCGAAGCCCCGTCAGCAGGGCTTTTTCCGGAGTGTCAGACGGGCGCGGCGGCCGGCAGGCTGAAGCGCACGCGGGCGCCGGCCGGCTCCTCGCCGGCCGTGTCCTCGACGACCCAGATGCGCCCGCCGTGCGCCTCGACGATCGCCCGCGAGATGGCGAGTCCGAGGCCCGCGCTGCCGTCGGTGCGCGACGCGCGGTCGGCGCCCTGCTGGAAGGGCTCGAAGATCCGCTCGCGGTCGGCGGCGGCGATCCCGCTGCCGGTGTCGGCGACCTCGATCTCGATGCCCGCGCCGGCCCGCGCCGCGCGGACGGTGACGCTCCCGTCGGCGGGCGTGTGGCGGATCGCGTTCTGGATGAGGTTGAAGAGGACGCGCTGGATGCGCTCGGGGTTCGCACAGGCCGGGACGAGCGCGGGATCGATCTGCGCCTGCACGGCGATCCCGCCGGCCTCGGCGGCCGGCTGCATCGCCGCGACGGTGTCCTCGACGAGCTCGTCGAGGTCGATCGCGCGCATCGACCAGGCGACCGCGCCGGCCTCGATCTGCGTCAGCTCGAAGAGGTCGTCGATGAGCCCGCCGAGCGCGCGGATGTGGACGCCCAGCCGGCGCACGTACTCGCGTTGCTGGTCGGGGTCGCCGATCTCGTCGTCGACGGCCTCGGCGAGCAGGCGCAGGGCGGTGACCGGCGTGCGCAGGTCGTGCGAGACGGCGGCGATGAGCGCCCGCCGCGCGGCCTCGGAGTCCTCGCGCCGCGCCTCGGCAGCGGCGAGCTGCCCGACCATCGCCTCGACCTCCGCCGCGACCTGCGCGAGCTCGTCCATGCCGCCGACGCGCAGCTCGATCTCGCGCTCGCCGGCGCCGACCGCCATGAGCCCCGCACGCAGCGTGTCGACGTCGTCCATGACGCGGTGCGACAGCAGGCGCCCGGCCCAGACGCCCAGCAGCGCGCTGTAGATCGCGGCGAGGCCGGCGAGGATGGCGTCGTGCCCGGAGAGGAACATGACCTGGACGAAGATCGCCAGGGCGATCAGGCCCGGGCTGAACGCCAGCGCGGCCGTGACGAGCGCCTGGCGGCGCAGGCTGCCCAGACGGCGGCGGCGAGCGAGGACGAAGTGCGTCGCCGCGACCGTCGCGAGGCCGAGCGGGGCGAGGATCTCGAACGTCCCGACCGCGCCGCCGGCGTCGTAGACGAGCCCGATGAGGAGCGCCATCAGCAGCGCGCTGCCGAGCGCCAGCACGAGCCCGCGCACGAGCGCCCCGCGACTCACGGCAGCGCGCCGTAGCTCGTCGGGAGGCCGGTGTCGAAGATCATCGTGGCCGCTCGCTGTCAGGGGCGCAGCCGGTAGCCGACGCCCCAGACCGTCTCGATGTGGCGCGGGCGCGCGGGCTCGCGCTCGACCTTCGCCCGCAGGCGGCGGATGTGGACCGTGACGGTCGAGGTGTCGGAGTAGAACGAGAAGCGCCAGACCTGCTCCATGAGCTGGTCGCGGGTGAAGACCTGGCCCGGGTGGCGGGCGAGGAACAGCAGGAGGTCGAACTCGCGCTGCGTCAGCGCGACCTCCTCGCCGGCGACGAGCACGCGCCGCCCGCCCGGGTCGATCTCGATCTCGCCGACGCGCAGCGGCGGCTCGGGGTCGTCGCCGGCGGGCTCGTTGCGGCGCAGGACGGCGTCGACGCGGGCGACGAGCTCGGCGGGGGAGAAGGGCTTGACGACGTAGTCGTCGGCGCCGAGGCGCAGCCCGTCGATGCGGTCGGACTCCTCGCCCTTGGCCGTCAGCAGGATGATCGCCACGCGCGGGCCGTCGGTCTCGCGCAGGACGCGCATGACCTCGAGGCCGTCGAGGCCGGGGAGCATGAGGTCGAGCACGACGAGGTCGGGGTGCCAGTCCGAGGCGTGCGCGAGCGCCGCGTGGCCGTCGGCGGCGATGCGCGTCTCGTAGTGCGCGCGCTCGAGGTAGCGCGCGACGATCTCGGCGATCGTCGGCTCGTCGTCGACGACGAGGATGCGACCGCGGCGCTTGTCGCTCATCGGCGCATGATCGTCGGTCGCGCGGCGCGAGAGCAGGGCGGACTCGAGCATCACGGCGAGCGTAGGGCGCAGGTCTTGCAGAAGTACGACATCGCGCGCGCCCCGCGCAACTTCGCCGCGCGGCCCCGCGTTTCGGATGGTGCAGCCCCCGACATCCGACCGCAACGAGGCCCAGGACGATGGCTCCCCCGCTCACACCCACCACCTCCGCGCCCGGCCGACGCCGGCGCCGCCGCCCGGCGCTCACCGCCGTGGCCGCCCTCGCGTTCGCCGGCGCCCTCGCGTCGACCGGTGCGGCCGCCGTCACCCCGCAGCCGCCGCCGGCGCGTCCGGCGCCGATCGCCAACTACGTCACGAACGGGGCCGTCAACGCGCTGGCGCGCGACGGGGGCAGGGTCTTCCTCGGCGGCTCCTTCAGCCGCATCGGCCCGCCGACCGGTGGCGCCGTCGCGCTCGACCCGGCGACCGGCCTGCGCGCGACGGAGTTCCCCGACGTCCGCGGGACCGGCTTTGCGACCGTCCCCGACGGCGCGGGCGGCTACTACCTCGGCGGGCACTTCACGGCCGTCGGCGGGCTGCCGCGCAAGAACCTCGCGCACGTCCTCGCCGACGGCACCGTCGACCCCGCCTTCACGCCGTCGATCGACGGCGACGTCCTGACGCTCGCGCTGGACTCCGGCCGGCTGTACATCGGCGGCGACTTCCTCCACGTCGGCGCGACGATCCGGCGCCGGATCGCCGTGCTGGACCCGGCGACCGGCGGCGTCGGCGACGGCTTCAACCCGGGCGCCGACAAGAGCGTCCAGGACATCGCCGTCGCCGGCTCGAACCTCGTCGTCGACGGCCGCTTCACCGGCATCGCCGGGCACAGCCGCAGCGGCATCGCCGTCCTCGACGCGGCGACGGGCCAGCTCAACGCCGGCTTCGACGCCGTGCCCAACGGCCAGGTCGACGCCGTCCTCGCGCTCGGCGACCGCTTCTACATCGGCGGCGCGTTCACCGAGGTCAGCGGGCGCAGCCGCGCCGGCCTCGCGGCGTTCGACATCAACACCGGCGAGCTCGACAACACCTTCAGCCCGTCGACGAACGGCAACGTCTACAACCTCTCGACCGACGGCACGCGGATCTTCGTCGCCGGCCACTTCACCGAGATCGCGCGGAGCTTCAACAACGCCGTCGCGTCGGTCGATCCGATCACCGGCGAGGCGAGCCAGGACTTCCGGCTCTTCCTCGACAAGGACGCCTACACGCTGACGATCCTCGGCCAGAAGCTCTACATCGGCGGCGAGTTCACGAAGGTCAACGAGCAGCCGCGCAACCGCCTGGCCGCCGTCGACCTCACCACCGGCGCCGTCGACCCGGCCTTCGACCCCGATCCCGACGACGACGTCTACGGCCTCGCGGTGACGAACGGGCGGCTGATCGCCGCCGGCAAGTTCACGAGCGCGCCGCGCACGCACGCCCTGAACCTCGCCGCCGTGAGCGCCGCGACCGGCGTGACCGACCCGGCCTTCGCCGGCGGCACCGACGGCGAGGTCGTCGCGCTGGCGCTCTCCGGCGGGCGCCTGTACGCCGGGGGACGCTTCCGCAACGCCAACGGCGCGCCGCGGCGCAACCTCGCGAGCTTCGACGCGGCGACCGGCGAGGTCGGGGCGCTCGCGGTGCCCTTCGACGGCGCGGTCGAGCGGCTCGCGGCGGGCGACGGGCGGCTGTACGCCGGCGGGACGTTCGCCCGCGCGGGCGGCAGGCTGCATCCGTCGCTGGCGGCGATCGACCTGCGGTCCGGCGCGCTCGTCGCGCGTTTCAACGCGCCGCGCAGGCTCAACCGCGGGATCCTCGCCTTCGACGAGCCGCGCGCCGTCCTGCCCGCCGGCAAGCGCGTGCTCGTCGGCGGCGACCTCTTCGTGGAGCGCGTCGTGCAGCGCAACGGCAAGCGGGTCACGCAGTCGCGCCACAGCCTCGTCGCGCTGAACGCCGCCGACGGCAGCGTCGACTGGAGCTATGACCCGCACATCGAGGGCGGCGTCCAGGCGCTCCTGCGCGACGGGCGCACGCTCTACGCCGGCGGCGACCTGCGCAAGCGCTCCGGGACGCGGATCATCCCGCGCAAGGGCAAGCGTGCCCGGCGCGTCGCGCTCTACCGCCGCAGCCTCGTCGCGATCGATGTGCGCTCCGGCGCCCTCGTGCGCGCGTTTCACCCGGCGCCGCGCGGCCCGATCTCGGCGCTCGCGCTCGCCGGCTCGCGGCTGTACGTCGCAGGCGCGTTCGACCGCCTCGCCGGGCGCCGGCGCGACGGCCTCGCGGCGGTCGATGCCGGCAGCGGGGCGCTCAGCACGCTGTTCTCGCCCGAGCCGAGCGGGCGCAGCAGCGTCAACGCGCTGCTCGCCGGTACCGACAACGTCTACCTCGGCGGCGAGTTCGACACGTTCGGGCCGATCCTGCGGCCGAACTTCGCGATCGTCCCGGCCGGCGGTGCGGCGTGACCGCGCGCGCGGCTGTGGCCGCGGCGCTCGTCGCGCTCGCGCTGCCGGCCGGCGTCGCCGCTGCCGCTGCGGGTGACCGCGACGGCGGCTTCGGCACCGGCGGCGAGGCGATCGTCCCGCTCGGGCCCGGGGCCCGCGCGGCGGCGATCGCGCTCGCGCCCGACGGCCGGCTCGTGATCGCGGGCGACGGCCGCGGGGCGGGCGGGGAGAAGGTCCTGACCGCGCGCTTCGACGCCGCGGGCGCGCTGGACCGCTCCTTCGCCACGACCGGCGCGCGCCTCGACCAGTTGGGCTCCGGGGAGCCGACGCAGCGCGCCGGCGCCGTGCTCGCACAGGCCGACGGCGGCACGCTCGTCGCCGCCGCCGCGGGCGACCAGTTCGCGCTCGCGCGCTTCGGGCCCGACGGCCTCGCCGACGGGCTCTTCGGCGCCGGCGGCGTCGCGCTGCGCACGCCGGCGGGCGACGGCGGCGGCCTGCCGGCCGGCACCGGACCCGCGGCGATCGCGGCGATGCCCACGGGGCAGATCGTCGTCGCCGGCAGCGCCGGCGTCGCGACGGACGACGACGTCCCCGGCGAGCGGATCGTCGTCGCGCGCTACAGCGACCGCGGCGTGCCCGACCCGGGCTTCGGCCACGACGGCTTCACGCTGCTGCAGCTCGGCGCGGCGTCGCCGCGCGCCCACGCGGCGTCGGCCGCCCGCGCGCTCGTCGTGCTGCCCGACGGGCGGATCCTCATCGCCGGGCGCGCCACCGACCGCGCCGGTGCCCAGCGGGTGTTCGTCGCGCGCCTGACGGCGGCCGGGGCACTCGACACGACCTTCGCCCGCGGCGGCCGCCTGCTCGCCCAGCTCGGGCGGGCCTCGGCGCTGCGCGCCGCCGGCTCGCGCCTGGATGCGCTTGCGCTGCGCCCCGACGGGACGCTCCTGGCGGCCGGCAGCGCGACGGACGTCGCGGGCAACGACGCGGTGCTGCTCGCCCGCTTCACGGCCGCGGGTGCGCTCGACGCCCGCTTCGGGCGCGGCGGGACGGTCCTCTCGCAGCTCGCGGCACCCGCCGGCGGCGTCGTGCCACGGTCCGCGGCACGGGCGCTCGTCCTCGCCCCCGACGGCAGCGCGCTCGTCGCCGGCGCCGCGACGGGGGGCGCGCTCGCCGCGCGCTACGGCGCGAGCACGGGCCGCCTGGACTGCGGCTTCGGCATCGCCGGCCGCACGGTCGCCTTCGGCGGCGCGGGCTTCGACCCGGCGACCGACGGCGCCGCGGCGGCGCTGCTGACGCCCGCGGGCGGGCTCGTCCTCGCCGGGCGCCGCGCCGGCGGCGGGGTCCTGCTCGGCCGGCTGCTGACCGCGCCGCTCGCCGCCGCGCCGGTGCGGCCGAGCGTCCTCACGCTCGCGCCGCACTACGGCGGCAAGGGGCGCGGCTACGGCTACGGGCTCGTCGACGGGCGCTGCCGGGCGCTCACAGTCCGCTTCGAGGTCAGCGCGCCCGGACGGCGGACGGTCCGCACGGTGGTCCAGCGGGTGGCGGCGTCGCCGGGGCCGCAGGTCGTCTGCGCGCCGCTGCGCGGGCTGCGCCCAGGCGTGCGCTACTTCGTCCGGGTCGTCGCACCGGCGGGCGCGGGCGCGGGCGGGGGACGGCGGGCGCTGCGCGCCGTGGCCCGCGGGGCGCGTCTCCTGCCACAGGAGGGCTGCGGGTAGCGCCCGTACTTCCGTCCAGTCGCACGTAGCAATAAATTCAGTTATGCCACAATTCTGAACGTGGCACGACTGACTCGACGCGGACTGATCCTCCGGGGCGCGCCCGTGATCGCGGGGGCGGCCTTCGTCGGCGCGCGCAGCTCGAGCGCCGCCGAGCACCACGGGCACGCCGTCGCCGTCGCCGACGCTGCGGCCGCCGAGCCGCACGCCGGCCACGCCGACATGCACGGCGGCTTTCAGGGCGCCGTCGACCACGCGGCCAACGGCTTTGACCCGCACGTCATCCTGCGCGACTTCGACGCGGGTCAGACGACGCGCCTGGCCTCCGGGCGCACCCTGCGCACGTTCGAGCTCGTCGCGCTCGAGCACGACGTCGAGGTCGCGCCGGGCGTGACGTTCCCGGCCTGGACGTACAACGGCCGCATCCCGGGCCCGACGATCCGCGCCCGCGAGGGCGAGCTCGTACGGGTCGCGTTCGCCAACGGCTCCAACCACCCGCACACGATCCACTTCCACGGGATCCACCCGGCGACGGTCGACGGCATCGGGGGGCAGGGCGGCGCGATCGTCGCGCCCGGCGGGCGGGCGGTCTACGAGTTCGACGCGGCGCCGTTCGGGATGCACCTCTACCACTGCCACGTGCGCCCGCTCGCCGAGCACATCGCCAAGGGCCTCTTCGGCGCGTTCATCGTCGATCCGAAGGACGGCCGCGAGGACGCCGACGAGATGGTCATGGTCATGCACGGCGTCGACACGAACTTCGACCGCGCGAACGAGATCTACGCCGTCAACGGCATCGGCTTCGCGTATCTCGAGCGCCCGATCCAGGTCCGGCGCGGCGAGCTCGTGCGGCTGTACCTCGGGAACATGACCGAGTACGACCCGATCAACTCCTACCACCTGCACGGCAACTTCTTCGAGTACTTCCCGACGGGCACGTCGCGCGTCGCCGCCGAGCTGACCGACACGGTCATGCAGTGCCAGGGCCAGCGCGGGATCCTCGAGTGGCGCTTTGCGAGCACCGGGAGGTTCATGTTCCACGCCCACCAGTCGGAGTTCACGGAGCTCGGCTGGCAGGGGTTCTTCGAGGTCATCGAGTGATGCGACCGCCGCGCTGGCTGCTCGGCCTGCTGCCGCTCGTCCTCGTCGCCCTCACCATCGGCGCGTTCGTCGGGCTGGACACCCCTGGGCTCGACGGGCGCGCCGGTCCTCCGATCGAGCAGCTGACGGTCGAGCGCACGGTGCTCAAGCCCGGCTCCTTCGAGCTCACGGTGCGCAACGACGGCCCCGATGCCGTCCGCGTCCGCCAGGTGCAGGTCAACGACGCGTTCGTCGCCTTCAGCGGCGCCGAGGACCCGATCCGCCGCCTCGGCAGCGCGACGATCGCGATCGCGCACCCGTGGGTGCAGGGCGAGGCGTACTCCGTCGCGCTCATGACGTCGACCGGCGGCCTCGTCGCGCACGAGATCCCGGTCGCCGTCGAGACGCCCGCCACCGACCTGTCGTTCTTCGCGCTCATGGCGCTGCTCGGCGTCTACGTCGGCGTGATCCCGATCGCGCTCGGCATGCTCTGGCTGCCCTGGGTGCGCCGGATCCCGCCCGTGTGGCTGCGGGTGCTCATGGCGCTCACGGTCGGGCTGCTCGCCTTCCTCGCGATCGACGCGACGCTCGAGGGCCTCGACATCGCGGCCCAGGGCTCGCAGGCGTTCGGCGGCGCGGCGCTCGTGTTCATCGGCGCCGCCGTCGCGTACCTCGCGCTGACCGGCGTCGGCTCGTGGCTGGCGGCGCGCCGCCGCCGGCAGGCACAGGTGGGCGCGAGCGCGTCGTCGCTGGCGCTGCTGATCGCCGTCGGCATCGGGATGCACAACCTCGGCGAGGGGCTCGCGATCGGGACGGCCTACACGACCGGAGCGCTGGCCCTCGGGACGTTCCTCGTCGTCGGCTTCGCGCTGCACAACACGACCGAGGGGCTTGCGATCGTCGCGCCGATCGCGCGTTCGGCGCCCGCGCTGCCAAGGCTCGCCGCGCTGGGTCTGATCGCCGGCGCCCCCGCGGTGCTCGGCGCCTGGATCGGCGCCGCCGCGTTCAACACGTCGGTCGCGGCCTTCCTCTTCGGCGCCGGCGCGGGGGCGATCGTCCAGGTCATCGTCCAGCTCGCCCCGACGCTGCGCGAGCGGGATGAGCACGGCCTGCAGCCGCGCGTCGTGGGCGGCCTGCTCGGCGGCCTGGCGCTGATGTTCCTCACCGGCCTGTTCGTGAGCATGTGATGGCGATCGACCCGCACAGCGGCCGCAGCAGCGCGATCGAGGACTACGCGAAGTCGATCTACTCGCTGCAGCAGCGCGCCGGCGGCGATCCCGTGAGCACGAACGCGCTCGCCGAGCGCTGCGGCGTCACGCCGGCGTCGGCGTCGGCGATGCTGAAGAAGCTCGCCGAGCGCGGCCTCGTGCACCACGAGCCCTACCACGGCGTGCGCCTCACGGCCGCCGGCGAGCGCCTGGCGCTGGAGATGCTGCGCCACCACCGGCTGCTCGAGCTCTACCTCGCCGAGCACCTCGACGTCCCCTGGGATCGCGTCCACGAGGAGGCCGAAGCGCTCGAGCACGTCCTCTCGGAGGACCTCGAGGCGCGCATCGCGGCGAAGCTCGGCCACCCGACGCACGACCCGCACGGCGACCCGATCCCCGACCGCGACCTCGTCATCGACGAGGGCGTGACGGAGTCGCTGGATGCCGTCGCCGTCGGCACCGGCGGGCGCTTCGTCCGCGTGTCGGACTCCGACCCGGAGATGCTGCGCTACCTCGCCGAGCGCGGGATCGCGATCGGCGACGCGTGCGTCGTCGCGGCCCGCGAGCCGTTCCAGGGCCCGATCACCGTGCGCTTCGGCGACGCCGAGCACGTCCTGGGCGGGACGCTCGCCGGCGCGATGCGCATCGCGCTGGAGGACGACGCGTGACGCCGCCGCCGGTCGCCGACGTCGTGCTGCCGTACACCGGCGCGCCGGACGTCCTGCCGCCGACGCTGAGCCCGCTGCGCCGCGTGCGGGCGCGCGGGCCGGTCCGCGGCCGCCTGGCGCTGCTCGGGCCGGCGTTCGTCGCGGCCGTGGCGTACGTCGACCCCGGCAACTTCGCGACGAACGTCGCCGGCGGCGCGAAGTTCGGATATCTCCTGTTGTGGGTCATCGTCATGGCGAACCTCATGGCGATGCTCGTCCAGTACCTGTCGGCGAAGGCCGGCCTGGCGACCGGGCGCAACCTCCCCGAGCTCTGCCGCGAGAGCTTCCCGCGCGCGGCGACGTTCTGGCTCTGGATCCAGGCCGAGATCGTCGCGATCTCGACCGACCTCGCGGAGTTCGTCGGCGCCGCGATCGGGCTGAACCTCCTCTTCGGCATCGGGCTGTTCCCGGCCGGCCTCATCACGGCGGTCGTCGCCTTCGCGATCCTCGCGCTCGAGCAGCGCGGCTACCGGCGCTTCGAGCTGGCGATCGCCGGCCTGCTCGGCCTCGTCGCGTTCGGCTTCGTCTACGACTTCATCGCCGTCGGCCATCACTCCGCGTCGGGGATCGCCGACGGCCTCGTCCCGGGCTTCGCGGGCTCGGACTCGCTGCTGCTCGCGATCGGGATCATCGGCGCGACGGTCATGCCGCACGTCGTCTACCTGCACTCGGCGCTGACGCAGCGGCGGATCGAGCCGTGCGACGACGGCGAGCGCCGCGAGCTGCTGCGCTACGTCCGCGTCGACTGCGGGCTCGGGCTCGGGATGGCGGGCGTCATCAACGTTCTCATGCTCTGCATCGCCGTCTCGATCTTCAACCGCACCGGGCACACGGACATCGACTCGATCGAGGCCGCCCACGCGGGCCTCGGGACGCTCGTCGGCGGCGGCGCGGCGCTCGCGTTCGCCGTCGCGCTGCTCGCCTCCGGGCTGTCGTCGTCGAGCGTCGGGACGTACGCCGGGCAGGTCGTCATGCAGGGCTTCATCCGCCGCAGCATCCCGCTGTTCCTGCGCCGCGCGGTGACGATGACCCCGGCGCTCGTCGTCCTCGCCCTCGGCCTGCCGACGACCGACACGCTCGTCATCTCGCAGGTCGTCCTGTCCTTCGGCATTCCGTTCGCGCTCGTGCCGCTGATCCTCGTCACGCGGCGCGCCGACCTCATGGGCAGCCTCGTCAACCGGACGCGGACGACGGTCGCGGCGAGCGTCATCGCGGCGATCATCATCTCGCTGAACGCCTTCCTGATCTACGACACGATCCTCGGCTAGGCGCGCCGAACGCGGCGCGAAGGACCGAAAAGCGGTCTTTCCAGATGCCCGGAGGGCCGCCCGTTGCGCCCTTGACGGCCCTTCGACCCGTCACATACGTTGGCGGGCGTGAGCGCCAACGCGACCCCGGCAGGCCCGATCACCGCGACGGGCACCGCGTCGCGCAATGCCTGCGGCCAGGCGATCGCCATCACGGTCTTCAGCACGATCAAGTGGTGGGGGCGGCTGTTCCTGCCGGTCCTGTTCTTCCTCACGCGCAACTTCCCGAAGCTCACCGTCACGCTGCGCCAGCTGTCGTTCATCCACTTCGCGCGCTGGGCCGTCGTCACGAAGATGCCGTACAACGGGCCGCCGCAGCGCAAGGGCCGGCTGCGCTACCCGCACATGTACTTCGAGAGCAACTTCAACGGCGGCTGGGAGGAGTACATCGACGCCTTCTCGCACATCCTCGCGAACGGGATGTCGGCGTTCTGGGGCAGCTCCTACGGCTTCCCCAAGCCGCTGCCGACGTCGCCCTTCAAGGCCTATATCCAGGTCAACGAGACCGAGGCCGACCACTACTACTCGGCCTATCCGGACGCGACGAGCACGATGATCCAGCGCGCGCTCGTGCTCGACGACAAGCTCGCGGCGCTGCAGCGCAGGGCGAAGTCGATGGAGCCCGAGGCCTTCGCCGCCGCCTACCGCGCCTTCCTCACCGACGTCCAGCACTGCATCTAGGCATGGGCAAGAGCACCAACGTCTCCGGTCAGGCGTACGCCTTCATGGCGATGACGCCGGTCAAGCCGGGGGAGGAGGAGGCGCTCGCGACGTACCTGCGCGGCCTGCGCGACGCCGGCCCGAGCCCGTTCGCGCGGGTCGCCCGCACGCACCTCGCCCGCTTCGTCATCGTCCCGGACTTCCACAACGACCGCACGTGGGGGCAGCGCAAGGAGGAGCACCTCGAGGTCCCGTACCTCATCTTCACGAGCAACTTCGACGGCGACCTCGACAGCTACCTCGACGAGCTGTGCAAGGCGCTCGGCCCCGAGACCGAGCAGATCTGGGGGCGCTGCATCGGCTGCCCCGAGAACGCGAGCGGCGCGACGCTGAAGCGCTACCTCAAGCACAACCAGATCGACACCGGCATCTTCTTCGCGGCCTACGGCACGGCGCCGATGGGCAAGGTCAAGCAGGCGCTCGCCCACCGCGAGCAGGTCATGGAGTTCGCCCGCACCTCGCAGGGCCTGGAGGCCGCCGCGTTGCAGAAGGCGTTCCTCGCGCAGTTCGGAGGCAACGACTGATGGCAGCGACCAACGTGCGGATGGACCTCGCCGACATCCAGGGCGACATCCTGCGCGCCTACGGCAACGACTACGACTGCACGTCCTACGCGTTCGTCCACATCGACTGCGGGGCCGAGCAGGCGCGCGAATGGTTCGCCGGGCTCATCGACCACGTCACGACCGCCGAGGAGTGGCCCGCGGGCGAGAAGCCCGACACGACGCTCAACGTCGCCGTCACGGCGGCCGGGCTGCGGGCGCTCGGCGTGTCCGAGCAGGTCGTCGGCTCGTTCTCGCACGAGTTCAAGGACGGCATGGCGAACCGCAGCGCGCTGCTCGGCGACGTCGGCCCGAGCGACCCGAAGAGCTGGGAGCCGGGCCTCGGCAGCGGCGAGGCGCACGTGCTGCTGACGATCAACGCCAAGGAGGTCGCCGACCACCAGCGCGCGCTCGCGAAGATGCGCGCCGCGATGGACGCCGCCGGCGGGCTGCGGATCGTCCATCAGAAGGACACGGCGCTGCTGGACGGCTCGCGCGAGCACTTCGGCTACGCCGACGGCTTCGCGCAGCCGGCGATCGAGGGCACGAGCGACGACAAGGCGCGCGGCGGCGGAGTGCCGCTGAAGGACGGCAAGTGGCGCGCGCTCGCGCCCGGCGAGTTCATCCTCGGCTACCCCGACGAGGACACGCGCGTGGATCCCAAGCGCCGCCTGCCCAACGCGCCCGCCGACCCGCTCGGCAAGAGCGGCACGTACATGGTCTGGCGCAAGCTCTACCAGGACGTCGCGCTCTGGCGGCGGACGATGCGCGACGCCGCCAAGCTCTACGCCGACGGCGACGAGCACAAGCTGTCGGCGAAGGCCGTCGGGCGCTGGGCCAACGGCGCGCCGCTGGAGCACTACCCCGACAAGGCGCCCGACGAGTACGACCCCAAGACCGCCCGCGACGTCAACGACTTCCGCTACGACAAGGACCTCGAGGGGATGAAGTGCCCCGTCGGCGCCCACATCCGCCGCTCCAACCCGCGCGACGCGCTCGGCTTCGAGGGCCACCTGAGCTTCCGCCACCGGATGATCCGGCGCGGGATGCCGTACGGCGAGCCGCTGCGCGAGGGCTCGGTCACCGACGACGGCGCCGATCGCGGCCTCGTCTTCGTGAGCTTCCAGGCGAGCATCTCGCGCCAGTTCGAGGGCGTGCAGGTGCAGTGGCTGAACGCCGGCAACATCTTCGGCCTCGGCCACGACAAGGACTTCATCCTCGGCGACCCGATCGGCACCGGCAAGATGACGATCCAGGGCCGGCCGCCGTTCTTCCTCACGCCGCAGGAGGTCTTCGTCCGCACGCGCGGCGGCGAGTACCTCTTCGTTCCCGGGATGACCGGGCTGGCCGCGCTCGCCGACGGAACCGCGGGGTGAACTTCTAGATCATGGGCATCCTCGACGAGCTCAAAGAGGTCGGAGAACGGCTCAAGCACGAGAAGGACGAGCTGACGGAGAAGGTCTCCGACGTCGTCGGCGGGCTCGCCGACCGCGGCTCGGCCGAGGGCTTCGAGCTCATGCGCGACCACAACCCGATCGTCCAGCTGCCGGGCGGGGTGACGATCGTCGCGCTCAACGAGGACGTCAAGGAGGTCCTCGGCGATCCCGCGCGCTTCACGGCCGGCCTCTACGGGCCGAAGATGGAGGCCGTCACCGGCCCGTTCATCCTCGGCGTCGACGACACCCCGCTCTACCACCACGACCACGCCGCGATGGACCGCGCGGTCGTCAAGGAGGACATGCCGAAGCTCGGCGAGGCGATGTACGCCGCCGCGCGCGAGCTCGTCGCCGCGCGCCGCGCCGCCGACGGCGAGATCGACGTCGTCTCGCAGCTCGCCGACCCCGCGCTGCTGCGCACGATCGCCGGCTACTTCGGGACGCCCGGCCCCGACGACGCGACGCAGCTGCGCTGGGCGCGCGACGTCTTCCAGGAGCTCTTCATCAACGTCGGCAACCTCCCGACCGTCCGCGAGCGCGCGCTCGCCGGCGCCGCCGACTGGCGCGAGCACCTCGACGCGCAGATCGACGCCCGCAAGGCCGCGCTCGCCGCCGGCGAGGACGTCCCCGACGACGTCCTCACGCGGCTGCTGCGCTACCAGGACGAGGGCGAGCCGAACTTCCACGACGTCGCGATCCGCCACAACATCCTCGGCAACATCACCGGCTGGATCCCGACGATCTCCAACTGCTTCGCGCGCATCGTCGAGGAGCTGCTCGAGCGCGAGGACGAGCTCGAGCGCGCCCAGGCCGCCGCGCGGGCGGGCGACCGCGAGCTCGTCGGCCAGTACTGCTGGGAGGCCTCGCGCTTCCGGCCGCAGAACTTCGCGCTGCTGCGCTACGTCGCGGCCGACACGACGATCGCCGCCGGCACCGACCGCGCGACGGACGTCGCGGCCGGCTCGACGGTCTTCGCGGCGACGCTCTCGGCGATGCACGACGAGCGCGCGATCGCCGACCCCGACGCGTTCCGCGTCGACCGCCCGTGGAGCGACTACATGCTCTTCGGCTTCGGGCTGCACACGTGCTACGGCCAGCAGATCGTCCGCCACCAGCTGCCGGCGCTCGCGACGGCGCTCTTCGAGGGCCCGCGCATCCGCCGCAGCCACGGCCGCGACGGGCACCTGCGCTTCGAGGGGCCGTTCCCGTCGGGCCTGACGGTCCGCTTCGACGACTGACGCCGCCGGCCCGCCGCGCCGGCGCGTAGCCTGCGCGCTGTGCAGGACGATCAGCGCCGGCGGCTGCTGAGCCCGCCGGTGGTCGGCTGGGTGCTGTACGACTTCGCGAACACGATCTTCTCGTTCGTCGTCGTCACGCGCTACTTCAACGACTGGATCATCGAGCAGCGCGGCCAGCCCGACATCTACGTCGGCCTCATGGTCGGCGCGGTGTCGCTCGCGCTGATCGTCGCGCTGCCGCTGATCGGCGTCCTCGCCGACCGCCACGGGCGCCACAAGCCGATCCTCATCGTCTTCACGCTGCTGTGCATCGCGGCGACCGGGCTGCTCGGCGTCATCGGCGCGGCGCCGGTGATCGTCGCGCTCGCGATCGGGGCCGTCGCGACGTTCGCGTTCAACACGTCCGATTCGCAGTACCACCCGCTGCTGAGCGTCGTCGCGGTCGAGCGCAACCGCGCGAGGGTGTCGGGGATCGGCGTCGCGGTCGGCTACCTCGGCACGCTGACGGTCCTCGCGCTCATCGGCGGGATCGCGACCGACGGCCACGCGCAGCGCGCGTTCCTGCCGGCCGCCGGCCTGTTCCTGCTCTTCGCCCTGCCGCTGTTCTTCCTCGTCCGCGAGCCGCCCAAGCCCGTGCCGCCGGACGCGGCCGACGCCGCCGGGCCGTTCGCGCAGCTCGCGGCGACCGTGCGCCGCGCCCGCGGCGCGCCGCACGGGCGCCTGCTGCTCGCGCGCTTCTTCTACGTCGACGCGATCGCGACCGTCCTGCAGTTCATGACGGTCTACGCGCGGCGCACCGGCGACTTCGACGGCCGTGAGATCGACCTGCTGCTCGCGATCGCGACGGTCGCCGCGCTCGGCGGGGCGGTCGGCGCGGGGCTGCTCGCCGAGCGCATCGGGCCGCGGCGCGTCGTGCTCGGGACGCTCGTGATGATCGTCGTCGCGCTCGTCGTCGGCGCTGGCACGGGCTCGAGCGCGCTGCTCTGGGTCCTCGGCCCGCTCGTCGGGGTCGCGCTGGGCTCGCTGTCGGCCGTCGACCGCGTCTTCCTCCTGCGGCTCGTCCCGCCCGAGCGCCGCGGCGAGGACTTCGCGCTCTACGCGCTCGTCGGCAAGCTGTCGACGGGCTTCGGGCCGCTCGTGCTGTGGGGCGGCACGATCCTGCTGCTCAACGGCGCGGCGGGGCTGTCGAAGTTCGACGCCAGCCGCGCCGCGATCGTCGTCCTGGCCGGCGCCGCGCTGCTGGGCTGGGTCATCCTGCGGCCGCTGTCGGACGCGCCGCTGCACGCCGACGCGGCGGCGTGAGGGCGCTCAGGCCGCGAGCGCCCAGAGCGCGTCGTCGCCGGCCGGGATCCGCACCGCGTCGCCGGCGCCGGTGGCGGCGATGAGCGCGGCCTCGGCGGCCGCGAGGTCGGGCGCGGCAAGGTGCTCGGTCATCACGGCGGCGACCTCCGCGGTGGCGAGCGGATAGGGGAACGCGGCGAGGACGTCGAGCGGCTCGGTCGCCGGCGGGCGGCGCGCGAGCGTCGGGTCGAGGTTCGCGACGACGACGTCGTAGGCCTCGAGCGGCTGGAAGCCACCGGCCTCCAGGCGCCGGCCGTTCGCCGCGAAGATGAGCGACGGCGCGGTGTAGCGCACGGCCCCGTCGGTGTTCGCCGCGCGGCCCTGGAACTCCGTCGGCGAGCCGGCGGCGGTGCGGGCGAGCGCGCGGTCGGCCTCGTAGGCCGCGCGGACGTCGGGGTCGTCGATCCGCGCGAGCACCGCGTCGGCGTCGAGGCCCGGGACGGCCGCGAGCGCGCCGCGCAGCGTCTCGGGGTCGTCGAAGACGCCGGTCGTCGTGAACTGCGCGAACTGCAGCGCGCGGAACGCGCTCAGCTCGAGGGCGGGTGCCTGCAAGCGCGTGGCGACGATCGCGCGGCAGGCAGGCGACGTGGCGCTGAGGCTCGCCTTCGGCGTGACCTGGAAGGGCATGCCGAAGCGGCGGAAGCGGGCGTAGCCGAGCGCCGAGCGCGTCGGCGTGTAGCCGCGGGCGGCGTAGCGGGCGGCGTCCTCGGCGAGCCCGATCGTCACGAGCCGCTCGCGCAACGCGTCGCCGTAGCGCCAGCGCAGCGTCGTCATCGCGGGCGCGGCGGAGTACGCCCAGGGGCAGCCGGGGTCGCTGAAGTGGGTGAGCTCGATCACGCCGGACATCGTTGCAGGCGCAAGGAATCGTGCAGCATGCAGGATTCCGGAGTGGTAGAACGAGGCCGTTGTCGGGGCCGAACCGCCGCGCCCTCAGGGGCCGGCGGGCGGGGGAACCAGAGGTGGCGCGTCATCCGGCGCAGCCACCAGGGTGCAGTCGCCGCATCACCACGGCGTAGCGCATGTGCGCGAGCCCGTCAGCTCACCTCGCAGGCGGCCGGCGCATCACATCGACCATGCGAACTCCGACGACGCGACGGCGCGCGTGCGCGCCCTGCCGGCCCCTGGCCGTGCTGCTGCTGTGCGCCCTCGCGCTGGTGCTGCCGGCCGGCGCCGCGGCCTCGGGGCCGCTGCACGACGGCTCCAAGGGGCCGCGCGTGGCGGTCGTTCAGAAGGTGCTGCACCAGCGCGTCGACCGCCTCTTCGGCCCGGCGACGGGGCGCGCGGTCAAGCGCCTCCAGCGCCGCCACGAGATGACGGCCGACGGCGTCGTCGGCCCGCGGACCTGGAGGCTCGTCAAGCGCCTGCGGGTACGCCAGCGGGCGCAGGGGCCGGCGCGCGCCGCGCGGCGGGTCGCTCAGGGCACGCGGCGCAGCGCCCGCGTCGCGCTCCTGCAACGCGCGCTCGCGCTGACGCCCGACGGCGTCTTCGGCCCGGCGACGGCCCGCGCCGTGCGTGGTTACCAGCGCCGCCACGGCATGACGGCCGACGGGATCGTCGGCCCGGCGACCTGGGCCGCGCTCGGCGATCGCGGCATGCGCATCGTGCTGCGTCAGGCGCGCGCCCGCGAACGCCGACTGTCCGTGCCGCTGCCGGTGCGCCGAATCATCGCCGCCGCGAACCGGATCGCCGCCATGCCCTACCGCTACGGCGGCGGGCACGGCAACTGGCACGACAGCGGCTATGACTGCTCGGGCTCGGTCTCCTTTGCGCTGCACGGCGCCGGCCTGCTGCCCGTCGCGCTGGACTCCGGGCGCTTCATGGGCTGGGGCGCACCCGGGCCGGGGCGCTGGGTCACGGTCTACGCGAAGCCGAGCCACGCCTACATGGTCGTGGCGGGCCGGCGCTTCGTCACCTCGGGCTCCAGCGCGACGCGCTGGCAGGCCGACCTGCGCACCGACGGCGGCTACGTCGCGCGCCACCCGCCGGGCTTGTAGCGGTCAGCTCGGTGTGTTTGCGCTCGTTCGGCGTACACGACATCGATAAGGGTGTGCGGGAGGTTGGCGCGGGCCCCGGCGCGAGCGGTTCCCGGAGGGGTGTGGTGGAACGCGACACGCCTGTTGTCGCAATCCACCAAACCCCCTCCCGCCACGGGCGCAACGGACCCATTCCCTTATCGATGCGGTAAGCGCCCCGCCCCGGCAGGCCATCGGGCCGACCATCAGGCCCGGTCAGCGCCCGCAGCAGCGCTTGTACTTCAGCCCCGACCCGCACGGGCAGGGGTCGTTGCGCGCGGGCTGCGCGGCGATGCCGCTGCCCGACAGCGCGTCGCGCACCGCCTCGCGCAGCCGGTCCATCGCCGGGGCGTCGAGCAGGGCCTCGGCGCTGCTGGAGTCCTCGCTCGTCGCGGTGAAGCGGACGGCCCCGCCGCCGCCCGTCCGGCTGACGACCTCAAAGCCGCCGGAGGACGCCCGCCACGCGAACGGCGCGGTCGCGATCTCGGCCCGCAGCGCACGCGCGCCGTCGGGATGCAGCCCGTGGTTGTGCTGGTCGACGGCGCCGTCGTCGGCGACGTGCGCGAGCTCGACGACGAGCGACGGCGGCGAGCCGAAGGCGATGACCGACAGCTCGTCGGTGACCGCGAGCCGGCGCGGCATGCCGAGACCGCGCCAGACGGCCGTCGCGCGCCCGCGCTGGACCTCGGAGGCGTCCGGTGACGCCGTCAGCGCGTGGGCGCGCTCGGCGGCCCCGAGCGCGGCCGGCGAGCGGCGTGCGGCGGCCGCCATCGCGAGCGTCGCGTAGACGCCGCCGGCGGCGGGCGTCTCGCCCTCGCCGCGGGTCTGGAGCCCGCCCAGCGCCTGCATCCCAGCGGTGACGGCGACCTCGACGGCCTCGGCCTCGAGCGCGACGATCGCAAGCTGGGCGAAGGCGGCGGTCGTCTCGGCGTGCGACGGGCCCAGCCCCGCCGACAGCGCGGTGATCGCCTCCGTGAGGCACGAGAGCTGCTCGGCCTCGGGCGCGCCGCTGCGGCGCAGCACGTCGGCGAGCAGCAGCCGCAGGCGGCCGGTGACCGCGCTCTCCTCGCCGAGGCGCTCGGTGGCGCGCGTCGCGAGGTCGCGGACGAGCGAAACGCCCTCCTTCGCGCGCTCGGCGCGCACGAGCGCCAGCGCGAGCTCGCTAGCCGCGGCGACGGTCTCGTCGTGGAGGTCGCCGAGCTCCTGCGTGCGCGTCGTGTGCGCCAGACGGGCGCGCGCGACCGCCTGGGTGTCGCTGTCGAGCTCGGTCGTCATCGCGCTACGGGCCGGCGACGAAGCCGGCGGCGCTCAGGCGTGCGTCGAGCAGCCGCCGTGGCAGCCGAGGTCGTGCGCGGACGGCATGCTGCGCACGAATGCGCGCTGCCCGGCGGAGGAGTTGGGGACGAGGAATGGCGACAGCAGGCGCTGCGTCTCCTCGTGGCCACAGGTCGGGCAGGGCGGTGACGGGGCGTCCGAGCGCTGGAGCTCCTCGAAGCGGCCGTCACACGAAACGCAGGCGAAGTCATAGATGGGCATCGGGGCGATCGTGGCGACGCCGGGGGCCCCTGTCAAGCGCGGGACCGCAACAAGTGGGCCCCGCGGGCTGTTTATGCTGGATGAGAAGTCGCTGAAGACCCGTTCAGCTCCGCAGCGCGGCTGCCGATATGGCACGTACGCCAACGATTCACCCCACGGCACAAGGATGGCAATGGACCCCAACGCATCGCGCTATGAGATCGAGCTGGACATGCTGGAGCGTAGGCCCGAGCTCAGCGACGGCGACGCGATCGCGCTGCTGCGCAGCGAGTTTCAGTTCGCCGTCAACGCCTCGCACTTCAGCGCGCTGTCCGCGGACGACCCGCGCCTGCTCGACGTCACGCGCACGGTCCCGCAGGAGGGCGTCGCGCGCTACACGCTGACGCTCGAGTTCGCCGAACGCCGGCCGATGCGCGCCGACCAGGTCATGGCGCTCGTCCACAGCGAGTTCGTGCGGGCCTTCAACGCCTCGTACTTCCTGCGCATCTGCGTCGACGACCTGCCGACCGTCGCCGCGTCGCGCGAGCTCGTCGCCGAAGAGGCGCCGCTGCGCTGGGCCGCCTGAGCCTGCTGAACGGTCAGACGTCCTGGAAGGGCTGCGGGTCCGACGTGTCGATCGACATGATGCAGGTCGGCGGGCAGCCTGCCGGCAGCTGGAGCTGGTCGCCGGTCCACCACCAGCTCTGGACCTTGATGACGGCAGCGTCCGGGACGTCGAGCTCGAACAGGACGCAGCCGTCCGCGCCGAGATCGATCGCGCGCTTGTAGGAGTAGTTGCGCGCGAGCTCGGGATTGGGCGCGACGAAGGAGCCCGGGTGCAGGCCGTGCTCCTGGATGCCCTCGAGGCAGTCGATGGTTGTTCCGTGCCAGACGATCATCGTTGTAGGCGAGTGTACGAACGCCAGGCGTCGTACGGATGCACGGGGCGTCAGTTAGCTTCCCGGGCATGAGCCCCGAGAAGCGGATCTCGATCGACGACGCGCGCCGTGGCGTGCTCGAGCACGCCGCGCGCCTGCCGGACGAGGAGGTCGCGCTCGACGACGCCCTCGGGCGCGTGCTCGCCGTGGACGCCGTCGCGCCGAGCGACCTGCCGCCGTTCTCGTCCTCGGGGATGGACGGCTTCGCCGTGGTCGCGGCCGATACGACCGCGCCGCCCGTGCGCCTGCGGATCGCGGGGGAGTCGCGCGCCGGCGCGCCCGCGGCCGTCGCCGTCGTCGCCGGCACGGCGATCCGCGTCTCGACGGGCGCGCAGATGCCCGACGGCGCCGACGCCGTCGTGCGCCAGGAGCTCACCGAGCCCGGGGAGGGGGAGGTCGTCGTGCTCGAGGCGGTCGAGCCCGGCAACGACGTCCGCTACGCGGGCGAGGACATCCCCTGCGGCGCCACGATCCTCGAGGCCGGGACGCTGCTCGGCGCCGCCGAGATCGGCGGCCTGGCGGCGGTGAACATCGCCCGCCCGCGCGTCGTGCGGCGTCCGCGCCTGGCGCTCGTGAGCACCGGCGACGAGATCGTCGATCCCGGTCGCGCGCTCGAACCGGGCGAGATCCGCGACGCCAACCGCCCGGCGCTCACGGCCGCCGCGCGCGCCGCCGGCGCCGAGGTCATCGCGAGCCTGCGCGTCCGCGACGACCGCGAGGACACGATCGCGCGACTCGCCGAGGCGATGGAGGGCGCCGACATCGTCGCGACGATCGGCGGCGTCTCGGTCGGGCCGCACGATCACGTCCGCCCCGCGCTCGAGCGCCTCGGCGCGGAGAAGATCTTCTGCCGCGTGAGCCTCAAGCCCGGCGGCCAGGTCTGCTTCTACCGCGCCGCCGACGGCACGCTCGTCTTCGCGCTGCCGGGCAACCCGGCATCGGCGCTGACGGCGTTCCGCGTGCTCGTCGTGCCGGCGATCTACGCGATGCTCGGCCGCAGCCAGACGCTGCAGACGGCGCGCGGCGTCGCGGCGGTCGACCTGCCGGGGACGATCGGGCGCACGTCGGTCATCCGCTGCTACGCCGAGATGCACGACGACGGCTGGCACGTGACGCCCAACGGCGACCAGCGCTCGCACATCCTCACGTCGATGATCGGCCTGCCGGCGCTCGCGCTCGTGCCCGAGGATCGCGAGGTCCTGCCCGCGGGCGAGCCGGTCGACATCGAGTTCGTCGGCTAGCGGGGTCCCGGTGGCGGCCGACGCCCAGCCCGCGGTCGTCCTGGTCCGCGGCTGCGGCGACGTCGGCTCGGCGGTCGCCCACGCCCTGCTGCACGCCGGCTGGGCCGTCGTGCTGCACGACGTCGACCGGCCCACGACGCCGCGCCGCGGCATGGCCTTCGCCGACGCGATCTTCGACGGCGCCTGCGAGCTCGACGGCGTGCGCGCCCGCCGGATCGACGACATCATCGGCCTCGCGCCGGCGGCCGCCGCGCGCGAGGAGGTCTGCATCACGACGGCGGGGCTCGGCTTCGTGCTCGCCGACGTGCAGCCCGAGGTCCTCGTCGACGCGCGCATGCGCAAGCACGACCTGCCCGAGCGCCAGCTCGACCTCGCGCCGCTGACGATCGGCCTGGGCCCGGGCTTCGTCGCGGGGGAGACGACGCACCTGGCGATCGAGACGCAGTGGGGCGACGCGCTCGGCGCGGTCGTGACCGCGGGCGCGACCCGCGCCCTCGCCGGCGAGCCGCGCAGCTTCGACGGCCACGCGCGCGATCGCTTCGTCTACGCGCCACTGGCGGGCGTCCTGCGGACCGAGGCCGCGATCGGCGATCGTGTGCGCGCCGGCGAGCTCGTCGCGATGATCGACGGCGAGGCGCTGACGGCGCCGCTGGACGGGATCCTGCGCGGGCTGACGCACGACGACGTGCCGGTGACCCGCGGCCTGAAGGTCATCGAGGTCGATCCGCGCGGCGACCGGTCGAAGGTCATCGGCGTCGGCCCGCGCCCGCGCCGGATCGCGGAGGGCGTGCTGCGGGCGCTGGAAGGGCGGTCGGTGCCCTGAGGCGTGGCTCTCGGCAGCAAGCAGGTGGCGTTCGCGCTCCTCACTCCCTGACCGATGCCGTTTGGACGCCCAGGAAGTCGGCGAGCCGTTGGCCCTCGGCGAGGACGGCGGCGGCCTCGGTGGCGCACAGCGGGCGGACGAGGTCGACGAGCAGCGCCTCGTCCTCGTCCACGACGCGCCACGTCGCGCAGAGCGTCCCGTCGCAGAGCACGGTCCCGTGGACGGCGGCGCCCGGGCGCGAGAAGCGCATCGCCCCCGCGTCGAAGCGCGAGCGGTCGGCGTGGGAGAGCAGGACGTTGTCGTACTCGGGCAGGAAGCGCGGCGGCGCGGGCGTGTCGGGGTCCGGGCGCGGCGCGTCGGGCAGGTCGAAGAGCGGGCGCCCGCGGTCGTCGCGGAAGGTCCGCAGGCGCGGGCCGAGCCGCGCGACGATCGCGCGCATCCCGGTCAGGCGCGACCAGCTCGCGATGTCGGCGACCGTCGCCGGCCCGAACGCCCCGAGGTAGCGCAGGACGACCTCGTCGATCGACGGCGCCGCGGCGAGCGGCCGGCCGAGCCAGGCCTCGGCCGTCGTCGAGGTGACCTGGCGCGACTGGCCCCAGAGGCCGCGCGGCGGCACCTGGACGAGCGCCAGCAGGCAGCGGCAGGCGTAGGCGAGCGCCGCCGGGTCGTGCTGCGGGAAGCGCCCGGCCATCGCGGCGCGCAGCTGCCCGCCGGTCCGCGGCGCCTGCGCGAGCAGCGCCCGGGCGAACCCGAGCACCGCCTCGAGGTCGACGCCCTCCAGCGCCGGGGCGAACTGCGGATGGCGCCGCAGCTCGGCGTCGAGGACCGGCTGCATGAGCGGGCGCAGCAGCAGGCAGTCGTCGGCGCTGACGAGATGGATCGTCCCGCGCATGACGACGACGCGCACGGCGCGACGGTCGAGCAACAGCCGGCCGAGGTCGTCCGGCGCGAAGCCCTCCAGGCGCGACCACAGCCCGAGATACGGGTCGCGCGGGATCTGCGCCTGCAGCCCGACGAGCTCCTCGACGGCGTCGAGCACCGGGCGCGCGGCGCGCTCGAGCAGCAGCTGGCGCGCGAGCGTCGCGCGGTTGAGCGCGCGCGGGCTGAGGACCTCGTCGGCCACGCCGTCGATCCTGTCGTATCTACGCTTCGCGCATCGCGCCCGCCATCGCCATCGCCACCTGCGACTTCCACCCGCAGCTCGACGACGAGAACCTGCTGCTGCAAGCGGCGCTGCAGGCGCGCGGGGCCGCGGTGGACGTGCTGCCCTGGAGCACGCCCGCGCCGCGCGGCTGGGACGCCTACGACGCCGTCGTCATCCGCGAGACGTGGGACTACACGTGGCGCCTGGAGGAGTTCCTGCGCTGGACGGCCGCGGTCGGCGAGCGGCTGCACAACGCGCCCGGCGTCATCGCCTGGAACGCCGACAAGCGCTACCTCTTCGACCTCGCCGGCGCCGGGATCCCGGTGATCGCCGGCGAGCATCTGGCGCCGGGAGCGCCGTTTCGGCCGCCGTCCGGGCGCTTCGTCGTCAAGCCGACGGTCTCCGGTGGCGCCCGCGACACCGGCGTCTACGACGAGGCCGGCCACGACGCCGCGCGCGAGCTTGTCAACCGGTTGCACGCCGCCGGTCGCGACGTGCTCGTCCAGCCGTACTACGACAGCGTCGACCGCGAGGCGGAGACCGCTGTCGTCTACCTCGACGGACGGCTGTCGCACTGCATGCGCAAGGGCCCGCTGCTCGCGCTCGGTACGCCGCCGAGCGACATGCCGTTCGCGGCGGAGGACATGCGGCCGCGCGCGGGGGACACCGACGTGCTCGCGCTCGCCCAGCGCACCTGGGACCTCGCAACGGAGCGCTTCGGGCCGCTGCTCTACGGCCGCGTCGACATCCTGCGCAGCGACGCCGGCGAGCCTGCGGTGCTCGAGCTCGAGCTGCTCGAGCCGTCGCTGTTTCTCGACTTCGCCCCCGGCTCGGCGGAGGCGCTCGCGGCGGGCGTGCTCCGGCGCGCCGGCGAGGGCGCGTAGGGTGTGCGCCATGGGGACCGAGCCGGCACCGGAGGCCGAGGCGCTCAGCGCCGACGAGCGCACCCGCCTGCGCCGCGCGCACGAGCGGCTGCGGTCGGCCTCCAAGGAGCTCGAGGTGCTCGTCGCGACCGAGCCGATCAAGAACCGCTGGGCGCCGGAGGCGGCCCCGCCGGAGATCCTCGACGCGGCGCGCGCCGAGCTGCAGCAGGCCTGGGCGGGGGTCGTGCGCTGTCAGCAGGAGATCCTCGGCTGGGACGGCCAATCCGCCGCCGGCTGAGCCCCCGGACATCCGTCCACGCCTGTCGGTCTAACGGCGTCTGCCGTGTCCGCCAGGAGTACCATGGGTGCAAGGTCAGGCATGACCTTGTGCGAAATCCCCCTGCAACGACACCGACATCGGTCGGTATAAGGAAGTCATGCAGCAGACCGCCAATCGGATCAGCGTCGTCGTCGCAGACGACCACCCGCTCTACCGCACCGGCATGGTCGAGGTCATCCAGGACCGTGAGGACCTCGAACTCGTCGCAGCCTGCTCAGGGGGCACCGAGGCGCTCGAGCGCATCCGCACCCTGCAGCCCGACGCCGCACTCCTGGACCTGCGCATGCGCGACCTCGACGGCCTCGCCGTGCTCGAGGAGCTCGTGAGCATCCGCTCCAAGACACGCGTTGTCTTCCTGTCGGCCTACGAGGACGGCGAGTCCGTCCACGGAGCCCTGACGACCGGCGCCGCCGGCTACCTCACGAAGGAGACCGACCGCGACGAGATCTGCGACGCGATCGTCGCCGCCGTCGGTGGCGAGATCGTCGTCTCGCCGACGCTGCCGGGGGCCCTCGTCGGCTTCCTGCGCGGCCGCACCGAGGTGCCGCAGACGAAGCTCGGACATCGCGAGCGCGAGGTCATGCGCCTCACCGCCGACGGCTACAGCAGCGCCGAGATCGCGACGGCGCTCGGGATCGCGCCGACGACGGTCAAGACGCACCTGCACCGCGTCTACAGCAAGCTCGAGGTCACGGACCGCGCGTCGATGGTCGCGGCGGCGTTCAGGCAGGGTCTGCTCACCTGATGGAGATCCTGCGGCGGCTGGAGGGGCACAACGCGCATCCCCGGATCGCCGCCGTCGTCCGGATCGCGATTCTGCCGCTGCTGCTGCCTGCCGAGGCGCTGGAGCAGGTCCACGCGCACACCGACGACCTGTCGCTCACGAAGCCGCTGCTCGCCTTCATCGGCGTCTACGCGGTCGTCATGCTCGTCTATACGTTCCGGACGAAGCGCGAGCTGCGGCTCGCGCCGTTCGTCGTCGTCGACACGCTGCTGATCGCGATGCTCGTCTACGCCGAGGGCGGCGCGCTGGCCGACGTCCGCTTCGCGCTCGGCCTGCCGGTGCTGCTCGTCGCGTTCCTCGCCGGGCCGCGCCTCACGGCCGCGATCGGCGCGTTGACCGTCGTGTCGTTCGTCATCGCCTCGGTCCTGCACAACAGCTACGGCGCCGAGTTCACCGACCATCACGTCGCCGCCAACGCGCTGAACCTCGGCTGGCGCGGCGCGGTCGCCGTCGTCGTCTCCTACTGCCTCACGAGCCGCGCCGAGCGCATCCGCGAGCTGCTCGAGAGCCGGCGGCAGCTCGTCACGCAGTCGCTGCGCGCCGAGGCGCAGGCGCGCCGCCAGCTCTCCTACGCCCTGCACGACGGCCTCGCGCAGGACCTGCTCTGCGTCCAGCAGGACCTCAAGGCCGCCAGCCGCGGGCGCACGGAGTACCTCGGCCGCGCGCAGCTCGCGCTCGGCGACGCCGTCGCGCAGCTGCGCGGCCAGATCTTCCTCCTGCATCCACACCAGCTCGAACGCGAGGGCCTGCAGGCGGCGCTGGAGACGGTCGCCTCGCGCCAGGTGCTCGCCGACGGCGCGCACCCGGCGATCTCGGTGGCCCCGGGGGTCGACGGCCGCGATGCGGAGCTGCTGTTCTCCGTCGCGCGCGAGCTGCTGATCAATGCCGCGCGGCACGCGGGCGCGTCGGAGGTCACGCTGACCGTCGACCGCGTGGGCGACGACATCATCCTCGCCTGCGTCGACGACGGCTGCGGCTTCTCGATCCCGCGGCGCCAGCGGGCGCTCGAGGAGGGCCACCTCGGGCTCGCCGCCTGCACGGAGCGCGTCGAGGCCGTCGGCGGCACGTTCTCGATCGTCAGCACGCCCGGACGCGGGACCCGCATCCTCGCGACGGTTCCGGCCGGGACGCTGCCCGACGCCGCCGACGCGACGCCCGCGGCGCCCGCGACCGCGCCGCTCGCGACCGTCACCTCCTGATCGTCGACCCTCCGCGTAGCCGCAATGGTCCTCCAAAGGGCCACGAAACCGTGCGCGGATCACCTATGAGAAACGCCGTGTTCGCTCTTCCCTCTGCGCGCCCGCGGATCTACATTTGCACGAGACTCGGGGGACGCCCTCAGACGTCCGACCGAGCGTAGGCCGCAAACACCAGCCCCCTGGTTTGTCGCGGCGACCGAAGGGGCCGGGGAGCCATTGGATCCCCGGCCCCGTTGCGTTCCACGGGTGCGTGAGGGCCTGGACGAGCGGCTGGCCACGACGTCGCCCAGGGCGTCATACTGACCTGGCGGACGGGCGGCAGGGATCGCTGCCCGGGTCCGAAATCGTGGGGATCTAGGAGGCATGCCGTGACGGCCGAATCGCTGACGATGATGCGTTGCGAGCGTTGTCGAGCCGTGCTGTCCAATGCCGAGGCCCCGGC
>DATJEE010000013.1:0-26769 GCA_035496995.1 Solirubrobacteraceae bacterium | reverse complement strand
CCGTGAGGTTGTCGGTGCCGGTGCCGCCGTTCATGACGACGGTCGAGGCCGAGCCGGCCGGCACGCCGACGTCGGTGGACGTCGCGAGGTTGTCGCCGTCACCGAGGTTGGCGGTGACGACCGTCACGGGGCCGCCCGCGGTGCACGTGACTGTCGTGACGACCTGCACGCAGCCGGCCGGGAGAGCACCGGCGATGGCGTCGAGCGAGTCGTCGAACGTGATCTCGTTGGCCGACGCCTGCGAGATCGTCAGGTTGTTGGGGACGGCGCCGGCGGCGGCGTCGAACGTGTAAGCCGTCCCGACGGCGGTGACCGTCGATGCCATGGCGCTGGATGCGCCTCCCGCAAGTAGCGCGCCGGCGGCCGCCAGTGCGACCAGCGAACCCCGCCGCGCGGTCCGTCGATGCGTTGCCTTGCTGAGCATCCAGCTCTCCTCCATAGGTCGATTCAAAGGTGCACGAGGTGCGTAACGTAGCTGCCCGTTGCTGCACTCGGGCCCAATCCTGTACCGACGGTCAGGTCCAGAAAACGGTCAGAGGGGCAGGCCCTTCGGACCTCTCGGTCAGGCCTGCGTTCGGCCGCTGCGGGCAGCGATCCCGCGCGCGCGCAGCGTGCGCGCGAGCGTGATCTCCTCGGCGGTCGGGCCCGAGCGGTCGGGCCCCGGCGTCTCCAGGACGCAGGGCAGGCCCTGGAAGCGGGGCTCGGAGAGGAACACCGCGCAGCCCTCCTCGCCGAGCTCGCCCGCGCCGATGTTCGCGTGGCGGTCGACGTTGGACCCCAGCGGCGTCTGCGAGTCGTTGAGGTGCAGCGAGCCGAGGCGCTCGAGGCCGACGATCTCGACGCACTCGTCGACGACGGCCTGCAGGCCCGCCATCGTGCGCCCGTCGTGGCCGGAGGCGAGCAGGTGGCAGGAGTCCAGGCACAGGCCCAGGCGCTCGTCGCCGCCGGCGGCGTCGATGAGCGCCGCGAGCTCGTGAAACGAGCGCCCGAGCGTCCCGCCCGAGCCGGCGGTGTTCTCGAGGTGCAGCGCGCAGCCGTCGGACTCCGCGAGCGCCTCGGCGATGACCTCGCCCGCGCGGGCGATCGCCTCGCCGACGTCGCCGGTCTTCGCCGAGCCGGGGTGCAGCACGACCGCGTGGGCGCCGAGCGCCGCGCCCGCCTGCAGCGCGGCGGTGAGCGCCCGCAGCGACTTGGCCCGGATCTCGGCGTCGTCGGAGGCGCAGTTGAGGAGGTACACGGCGTGGATCAGCAGCGCGTCGACGTCGGAGTCCGCCATCGCAGCGCGGAAGTCGGAGACCTCCTGCGCCGAGTACTCGCGCGGCCGCCAGCCGCGCGGGTTCTGGTTGAAGATCTGGATCGCGGTGCAGCCGCGCTCGACGCCGCGGGCGACGGCCTTCGCGGGACCGCCGGCGGGGGAGACGTGCGCCCCGATCAGCACGGCGCAGACCATCTCGTAGGGTGACGGCACATGAGAGTTCGCTTCGCTCCTTCCCCGACCGGCGCGCTGCACATCGGCGGCGCGCGCACGGCGTTGTACAACTGGCTGCTGGCGCGGCACGCCGGAGGGACGCTCGTCCTGCGGATCGAAGATACCGACCGCGAGCGTTCGACCCCCGAGAACGTCGAGCAGATCCTCGACGCCCTGCGCTGGCTCGAGCTCGACTACGACGAGGGCCCGATCAGCCAGATCTCGCGGACCGAGCGCCACCAGGAGGTCCTCGAGCAGCTCCTCGCCGGCGGGCACGCCTACCGCTCCAACGCGACGGCCGACGACGTCCGGGCCTTCAAGGCCGAGCACGGGGCCCAGCGCGGCTTCCGCGGCGCGGCCGAGGACACGGGCGCCGTGCGCCTGCGCGTCCCCGACGACGGCGCGACGGTCGTCCACGACGTCATCCGCGGCGAGACGACGTTCCAGCACACGCACCTCGACGACCCGGTCATCGCCCGCGCCGACGGCAGCGTCCTCTACAACTTCGCGGTCGCCGTCGACGACCTCGACGCCGGGATCACGCACGTCGTCCGCGGCGAGGACCACCTCTCCAACACGCCCAAGCAGCTGCTCGTCCTCGAGGCGCTCGGCGCGCCGCAGCCGATCTACGCGCACCTCCCGTTGCTGCACGGCCCCGACGGCAAGAAGCTCTCCAAGCGCCACGGCGCGGCGTCCGTCCAGGAGCTGCGCGAGGCGGGCTTCCTGCCCGAGGCCGTGCGCAACTACCTCACGCTGCTGGGCTGGGGCAGCGACGACGACCAGACGATCCTGTCGACGGCCGAGCTCATCGAGCGCTTCGGCCTCGAGCGCGTCTCGCGCAACCCGGCGCAGTTCGACGCGCAGAAGCTGCGCTGGCTCAACGGCCGCTACCTCCGCGAGCTGACCGTCGATGACCTGACCGCGCGCCTGGAGGAGTACACCGGCCGCAGCGGCCTGCGCGGCGCCGTCGAGATCTCGCGCGAGAAGGTGCAGACGCTCGCCGACTTCTGGCCGCTGGCGGGCTTCATCTTCGACGGCCCGGCCGACGACCCGGCGGCGCGCGAGAAGTGGCTCGGCGAGGAGGGGCGGGCGGTGCTCGCCGATGTCCGCGCGGCGCTGCAGGACGTCGAGCCGTTCGACATGGAGCCCGTCCAGGCGGCGCTGGAAGGCGTCGTCGCCGCGCGCGAGGTCAAGCCCAAGGCCGTGTTCCAGCCGCTGCGCGTCGCCCTCGCGGGGCGCGCGGTCTCGCCGGGGATCTTCGAGACGCTCGTCGTCCTCGGGCGCGACGAGTCGCTCGCCCGCATCGACCGCGCCCTGGAAATCCCTGCCACATAACGAATCGCGCCAACCCCCTCAACCATGTGTCCAGTGCTGCCGATAGGGGTCTTGTCAAGGAACCCGATCCGAAGGCAGGACCGCGACCAATGCTCACAACCTCAGCACCCCGACGGACCGAGTCCGGCAGTGCCCCCGTCCAGCGGCATCACAACGAGGGTCACGGCCGGCGTCTGACGGCGGCGTTCGAGGCGCTCGAGGCCTTCCCGGCACTCGTCGAGTCGCGCAACCGCCTGCTGCGGCTCGTGAGCGCCGAGCGCGTCTCGCCCGCCGACATCGTCGCGACCGTCGAGTCCGACATCGCCCTCGTCATCAGCGTCATGCGCCTCGCCAACCAGCTCGACGGCCCGCGCCAGGGCCGCGTCGAGTCCGTCGTCAAGGCCGTCGAGGTCCTCTCGCCCGAGTCCGTCCAGGCGCTCGCCAGCCGCGCCCGCACGTTCGACTTCTTCGAGCGCTCGTCCGTCTGGGACGCCGCGCCCGAGCGCTTCCGCCTGCACGGCGTCGCGACCCAGCGCGCGGCCGACCGGCTCGCCCAGGAGGCCGGCTACGAGCACCGCGACCGCCTCATGGTCACGGCGCTGCTGCACGACATCGGCAAGCTCGTCCTCACGCACGCCTACCCCGGCTACCCCGAGCAGGTCCACGGCGCCGCGCGCACGCCCGAGGAGCGCATCCACCGCGAGCGCCGCGAGCTCGGCGTCGACCACGCGCTCGTCGGCGGCGTCCTCGCCCGCCGCTGGGGCATGCCGCCCGCCGTCGCGTCCGCGATCGAGCGCCATCACTCCGACGACGCGACCGGCGAGGCCGCGTTCGTCCGCCTCGCCGACATGCTCGCCCACTACGCCCAGGGCGACCAGGTCTCGCCGCAGTCGCTGCTGAAGGTCGCGCGCGCCGTCGGCCTTGGGCCCAACGAGCTGCGGGCCGTCATGTACGACCTGCCCTACCCGACGTCCGGCCGCCCGCGTCAGATCGACCCCTGCCCGCTGTCCGGGCGCGAGGTCGAGGTGCTCAAGCGCCTCGCCGAGGGCAAGGTCTACAAGCAGATCGCCGCCGAGCTGCAGCTGTCGACGTCGACGGTCCGCACCCACCTGCACAACATCTACGGCAAGCTCGGCGCGGTCGACCGCGCCCAGGCCGTCCTCATCGCTACCGAGCGCGGCTGGCTGTAGGAGCGCTCGCGCGCAGGGGCCACGGCGGCCCCGGCCGCCCGCGCCGCCGCGTCGTCAGCCACCAGGCCAGCGCTGCCAGTCCGCAGCCGACGCCGTCGATCGCCACGTCGACCGGCGTCCCGTGCCGGCCACCGACGAACGTCTGGTGGTACTCGTCGGTCCCCGCGTACAGCAGCGCGATGACCGTCGCGGCGACCGGCCGGCGCCAGTCGGTCGCGCGCATGAGCGCGAGCCACAGCGCGGCGTAGATCGTCATGTGCGCCGCCTTGCGCAGCCAGAGGTCCAGCGGCCCGAGCCCGGAGTTCAGGTCGGGCGTCGCCGAGAGCCCGAAGATGAGCGCCATGACGGCCAGCGGCGGGGCGTATCTGTTCAACGGTCCCATTGCGGTCACAATGTAGAGGCGATGATGTCGATCACCACGAAGTCGCCCTACGCGCTCAGTGCGCTCACCGAGCTCGCCCGCTCCGGTGAGGGCCCCGTCCCGATCGGCGAGCTGGCCCGCCGGCGCAGCATCCCGGTGCAGTTCCTCGAGCAGCTCTTCGCGAGCCTGCGCCGGGCCGGGATCCTCCATTCCCAGCGCGGCGTCAAGGGCGGCTACACCTTCGCCCGCCCGCCGGCCGACATCACGGTCCTCGAGATCGTCGAGCTCCTCGACGGCCCCTTCGGCCGCGACGCCGAGGGCATCTTCGGCGAGGCCGCGACCGCCGCCCGCGCCGTCATGCAGGCGCGCACGCTCGCCGACGTCGTCGAGCGCGAGGTCCGCGCCGCGGGCGTCGCGATGTACCACATCTAGGCGCGCCGCTCCAACCAGGTCCAGACGCACGCGAAGGCGCCCGACGCCGACGCCGCGACGGTCGCCGAGCCGGCGATCGTCCCCGCGGTGACGCCGACGACGAGCGCGGTCGCGTAGGGCGTGACGCGCTGGGTGATGCGGTGCAGGGGCGTCAGCGCAGGATCCCCGTGTGACCGATGGAGTAGCGGCCGGGCTGCGGCCAGACGGCCATGCCGTGCGGACCCTGGCCGACGCGGATGCGGTGCAGCAGGCGCCCGGTGCGCGTGCTGATCGCGTAGACGACGCCGTTGTAGCGGCCGGAGAGCCAGAGCACGCGCCCGTTCGCCGATACGCCGCCCATGTCCGGGCTGCCGCCGCCGGGGATGCGCCATTTCGCGACCGGCCTGCGGGTGGCGAAGGAGATCACGGAGATCGAGCCCTCGCCGCGGTTGGAGACGAACAGCCGCTTGGAGTCGCGGCTGGGGTACAGCCCGTGGGCCCCGGCGCCCGTCGGCTCGAAGCGCAGGCGCCGCATCCGGTGGGCGTCGACGAGCCAGACGCCGCCGGCCGCCATGTCGGCGACGTAGAACGTCCGCCCGTCGGGCGAGAGCTTGACGTCCTGCGGCATCGCCCCCGCGCGCAGGTCGATCGTCTTGAGGACGCGCTCGCGGCGCAGGTCGACGACGATCATGCGCCCCGCGAACTCGCACGAGACGAGCGCGAGGCGGCCGTCGGCCGTGTAGTCCATGTGGTCGACTCCGGCGCATTGCGGCACGGCAAGCCGGTGGCGCAGCTTCATCGTCTGCGGGGTGCGGAAGTCGAGGTCGCGGTTGCGCTCGGCGACGACGATCGCCCGGGTGCCGTCGGGCGTGAAGTAGAGGTTGTACGGGTCGGTGACCGCGATGCGGGGCCCGGGGCGGCCGGTGCGGGGGTCGATCGGGGTCAGGCTGTTGCCGGTGTCGTTCGTGACCCACAGCGTCTTGAGGTCCCACGACGGCGTGACGTGCTGCGGCAGGCCGCCGGTGGCGAAATGGCCGATGACGCGCGCCGTGCGCTGGGAGATGACGTCGACGGTGTCCGACTGCGAGTTGGGGACGTACACGCGCGCGGGATCGTGGCGCACGACCGCGCTCAGGAGCCCGGGACGCCCGGCGGCGTAGACGTCGCGGCGGTCGAGCGGCGGCGCGACGCGGCCGCGGGCCGGGGCCGCCGCGAGCGGGGCCGCCGCGAGCGGGGTCGTGATGGGCGCCGCGGCTGTACGCGGCGCCGCGGGCGAGCCGCCGCCGCAGCCGGTCGCCGCGGCCGCCGCGATGACGAGCAGCGTCGCCGCGGGACGCCTCACGCGCGCGCCTTCAGCGTCAGGACCTCGTCATGCACGCCGCCGCCTGCGTCGCGGCCGCCGACCACGACGACGCGGTCGCCGAACGACGCCGCGCTGAGGTCCGACAGGGCCGCCGGCAGGCGTCCCGCGCGCGTCACCCGGCCCGTCGCGGGATCGATCGCCAGCACGGCGGCGCGCTGGCTCGCGAGCCCGTCGCCGCGGCCGCCGAGCACGTAGAAGCGCCCGTCGAGCACCGCGCCCGCGGCGTGCGTCGTCGGTGCCGGCAGCCGGCCGATGGTCCGCACCGTGCCCGAGGCCGGGTCGAAGGACAGGACCTCGCGGCGTGCCGTCGTGCCCGACGTCCCGCCCGCGATGAGCACACGGCCGCCGACGGCCGCCACCGCCGCGTAGCGCAGCGGCCGTGGCATCTCGGCGACGACGCGGACGCGGTCGCCCGGTTCGATCGCGACGATCGAGCGCAGCGGCACGGTGCCCGTGTAGCCGCCGACGACGTACGCCGTCGCGCCGATCGCCGCGGCCTCGACGTCGGAGGCTCCGGCGGGCAGGCGGGCGACGCTCCGGCCGGCGCGCCCCGGCGACACGCGCAGCACCTCGTCGCTGCCGGCGCCGGCGTTGCCGCCGCCGATGAAGAGCGTGCGGCCCGCGACGGTCGCCGCCGCCGCGTCGTGCAGCGCGGCCGGGAGCCGTCCCACGACGCGCGCGCCGCCGCCACGGTCCACGCGCACGATGTCGGCGACCGATCCGTCGGCGGCGTTCAGGCCGCCCATGAGCAGCAGCCCGTCGCCGCGCGGGGCGACCGCGGGCAGCTGCACGGGCGCCGGCAGGCGGCCGGTGACGCGCGCGACCAGCCGCACGGACGGGCGCGGGGCCGCGGCCGGGGGCGCAGTGGAGGCCGCGGCACGGGCCGCGACGGTCGGCGCGGACGCGCCGGAACCGCCTGCCGACGAGCCGCAGGCGGCCAGGCACGTCGACGCCACGGCAACGATCGGCATGCGCCACATGCGGCACATCGTCCCTCGTGAGCCTGTACGACTCCTGAGCACGCCCGGGCGTCGTACAGGTGCCGTTCAGGCCCGGTGCGTGATCTTCGCCGGATGACCACGACCGCAGCCCTCACGAGCCAGCTCACCGACTGGGTCGCCCAGCAGGGCGTCTACGCGGTGTTCGGGCTCATGGCCCTCGACGCGCTGCTGCCGGTCGGCGGCGAGCTCATCATGCTCTACGCGGGCGCGCTCGCGGCCGGGGCGGTCTCCGGGCAGCAGGTGGCGGTGCTCGGCGTGACGCTCACGCCGGGGCTCGAGAGCTACGTCGTGCTGGCGCTCGCGGGCTCGCTCGGCTACCTCGCCGGCGCGCTCGCCGGCTGGGGCATCGGCGCGCGCGGCGGCCGCGCGCTCGTCGAGCGCCACGGGCGCTGGCTGCACATCTCGCCCGAGCTGCTGCATCGTGCCGAGGCGTGGTTCGCCCGCCACGGCGCCCGCGCGGTGTTCCTGTCGCGGATCACGCCCGTGGTGCGGTCGTTCATCTCCATCCCCGCGGGGATCCTCGGCAGCCGGCTCGCGCCCTACACCGTCCTGACGCTGCTCGGCTCGCTGCTGTGGTGCTTCGGCTTCGCCGCGGCCGGCTGGGCGCTCGGCGGCCGCTGGGAGACGTTCCACCGCGACTTCCGCTATGCCGACTACGTGGCGGTGGCCGCGGTGCTCGCGGTCGTCGCCGCGGCGCTCGTGCACCGCCGCCGCCGGATCGCCTCACAGAAGGTCTAGGTACGGCACATGCCGAGGCCCGCAGATGCCATAGTCCCGGCCGTGCCGCGGAAGCTGACAGCCACGACAGGGGTCCTGCTCGCCCTCGTGTTCGCGGGCTGCGGCAGCGACAATTCATCCAAGACGACCTCGCAGAGCGCCGCCGCGACGACGCCGGTCGCAACGACGCCCGCGACGACGACCTCCGCCGGCAAGGCGTCGAAGTCGAAGTCCTCCAAGACGACGACCACGTCGAAGAAGACGGGCGCCGCGACGACCTCGGGCTCCAAGAAGCCGTCCGGCATCGGAACCGACAGCTCGGGACCGACGAAGGAGGCCACGAAGAAGAAGGCGGCCACGAAGAAGAAGAAGACGACGACGACGACGTCGAAGAAGCCCGTCGGCGTCACACCCGCGACGGGCTCGGGTTCGGGCGCCGACACGTCGAGCGGGACCGGCTCCGGTCCCGCGGCCGACCGGCTCGCGGTCGTCTCCGTGCTGCGCAAGTACTACCAGGCGTTCATCGACAGCGACGGCGCCGAGGCGTGCGCGCAGCTGACGCGCGAGGGTCAGGACATCCTGAAGACCGACGGCGGCGGCAAGACGTGTGCCGCGAGCGTGCCGAACCTCGTCAAGCGGGCCGGCCCGGACAACGTCGACCGCCTGTCCTCGACGCGCGATGGCCTGCACATCAACGACATCACCGTCACCGGCAACAACGCCACGGCCCAGTTCGGCCCCGCGAGCCGCCTGCGCCTCGTGCAGGTCGACGGCCGCTGGTACCTGCGCAGCCCGAACGTCGTCAACAGCAACACCGGGTAGCAGGCGCCCCGTCAGCCCCGGCTGACCGCGCGCCGCTCGTGCGTGCCGAGCCCGATGACGCGGTCGCCCTCGCGGACCTCGACGTCGAAGCACAGCCGGCGCTCGTCGATGACCTCGCGCAGGACCGCGCGCGCGGTGCAACGCGCCCCCTCGAAGGCGCCGGCGACGTGCTTGATGCAGACCTCGAAGCCGACGGTCGCCCGCCCGGGGGGCAGGTGCTCGAGCGCGAGCATCGCCGCGCAGCGCTCCATCTTGGCGATCATGCCGGGCGTCGAGAGCACCGGCACGGGGATCGTGCCGCCGACGTCGGTCAGCAGCGTCCCCTCGACGACGAACGGATCCTCGCGCGCGGCGATCACCGCGCGAGCGTAGCCGGGCTCGCCGGGCTCAGGCGCGGAGCGCGGTGCCCGCCGTCCGGCACAGCCGGAAGCGCAGGTGGATCTCGGTCCCCTCGCCCGGGGCGGTGCGGATCCCGAAGCTGTGGGCCTCGTGCGCCATGAGCGACAGCCCGAGCCCGAGGCCGGGGCTGCCGGCCCCGGGGATGATGCCGGTCCCGTCGTCGCAGACGCTGATGTCGAGGAATTCGTCCTCGCGGCGCATCGCGACCCGGACGTCGCCGCCGGTCGCCCGGTCGCGGTAGCCGTGGAGGATCGCGTTCGTCACGGCTTCGCTCACCGCGAGGCCGATCTGCAGCAACGCGGTCGCGTCGGCGCCACATCCGGTGGCGGCGTCCTCGACGTCGCGCCGGATCTCGGCGAGGCGCGTCGGCTGGGCCGGGTAGACGGCGTCGAGTGCCGCCCCGGGCTGCATCAGGGCCATACCTGGAGACCTACCCAGCGACGCCGTCATGCATCCCACCCCGTTCGCGGATACCGTTGACCGCCGATGTCTTCAATTCCGGTAAGCATTGCCGCGTATGTCGGGCGGACGCCGGTCATCGAGCTGACGCGCCTGGCCCCGGAGGGCGTCCGGCTCTTCGGCAAGCTCGAGTCCTTCAACCCCGGCGGCAGCGTCAAGGACCGCATCGGCGTCGCGATGATCGAGGCCGCCGAGGCCGACGGCCTGATCGAGCCGGGCCGGACCACGATCGTCGAGGCGACCTCGGGCAACACCGGCATCGCCCTCGCGTTCGTCTGCGCGGCGAAGGGCTACGACCTCGTCCTGACGCTGCCGCAGGGCATGAGCCGCGAGCGCGAGGGCCTGCTGCGCCTCTATGGCGCGCGGGTCGAGATCACCGAGTCGCTCGGCGGGATGAACGAGGCCGTCGACGCGGCGCGCGCGATGGCGACGAATCCCGATGTCTTCCTCCCCGACCAGTTCTCCAACCCCGCCAACCCCGAGGTCCACCGCCGCACGACCGGGCCGGAGCTGCTCGAGGCGCTCGACGGCAGGATCGACGCCGTCGTCTGCGGCGTCGGGACGGGCGGGACGATCACCGGCGTGGGCGAGGTCCTCAAGGCGCACAACCCGGCCTGCCGCGTGGTCGCCGTCGAGCCCGCGAGCTCGGCCGTGCTGTCCGGCCGCTCCCCGGGGCCGCACAAGATCCAGGGCATCGGCGCCGGGTTCGTCCCGCCGGTGCTCAACCGCGAGGTCATCGACGAGGTCATCGCCGTCGACGACGAGGACGCGATCCAGACGGCCCGCCGCGCCGCCCGCGAGGAGGGCGCGCTCGTCGGCATCTCGTGCGGCGCCGCCCTCTGGGCCGCGATCGAGCTCGGGCGCCGGCCGGAGTCCCAGGGCTGGCGGATCGCCGTCGTGCTGCCGGACTCCGGCGAGCGCTATGTGTCGACGCCGTTCTTCGCGCCGCAGTAGCGCGACCGCGAAGGCCCGCAAAAGCCCCCGCTACGCTGTGCCAATGCTCGGTCTCGGCATCGCTGCGCGGGTGATCGGAGAGGTGCGGCGAGACGTCGCCGCCGCGCACGCCCGCGACCCCGCGGCGCGCGGCGCCGGCAGCGCGGAGATCCTCACCGGCTGGCCGGGCGTGCAGGCGCTGCTGGCCCACCGCGTCGCGCACGAGCTGCACGAGGTCGGCGTGCCGCTCATACCGCGCTCGCTGTCGCTGCTGTCGCGGACGCTGACGGGCATCGAGATCCATCCGGCGGCGAGGATCGGCCAGGGCTTCTTCATCGACCACGGCGCCGGCGTCGTCATCGGCGAGACGGCCGAGATCGGCGACGACGTGACGCTCTACCAGGGCGTGACGCTCGGCGGGACCGGCTTTGCGACCGGTAAGCGCCACCCGACGCTCGAGGACAACGTGACGATCGGCGCCGGCGCGAAGCTGCTCGGGGCGATCACCGTCGGCCACGGCGCGAAGGTCGGGGCGAACACCGTCGTCATCCAGGACGTGCCGCCGAACACGACGGTCGTCGGCAACCCGGGGCACCCGGTGCGCGTCGACGGCCGCCGTCCCGAGGGCCCGGACACCGACTGGATCCACCTGCCCGATCCGATCGCCGACGCGATCAACGCGATGTCGGCGCGCATCGGCGAGCTCGAGCGCGAGGTCGCGGCGCTGTCGGGCGAGGAGCGCAACGGGGCGGGCGACGTCCACGTCCTGCGCCCCGTGCAGCACGGCCCCAGCCCCGCCGGCGGCTGACGCTCAGTAGTAGACGGTTCGGGTTCTGTGCCTGGGAACGGCCTTGTAGGCCGGCGCCTGGCCGCGGTTCCAGAGCCAGTGGTCGAGCTCGTGCGCCGTCGCGCCGAGGCGGGCCGCGATGAGCTCGCAGGCGTGCACGGCGCAGGCGCGGATCTCGCGCTCCTGCGGCCCGGCCGCCAGCAGGCGCCCGGCGTCGATGTGGGCGGCGAGCGCGTCGTCGTAGCGCAGGACGCCGTCGCAGCGCAGGACGTGCGGGACGAGGTTGTCGGCGAAGATCGTCAGCCGGTCGAGGTCGGCGAAGCGCGCGACGCCGGCGAGGGCCAGGTCGGCCGGGACGATCTGCGCGCGCTTGTAGAAGCCGCGGTCGGCGAACAGCGCCATGCCGCGCGCGAGGTTCGCGGCGAGGCGCTCGGCGGAGCCGCGGGCGTCGCCGATCACGGCGAGCGTGTCGCGGTCGCCGAGGAAGGCCCCGAGCGAGCGCAGCGCCTGGGCGTAGAGCGCCATGAGCTCGTGGTCGCGCGCCTGGCCGAGCGTCGCGGCGATCTCGTCGGCGCGCATGGTGCGCAGTTCGGCGGCCGTCCAGGCGCCGTCGGCGCGGAAGCGGTCGGCGATCGCCCAGGTGACGGTGAAGTAGCCCGAGCAGCCCGGCCGCTTGCGCAGCGTGGGAAACCAGCCCGACCCGAAGTTCACCGCGTCGACGACGAGCAGGAACGTCGCGACGTCCTGCGGGGAGCCCTCGAGGTAGTGCGGCCCCGGGTCCATCACCGGCGCCGGGCCCGGCTCGACGTGCTCGAGCGCGGCGACGTCGATCTGCACCCAGCGCGCTTCGGCGGCGATCGCCGCGCACGCCGCGCGAACGTCGTCGCAGAGGCCGGCCACGCAGGCCAGGCTACGGGTCGCGCCGCGGGTTACGCGCCGACGTCGAGCACGAGCGTCACGCTCGGTGCCGGGACGCCGCCGGCGGGCGCTCCGAGCAGGAGACCGATGCCGAGGTAGCGGCCGCCCTCGTCGAGCAGGACGTGGCGGTGGATCGCGCTGCGCATGAGCGCGGCGACGAGCGCGTCGGGCGACACCTGCTGGCCCCAGGCGAGCGCCTCGCCGACGTCGAAGCGCGGGTGCGCGGCGGCGTAGCCGGAGCGCTGCACGCGCGACGCGAGCGTGTCGCCGGCGGGCGAATCGTGGGCGAAGTACCCGCGCGCGACCATGTCGGCGCTGTGGCTGCGGGCCGCCGCGCTGAGCGGTCCGGACAGCCGCAGCGCGCGCAGGCCGCGGCCGGTGCGCTCGCGGTTGACGAGGCAGACGACGGCGCGCGCGGCCTGGGCGCGGCCGGCAGCGTCGACCGGCACGGCGGACGCGCCGGCGCAGCCGTCGGATGCCGCCTGACCCGCGGCGGCGAACACGCCGCACACAACTGCGCACAGCGCGATGACGCTCGCGCGGAGCGAACCTCGAGACAAATTCCCAGTCCATTCTCCATCCGTGGAAGTTGCTGGATCGCGCACTTCCCCGTTGCGCGATCTCGCATCGACGGTGGCGAGTATATGCACGACCGGCGGACGCCGACGGCGGGCCTATGCTCATTTGTTCATGTCTGAGGCCCCTTCGACCGATCGAGCGGACGAGCTCCTCGCGGGGCTCAACCCGCCCCAGCGCGACGCCGTGGTCCACGGTGACGGCCCGCTGCTGATCCTCGCCGGGGCCGGCACGGGCAAGACGCGGGTCCTGACGCACCGCATCGCGTACCTCGAGCGCACCGGGCAGGCGCGGGCGAGCGAGATCCTCGCGATCACGTTCACGAACAAGGCCGCCCAGGAGATGCGCGAGCGCGTCGAGGTCCTGCTCGGGCGCCGCACGCGGGCGATGTGGGTCATGACGTTCCACGCCGCCTGCGCCCGCATGTTGCGCGCCGACGCCGACAAGCTCGGCTACACGCGCCAGTTCACGATCTACGACCAGGCCGACGCGCGCCGCATGGTCAAGCGCTGCCTCGACGAGCTCAACGTCGACACGAAGCGCTTCACCCCCGGCGCCGTCCTGCACCAGATCTCCGACGCGAAGAACAAGCTCCGCGACGCCGAGGCCTACGGCGGGATGGTCGGCTCGTACTTCGAGACGACCGTCGCCGATGCGTTCCGCCTCTACGAGCGCGAGATGCACCGCATGAACGCGATGGACTTCGACGACCTGCTCGTCAACGCCGTCAACATCCTGCAGCTCTTCCAGGAGGTCCGCGACCGCTACAGCTCGGCCTTCCGCCACGTCCTCGTCGACGAGTACCAGGACACGAACGCCGCGCAGTACCGCTGGCTGCAGCTGCTCAGCAGCGAGCGCCGCAACCTCGCGGTCGTGGGCGACGATGCGCAATCAATCTATGGGTTTCGCGGAGCAGACATAACCAATATTCTATCGTTTGAGGATGACTTCCCGGACGCCCACGTCGTCAAGCTCGAGCAGAACTACCGCTCGACGCAGACGATCCTCAGCGCGGCGAACGCCGTCATCGCGCACAACCGCGACCAGAAGCCGAAGTCCCTGTGGACCGATCGCGGCGACGGCGATCCGGTGCGCATCCGCGAGCTCGACGACGAGCACGCCGAGGCGCGCTTCGTCGTCGGGGAGATCGAGCGGCTCGTCGACGAGGGCGCGAGCCGGGCGGAGATCGCGGTCTTCTACCGGACCAACGCGCAGTCGCGGGTCATCGAGGACACGCTCGTGCGCCGCGACATCGGCTACCAGGTCATCGGCGGCACGAAGTTCTACGAGCGCGCGGAGATCAAGGACGCGATCGCGTACCTCACGATCCTCGCCAACCCGTTCGACGTCGTCTCCTTCACGCGGGTCGTCAACTCGCCGCGGCGCGGGATCGGCCAGACGTCGATGGGCCGGGTCACGGGCTACGCGCAGTCGATGGGCATCAGCATCTGGGAGGCGGCCGCCGACCCCGCCGCGGTGCCCGGGCTCGGCAGCGCGGCGATCAAGGCGCTCGGGCGCTTCATGGACACGATGACGGCGCTGCGCGAGCGCGCCGGCAGCGGCGTCCCGGTCGGCGACCTGCTCGAGTCGCTGCTGCAGGACACGGGCTACGTCGACGCGCTGAAGGCCGAGCGCACGATCGAGGCGCAGGGCCGCGAGGAGAACCTCGCCGAGCTCGTCGAGGTCGCGCGCGAGTTCGACGCGACGGCCGAGGCCGAGCAGGACACGCTCGACGTCTTCCTGCAGGGCGTCGCGCTCGTCGCCGACGCCGACACGCGCACGGACGACGAGGGCCTCGTGACGCTCATGACGATCCACAACGCCAAGGGCCTGGAGTACCCGATCGTCTTCATCGCCGGGATGGAGGAGGGCGTCTTCCCGCACTCGCGCGCGCTCGACGAGGGCGGCCTGGAGGAGGAGCGCCGGCTGGCCTACGTCGGCATCACCCGCGCGATGGAGTCGCTGTATCTCACGAGCGCCCGGCGGCGGGCGGTCTTCGGCGCGACGCAGTACGGCCTGCGCTCGCGCTTCCTCGACGAGATCCCGTCCGAGCTCACCGACCGCGCCGACGAGCCCCGCATCCGCGCGGGGGCCGGCATCGGCGCGCGCGCGGCGCAGCGGGGCGGGCGGGGTTCGGATTGGGCGTCGGCGGCGACGTCGACGCGCGCGGCCGAGCGCCACCCGGTGCCGTCGTTCGGCCTCGGCGACGACGTCTCGCACGCCGCCTTCGGGGCGGGCGTCGTCATCGGGATCGAGGCCGGCGGGATCGTCGTCGTGCGCTTCGCGGGCGACGGCAGCGAGCGCAAGCTCATGGCCGAGTACGCCCCGATCACGAAAGTGCGCTGAACTCCCGGGCCATGACGGCGCAGATCATCGATGGCAAGCAGATCGCCGGGCGCGTGCGGATCGGCGTCGCGAAGGACGTCGAGGCGTTCGGGCAGCAGTTCGGCGGCGCCCGCCCGGGCCTCGCGACGATCCTCGTCGGCGACGACCCCGGCTCGGCGATCTACGTCAACGGCAAGCAGAAGGCCTGCCGCGAGGTCGGCATGCAGGGCTTCAACTTCCCGCTGCCGACGCACACGTCGCGCGCGGAGATCGTCGCGCTCATCGAGCGGCTGAACGCCGACCCCGAGGTCAGCGGCATCCTCGTCCAGCTGCCCGTGCCGCCGCACCTCGACGGCGTCGAGCTCACCGGGCTCGTCGACCCGCTGAAGGACGTCGACGGCCTGACGGCCGTGAGCGCCGGCCTGCTCATGCAGGGCCGCGAGGGCCTGCGCCCGTGCACGCCGCTCGGCGTCATGACGCTGCTGGAGGCCGCCGGCGCGGAGCTCGAGGGCGCCGAGGCGGTCGTCATCGGGCGCTCGAACCTCTTCGGCAAGCCGATGGCGCAGCTGCTGCTCGGCGCCAACGCGACCGTGACGACGTGCCACTCGCGCACGCGTGATCTCGCCGCCGTCTGCCGCCGCGCCGACGTCCTCATCGCCGCCGTCGGGCAGGCGCGCATGGTCAAGGACGGCTGGGTCAAGCCCGGGGCGATCGTCATCGACGTCGGCATGAACCGCATGAATACGTCCCCACCCACCCTCGCCGGCGACGTCGACTTCGCCGCCGTCAAGGAGGTCGCGGGCGCGATCACGCCGGTGCCCGGCGGCGTCGGCCCGATGACGATCGCCTTCCTGCTGCGCAACACGCTGCAGGCCGCCCGGATGCAGCGCGAGCGGGCCGCCTGACGATGGACCTGCGGCGCCTGCGCAGCGGCGAGCTCCTGGCGGCGGTCAGCGCGGCGGGGCTCTTCCTGACGATGTTCCTCGACTGGTTCGGCGGCCGGTCGGCCTGGGAGGCGCTGGCGATCGGGCGCGTCCTGCTCGTCGCGGTGATCGCGCTCGCGCTGACGCTCGTCGTCCTGACGATCACGGCGCGGCCGGTCGCGATGGCCGGGTCGGCGGCCTCGATCACCGTCGGCGTGGCGGCGCTCGTGCTCGCCTACGTCCTCTTCCGGGTCGTCGTCGACGAGCCCGGCACCGACGCCGGGCACACGATCGGCGAGGGCGCCTATCTCGGCCTGATCTTCGTCTTCGGCTGCGCCGCCGGCGCCTGGCGGGCGCTCGGCGACGAGCGCACGCACGCGCCGGCCTCGCTGCGCCAGACCGAGCGCGTGCTCGCCGTCCGCGGCGCCCCGCGGCCGCCGCCGCCCGAGCGCGACCCGAGCCGCCCGAGCCCGCGCGGGTAGAGCTGTCTCCCTCTCGCTTCCGGCTGGGCGGAAATCCGGTGGTCGGCCCGCTGGCCTACCGGGTGCGGGGCGCGTCCTGCATCGCTGAAGGAGGGGCGTCCCGGGCGCGTGCGGTCCCCGAGGGCGTGCGTGTCGACTTGACCCCGTATCGCGGGGTCAACTCGACACGCATGTCGAATATCAGTCGCACGCCGCTCAACCTTCGAGCACACGCGTGCGGCCAGATAGCCGAGCGCGATGCGGCCCAGCTCGGCGACGAGGTTCACGCACGGGTGGGGGAGCATCTCCCGCGTGAACGGCGTCCCGCCGCGCAGGTCCCAGCGGACGATCCAGTGGCGCTCGACGTGCGCGGCGAGGTCGCCGGAGGGCGACACGCGGACCGGCCCCGCCTATCGTCACTGGGCATGACGACCACAGCGACCTACACGATCCACAAGCTCACCGACACAGAGGACATGGCGCCGAGGTACGGCCTCGACGAGCAGGGCGAGGCGCGCTTCGTCACCGACGACCTCGCCGCCGAGCAGACCGGCGTCAGCCTCCAGCGCCTGAAGCCCGGCAGGCGCCAGGCGTTCGGCCATCGCCACGACGAGGCCGAGGAGGTCTACGTCGTCCTCTCGGGCTCGGGCCGGGTGAAGCTCGACGACGAGATCGCCGCGGTCGCGGCGATGGACGCGATCCGGGTCGCGCCCGCCGTCACGCGCGCCTTCGAGGCCGGCCCGGACGGCCTGGAATGGCTCGCCTTCGGCCCGCGCCGCAAGGGCGACGGCGAGGTGCTCCAGGGATGGTGGACGGACTGACCCCCCTAGAATCACGCGGGTGATCGACCGCGAACAGGTGCTCCACGTCGCCCGCCTCGCCCGCCTGGAGCTCAGCGAGGACGAGGTCGGGCACATGAGCGAGGAGCTCTCGAAGATCCTCGGCCACATCGAGAAGATCGGCGAGCTCGACCTCATGGGCGTCCCGCCGACGACGCACGTCGTCGAGGTCCCGAGCGCGCTGCGCCCGGACGAGCCCGAGCCGTCGCTGCCGGTCGAGGTCGCGCTCGCGAGCGCGCCCGCCGTCGCCGGCGGCGGCTTCCTCGTGCCCAGCCCGCAGGCCGGTGGCGAGTGACCGCCTCCGACCTCACCCGGCTGACCGCCGTCGAGGCCGTCGCGGAGATCGAGCGCGGCGACGTCGCCCCGAGCGAGCTCTTCGAGGCCTACCGCGCCGCGGCCCTCGACGAGGACCTCAACGCGTACCTCTGGGTCGCCGAGGGCCCCCCGGCGCAGAGCCCGCCCGACGGCGCGCCGCTGGCCGGCGTCCCGCTCGCCGTCAAGGACCTCTTCTGCACCGAGGGCGTCCCGAGCCAGGCCGCCTCGAAGATCCTCGAGGGCTACCGCCCGCCGTACACGGCGTCGGTCGTCGCGCGGCTGGCCGCCGCCGGCGCGCCGCTGCTCGGCAAGACGAACCAGGACGAGTTCGCGATGGGCTCCTCGAACGAGAACTCGGCCTTCGGGCCGGTGCTCAACCCGTGGGACCGCACGCGCGTCCCGGGCGGCTCGAGCGGTGGCAGCGCGGCCGCGGTCGCGGCGGGCTCGGCGCCCTGGGCGCTCGGCACCGACACCGGCGGCTCGATCCGCCAGCCCGCCGCGCTCTGCGGGATCGTCGGCCTCAAGCCGACGTACGGGACCGTCAGCCGCTACGGGATGATCGCCTTCGCCTCGTCGCTGGACCAGGCGGGGCCGCTCACCCGGGATGTCAGCGACGCGGCGCTGCTGCTGCGCCACATGGTCGGCCGCGACGCGCGCGACTCGACGTCCGTCGGCTTCCCCGGGGCGGTCGGGACGCCCACCGCCGAGCGCCTGGACGGCATCCGCCTCGGCGTCCCCGAGGAGCTCGTCGGCGAGGGCTCGGGTGTCGAGCCCGGCGTGCTCGCGGCCTTCAACGCGACGCTCGAGCTCGCCGAGGAGCTCGGCGCGAGCGTCGAGACCTGCCGGCTGCCGCACGCGCCGCACGCCCTCAGCGCGTACTACGTCATCGCGCCCGCCGAGGCGTCGTCGAACCTCGCGCGCTTCGACGGCGTGCGCTACGGCCTGCGCGTCGAGGACGGCGGCCTCGTCGGGATGTACACGAAGACCCGCAGCCGGGGCTTCGGCGCCGAGGTCAAGCGCCGCATCATGCTCGGGACCTACTCGCTCTCCAGCGGCTACTACGACGCCTACTACGGCCGCGCCCAGCGCGTGCGGACGAAGATCTCCGCGGACTTCCGGGCCGCGTTCGAGAACTTCGACTTCGTCGTGACGCCGACCTCGCCGTCGGTCGCCTTCGAGCTCGGCTCCAAGACCGACGACCCGCTCGCGATGTACCTCAACGACTTCTGCACCGTCCCGATGTCGCTCGCCGGCATCCCGGCGATCTCGATCCCCAACGGGCTGAGCGAGGGACTGCCGACGGGCTTTCAGATGGCGGGCCCGGCGTTCAGCGAGAACCGCATCCTCGACGCGGCCTTCGCGCTCGAGCAGGCGATCGGCTTCGACCACAGCGGAGCACGGAGCGCCGCATGAGTCCCGAGATTGAATACGAGCCCGTCATCGGCCTGGAGATCCACGTCCAGCTCTCGACGCGGACGAAGATGTTCTGCGGCTGCGAGCTGTCCTTCGGCGAGCCGCCGAACACGCGCACCTGCCCCGTCTGCCTCGGGCTGCCCGGGACGCTGCCGCGCGCGAACGCCCGCGCGATCCACTTCGGGCTGATGATCGGCCTCGCGCTCGGCTGCGACCTCGCGCCGCGCTCGATCTTTCACCGCAAGAACTACTTCTATCCCGACCTGCCCAAGGGCTACCAGATCAGCCAGTACGACGAACCGCTCTGCAAGGGCGGGCGCCTGGGCGACGTGCGCATCCACCGCGTGCACCTCGAGGAGGACGCGGCGAAGCTCATCCACGCCGGCTCCAGCGGCCGCATCCACGGCTCGGACTCGTCGGTCGTCGACTTCAACCGCGGCGGGACGCCGCTCGCCGAGATCGTCACCGAGCCCGACGTCCGCTCGGCGGCGCAGGCGCGCGAGTGGCTGACGCTCCTGCGCACGACGCTGCGCAGCCTCGGCGTCAGCGACGTGAACATGGAGGAGGGCTCGCTGCGCTGCGACGCGAACATCTCCATCCGGCCCGTCGGCCAGGTCGCGCTCGGGACGAAGACCGAGCTGAAGAACATGAACTCCTTCCGCTATCTCGAGCGCGGCGTCAACGCCGAGATCGCCCGCCAGGAGGCGCTGCTGCGCGCCGGCGAGGAGGTCGTGCAGGAGACGCTGCACTTCGACCCCGCGACGGAGCGGATCACGTCGCTGCGCTCCAAGGAGGAGGCGCACGACTACCGCTACTTCCCCGAGCCCGACCTCGTCCCGGTCGCGACCTCCGAGGCGATGCTCGCGGCCGCGCGCGACGCGATGCCGGAGCTGCCGGCCGCCCGCGAGACCCGCCTGGAGGCGCTCGGCGTGAGCGCCGCCAACGCCCGCCAGCTCGCCTGGCGCACGGAGCTCGGCGACTACTTCGAGGCCGCCCTGGCGGGCGACGGCGCCGAGGCCCAGCCATTGGCCAACTGGGTCTGCAACGAGCTCGTCGCGCGCGTCGGCGAAGACGACCCGGCGACGTCGAAGGTGCAGCCCGCGGCGCTCGCGAAGCTCGTCGCGCTCGTGTCCGAGAAGGCCGTCACGGTGAACAACGCGAAGGTCGTCCTCGACCGGCTCGTCGCCGACGGCGGCGACCCGGCGCAGATCGTCGCGGCCGAGGGCCTCGGCGCGATGGGCGGCGGCGACGACGCGCTGGACCCGATCGTCGAGGCCGCGCTCGCCGCCAACACCGACGCCGCCGAGAAGATCCGCAGCGGCAACATGAAGGCGATCGGCGCGATCATCGGCCACGTCATGCGCGAGACGAAGGGCCGCGCCGACGGCGCCGAGGTCACGCGCATCGTCCGCGAGAAGCTCGGGGTCTGAGACCCGAACCGCGGTATGTTCGGCGCGGTGACCACCGCCCGGGAAGAGCCGGTCGTCCGCGTCGTCATCGCCGACGACCACACGATGGTGCGCAACGGGCTGCGCGTCCTGCTGGACATGGAGGACGATCTCGAGGTCGTCGCCGAGGCGGGCTGCCTCGCGGCGACCGAGGACTGCCTGCGCGAGCACGCGCCGGACGTCCTGATCCTCGACGTCCATCTCGGCGCCGAGAACGGCCTCGACGGGATGCCGGCGCTGCTGCGCGCCTCGCCCGCGACGCGCGTGCTCGTCCTCACGATGCAGGACGACCCGGCCTTCGCGCGCAAGGCGCTGGGCTCCGGTGCCGGCGGCTACGTCCTCAAGGAGGCGCCGCGCGCGGACCTCGTCGCGGCGGTGCGCGCCGTCGCGCGCGGCGAGACCTACCTGCACCCGCAGTTCGCGGCGCGCGTCGTGCTCGCGCACGAGCCCGCCGGCGACCACCTGACGCCGCGCGAGCTCGAGATCCTGCGCCTCATCGCGCTCGGGCACACGAACACGCGGATCGCCGGCGACCTCTACCTCAGCGTCCGGACCGTCGAGACGCATCGCGCGAACATCCAGAGCAAGCTCGGCGTCTCCGGCCGCGCCGAGCTCGTCCGCTGCGCGCTCGAACGCGAGCTCATCGGGCCGTGACGCAGCCGGGCCCGCGCCGCCTCTCGACGCTCGAGCAGCTCGAGCTCGAGGCCGCACAGCGGCGCGCGCGGCTCGTCGTCGAGGACACGCCCGCACCGGCCGACGACCGGCGCCGCCAGGCCGTCGTCGCGCTCGCCGTCGCGCTCTTCGCCGGGACGTTCTGCGCGCGCCTGGCCGTGCACGACCCGAGCGCGCTGCTGGCGAACTTCTACACCGTCCCGATCGCGATCCTCGCGATCGAGTTCGGGCTGCGCGGCGGCCTCGCGGCCGCGGCGGTGGCGTTCGCGCTCGTCCTCGCCTGGGGCGAGATCAAGCGCCTCGACGTCGGCGTGCTCGGCTACGTCTCGCGGCTGGCGGTGTTCGTCGTCGTCGGCGGGCTCGTCGGGCGCTTCGCCGAGCGCCTGCGGGCCGACGTCGTCGCGCGCCGGCGCGCCCAGCGCGCGCTGAGCCTCTATGCGGGCGAGCTCGAGGCCGCCAACACGCGCCTCGCGCAGAGCGTCCTGCGCCTCGAGGCCTTCGCGCAGATCGCGCGCGAGGTCGGCGGTGAGACCGACCTGCACCGCGTCCTGGCGCTCATCCTGCGCCACGGCCGCGAGATCATCCACGCGCGCGCCCTGCTGATCTTCCTGCGCGAGGGCGACGAGCTCGTCCTCGCGGCCGCCGGCGGCGAGGGCGAGGACGAGGAGGGGGCCGGTGCGGACGCCGTCCGCCTGCCCGTCGCCGGCTCGCTGCCCGGGCGCGTCCTGCTCGGCGACGAGCCGCACCTGCTCGCGCCCGGCGCGCCGGAGCTCGCACAGCTCGGGCCGGCGCAGGCGGCGGTGCTCGTGCCGCTCGTCTTCCACGGCGTGCACGTCGGCGTGCTCGCCGCGCTCGACCCGCCGGCGCCCGGCGCCGCGTTCAGCGAGCAGGACGCCGAGCTGCTGCAGGCCGTCGGCGCCAGCGCGGCGACGGCCGTGACGACGGCGAAATCCGTCGCCCGCTCGCTGCTGCGCAGCAGCATCGAGGCCTCCGAGCAGTCGCGCCGGCGCTGGGCGCGCGAGCTGCACGACGAGACGCTCCAGGGCCTCGGCGGCCTGGCGATGCTCCTGTCGTCGACGCTCGCCACGGGCGACGACGCCGCCCTGCGCCGCGCCGTCGAGCAGGCCGTCGACCAGACGGCGCTCGAGATCCGCACGCTGCGCGGCCTGATCGCCGAGCTGCGGCCGGCGGCGCTCGACGACCTCGGCCTCGGCCCGGCGATCGAGACGCTCGCCGAGCGCAGCGCGGCCTCCTCGGGCTTCGCCGTCCGGATGGAGCTCGACCTGCGCGAGGACGGCGGCGAGCGCCTGGCGCCGGAGACCGAGAGCACGATCTACCGGCTCGTCCAGGAGGCCCTGACGAACGTCGTCAAGCACGCGCAGGCGGGCGAGGTGCTCGTGCGCCTCGCCGCGCGCGACGGGTCGATCGCCGTGCTCGTCCGCGACGACGGCCGCGGCTTCGACCCCGAGCGCCCGTGCGAGGGCTTCGGCCTCACGAGCATGCGCGAGCGCGTCGCGCTGGCGGGCGGCAGCCTGCGCGTCTCGTCCTCCCGCGGCGGGCCGACGACGATCGAGGCGCGCGTCCCGGGCTGACCCGCGCTGCCCGGGGGTCAGCCGCGCGTGCGCGTGCCGGTCGTCGACCCGCCGCCGTTCGTCTGCCCGCCGCCGAAGCCCGCGTGCGACCACGTGAAGCGCGTCGCGTCGCCGCGCGGGGCGAGCGCCCCGGGCCGCATCCCGCGGCGGATGAAGACCACCGGCACCTTCGCGGACTTCGCGATCTCCGACCGCGTCGCGCCGAGGCCCTCCTTGCGCCAGCGATCCGACAGCCCGATGACGAGCAGGCCCGCGCCCTCCGCGGCCGCGAGGATCTCCGCCCCGCTGCCGACGACGACGGGCTCGGTCGTCACGCCGCCGATCTGCTGGACGACGAGGCTCGCGTCGCCGAGCAGCCGCGAGACGGACTTGCCCTCGTCGGTCTGCCCGGCCGCGCCGATGAGCCGCACCGACGCCCCGCTGCCCGCCGCCAGCCAGACGGCGAGCTCGAGCGCCGACCAGTCGTGCTCGGCGCCGCCGAACGGGACGAGCACCGGCGCGCCGGGCCCGATCGCGATCTTCGTGCCCTCGCGCGCGACGAGCACGCCGACGTCGCACGGCGCCTCGAGCAGCACGGGCTTGACGTCGCCGAGCGGGATCGCCTCGCCGACGATCGGCCGGTAGCCGTCGGTCAGCAGGAGGTCGACCTGCTCGTTGTCGGCGAGCCGGGCGAGGTCGCTGCTCGGATTGGCGGAGGAGAAGGCGACGCTGCGCGCCGCGATCCCGTCGTCGCCCAGCCGCCGGCGCACGCGCGCGAGCTCGGCCGAGATCTCGCCGACGAGGGCGTTCTCCGTCTGCAGCCCGCCGCGGACGCTCGCGCCGCGCGGCGGCTGCACGAGGCGCGCGATGATGAGCTCGCGCGGCGGCTGGGAGCGCGCGAGCGGCTCGGCGAGCGACAGCAGCGGCGCGAGCGCCTCGTCCGAGCGCGGCGCGACGAGGATCGAGCGCTCGGGCACCTCGACGTCGGGCATGTCGAGCGCCGACTCGCGGCGGGCGTCGTCGAGCTCCTCCTCGAGCGGCGCGCCGAACGTGTTGGCCGGGTCCAGGAGCTTCAGCAGCGGCCCCGCCATGAACGTCGTGACGAGCGCCATCAGCACGAGCGCCGCGAACAGCGCCTGGGAGATCACGCCCTGCTCGAGCGCGAGGTTCAGCACGATGAGCTCCGTCAGCCCGCGGGTGTTCATCAGCGTCCCGATGACCGCCGACGCGCGCCAGTCGAAGCCCGACACGCGCGCCGCGATCGCCGCGCCGAACAGCTTGCCGGCGATCGCGATCGCGATGAGCGCGCCGGTGATGAGCCACAGCACCGGGCGGTCGAGCAGGCCGACGTCGGTCTTCAGGCCGGTGTAGGCGAAGAACAGCGGCAGCAGCAGGACGACGACGAAGTCCTCCATGCGGCGCGTCACGTCCTCGGTCAGGCCGGTGTTGCGCGGCATGACCATGCCCATGATGAAGCCGCCGAAGATCACGGCGATGCCGATCGTCTCGGTGACGTACGCCGAGATCAGGACGCCGGCGAAGATGACGGCGACCCAGACGCCGGGGACGCGGCCGGCCTCGTCGAAGGCCGTCGACACGCGCGCGATCAGCGGGCGCACGAGGAAGCCCATGACGAGGCAGAAGGCGACGGCGAGGCCGATCGTCCGCACGACCTCCGAGCCCGACCCGGCGGCCGCGACGGCCGTCGCGAGCGCGATGAGAAACCACGCGGTGACGTCGTCGATCGCCGCGCAGGCGAGCGTGAGGGCACCGACGGGGCGCTTGAGCATCCGCCGCTCGACGAGGATCCGGGCGAGCACCGGGAACGCCGTGATCGACATCGAGACGCCCATGAACAGCGCGAAGGCGACGAACTTCTTGTCCGGGCCGAGCAGCGTGTACAGCGGCAGCGCCGCGGCGATCCCGAGCAGCATCGGCAGCGCGACGCTGGCGTTGGAGATGGCCGCGGCCTGCGTGATGCGCCCCTTGAGCTGGCTCGCGTCGAGCTCGAGGCCGACGAGGAACATGTAGAAGATCAGGCCGAGGTTGGCCGCGATCCCGAACGCCGGCAGGATGTCGGACGGAAACAGCGTCGCCTGCAGCGCCGGCGAGACCGCGCCGAGGATCGTCGGGCCGAGCGCGATGCCGGCGACGACCTCGCCCATGACCCGCGGCTGCCCGACGCGCACCGCCAGCAGGCCGAAGAGGCGGGCGACGATCATGACGATCGCGACGGCGATGAAGAACGCGGCGACGAGCTTGCCGAAGGCCTCGCGCTTGCGCACGGCGGTGAAGCGCTCGCCCGCCGGGCCGAGCCCGGACGGCGTCGTGAGGACCGGCTTGGGCGCGGCGGCGCCCGGCGCCGGCGCGGGCGCGGGCGCTGCGCCCGCCGCCGGCTTCGCCGCAGCCGCCTCGTCGAGTGGTACGAGCGAGACGTTGTTGAGGTTGCGGTCGACGGCGACCGCCTTGAGCAGGACGTGCCCGCCGCGCGTGCACTTGACGTCGCCGATGAGGGCGCCGGTCTGCTTCGTGTAGGCGACGCTCCCGAGCTCGCCGCCGCGCGCCTTGACGGTGTACCGCGCGCCCGAGCCGTCCAGCTCGAAGCTGCCGCCGAAGCACGTCGAGCGCGGTGACAGCGCGTAGAGGCTCGCGATGCTCGCCGGCGGCCGCGGCTTGGCGGCGCCCGGGTCGGGCGGATCGCGCTTCAGCGTCGCCGTCACGGCCGTCCCGCCGAGCGTGCCCGCCAGCGCGCCGTTCGGCGCCGGCGTCGCGGTCCCGTCGAAGTGCTGCGTGCCGCCGCCGACGCAGGAGACGTCGCCGCTGATGTGCCGCGCCGCGCCCTTGGCGCCGTCCTGCAGGCGCAGCTTGCCCTTGAGCGTCCCGGCCGAGTTGGCGAGGTTGACGAACTGGCCCGACTGCGTCACGTCGAACGACGGCCCGGCGGGCGGCGCCTGCGCCGGCGCGGTGCTCGGGAGCGCGATCGCCTTGGCGGGCTTGGCCGCGGCGCCGAGGCAGGCGTTGGCGGCGGTCGCGTCGTAGCCGCCCGCGATCGACGGTTGCGGGTGCTCGTCCTGCCCCTTGGAGATGACGACGGTCGCGACGCCGATGACGAGCACGGCGAGCACGACATACAGGACGGCGAGGCGGGTCGGGGAAGCCGTTCCTGGCTCCGTGGCGTCGGCGTGCATGGGTCCTCCTTGACGGGTCAGCCGACGGTAGACGCCGCGGGGCGCCCGCTGCCATCGGGAACCTCCCGCAGACCTGTCTGCGTAGAAACCCGCAGCGCTGGCGCTACGCGCGGACCGCGACGCCGAGCAGCGCGGCAGCCTGCGGCGGCGCCACGGCCGCGGAGAAGAGAAAGCCCTGGCCGAGGCGGCAGCCCATCGCGTCGAGGATCGCCATCTGCTCGGCGGTCTCGACCCCCTCGGCGACGACCTCGAGGCGCAGGCCCGCCGCCATGCGGACGATCGCCTCGACGATCGTCGTGTCGTCCGTGTCGTGGCCGAGCCCGGCGATGAAGCGGCGGTCGATCTTGATCGCGTCGATCGGGAAGCGGCGCAGGTAGGCCAGCGACGAGTAGCCGGTCCCGAAGTCGTCGAGCACGAGCCCGACGCCGAGCTCCTTCAGCCGGTCGAGGTTCTCGGCGACGATCTCGGACTCGTCCATGAGCGCGCTCTCGGTGAGCTCGAGCGCGAGCGCCGACGCCGGCAGGCCGGTCTGCGCGAGGATGGCCGCGACGTGCTCGGCGAGGCCCGGCTCGCAGACCTGGCGCGGCGACAGGTTGACCGCGACGCGGAACGGCCGCTCGCCGAGCCGCGTCCGCCAGTCCGCGGCGTCGCGGCACGCCTGGCGGAGCATGAGATCGCCGAGGGCGAGGATCGCGCCGCTGTCCTCGGCGGTCGCGATGAACTCCGCCGGCCCGACGATCCCGCGCTCGGGGTGGTCCCAGCGCGCGAGCGCCTCCATGCCGACGATCTCGCCGCCGGGGAGGGCGACGATCGGCTGGTAGTACGCGAGCAGCTCGTCCTCGACGCCGAGCGCGCGGCGCAGGTCGCCGTCGAGGCGCAGGCGCTCGGTCGCGTC
>DATJEE010000012.1:0-4510 GCA_035496995.1 Solirubrobacteraceae bacterium | reverse complement strand
CGCGGCGACGTCCTTGTAGACCTGCACGCCGTTCTCACCGGTGACGCCGGCGAAGAGGAAGCAGTCGGACTTGATCTTCGACGCGATCGAGCGGTAGTTGGGCGCGTTCTTGTCCGTGCCCTGCTCGTTCTCGATCGTCAGGCCGGCGGCCTCGGCCGACAGCTTGACGTTACGCGCCAGGCCGGCGCCGTAGGTCGACTTGTCGTTCCACAGGGTGACGGTCTTGCAGCCGTCCTCCTTCATCGTGGTGACGAGCGCCGCGCCCTGGACCTTGTCGCGCGGCACGACGCGGGCGTACGTGCGCACGCCGGTCGGGTAGTACTTCTGCGGCTCGCCGGGCTCGGAGCCGGGCTCGTTCGTCGTCAGCCCGATGTACGTGTTCGAGGGGCTGATCTGCGGGATGTTGGCCTTGTTGAGGATCGGCAGCGAGACCTTCGTGCCGCCGGAGTTGAACTCGCCAAGGTAGAAGATGGTGGACTTGTCGCGCACCGCCTGGCGGGCGTTCTGCGCGGTCTGGCCCTCGTCGGCCGTGCCGGGGTTCTGCGCGGTCGAGTCGTCGAGCGAGACGTACTTGATCTTGAACTTGCCGACCTTGCCGCCGGCGTCATCGAGCGCGAGCTTCTCACCGTTGATGACGGCCGTGGACTGACCTCGCGACGTGCCCTGCAGCGGAAGTGACGAGTAGATCGTCAGCGTGGTGCTCCCGGTACTGCCGCCGCTGCTGCTGCTGGACTTGTTGTCGGAGCCGCAGGCCGCAACCCCGAATGCCAGCACAGGCACCAGGGCGCCGGCCAGGGTTACTCGATTCAAGCGCAAGATGAATCCCTCCTCGATGGGGCTGGAACTGCGAGCGGGCCGATCGTACACCTGTTAACGACCTGTTCGCACGACTTGGTCGGGGCCGTGCAGCGGTCCTCAGCGCCGGATCTTCAACACCTTGTCGAGCACGGGCCCCGAACGCGTCAGCCGGTTGCCCGCGAACGTGCTGAGGCTCGTGTCCCCGTTGCGGTCGATCGAGTACGTGCCGAGCACCGACGGACGGTCGCGGGTGGCGAAGAAGGCATCGGTCACGGCACGGCGGTTGTTGCCCTTCGCACCGGCGTTGCGGATCGCGGCGAGCACGGCGCGGGTCGCCTCGTAGGCCTGCAGCGCCGCGGGCGCGGGGTGGCGGCCGAACGTCGTGTCGAAGCGGGCGTCGAACGTGCGGGCGGCGCGCGGCAGCATCCGCAGCGGCAGCAGCGCCGAGGTGACGCGCAGGCGCCGCAGGACCGCCGCCGGGAGCGCCAGGACGGCGGGATCGTCGGCGACGGCGTCCGGGCCGAAGAGCAGCAGCCCCGGCGCGGCGTCGGCGACGGCCTGGTAGATCCGCGCCGCGCCGGCCGCGTCGCCGCCGGCGAAGACGAACGCGTCGGCGCCCTGCTTGGCGATGTCGGCCGCGGTGTCGCCGAGATCGCGCTTGCGCGCGTCGATGCGCCCGCGGTCCTCGACGTCGATGCCCTGCCGCGCGGCGGCCTTCTCGATCTGGTCGGCGAGCCCGCCGCCGTAGAGATCGCGGTCGGCCAGCAGCGCCAGCCGGCGCACGCCCTCGGACTTCATGTAGCCGACGAGCGCCGACGCCGTGACGTGGTCGGCCGGCACGACGCGGCCGAAGGTCCGCAGGCCCGACGGATAGAAGCGCTCGGGCTCGGCCGGGCGCCGGCCGCCGGCGCGCGTGAGCCCGTCGTACGTGCTCGACGGGCTGACCTGCAGGACGTGGCCCTCGTTCGTCAGCGGCAGCGAGAGCGCGGTCGCGGCCGAGTCGAGGTCGCCGATGTACGCGATCGAGTTGAAGTCCTTGACCGCCGTGCGCGCGTTGTCGAGGACCTTGTCCTGCGTCCACGTGTCGTCCTCGGCGGTCGAGGAGTCCAGCGAGACGTACGTGACGCTCAGCGGGCCGATCTTCCCGCCCGACTCCTGCAGCGCGAGCTTGATCGCGTTGACCATGTCGCGCGCGCGCTCGCGGTCGGGGCCGTGCAGCGGCAGGCTCGAGTAGATCGTCAGCGTCCGCGGCCCGTCCGCCGGGGCGTTGTCGGGGGCGCCGTCGCCGCCGCAGCCGGCCGCCGCGAACGCCAGCAGGGCCAGGACGCAGGCGCTGGCCGCCCGAAGCCCGCCGGGCATGGAGCTACTCCCGGCCGGGAAGGTACGGGGCGAGGATCTTGGCGGTGGCGCCGATCATGATGATGACCGTCGCGATGAGGAACCCGACGATCGACTTCGTGCCGGTCGCCCAGAGGACGATCCAGATCGCGAGGCCGGTGGTGGTGGCGAGGACGAGGCCCATGAGCAGGCGCCAGACTAACGGATGAGCCCGGCGGCAAGTGCCGCCACGAGCTCGCCCGTCGCGGCCGCGGGGTCCTCCGCCTCGGCGGCGGCGCGGACGAGCCGCGTGCCGACGATGACCCCGTCGGCGCCCGCCCGCGCGGCGGCGGCGGCCTGCTCGGGGGTCGCGATCCCGAAGCCGAGCGCGACCGGCACCGTCGTGTGCGCGCGGACGCGGTCGAGGATCGGCCGGAAGTCGTCCTCCCCGGTCGTGCGCTCGCCGGTCGTGCCGGTGACCGACACCGTGTAGATGAACCCGCGGGCCTTGGCGCCGATCATCGCGAGGCGCTCGTCGGTCGTCGTCGGCGCGACGAGCGGGACGAGCGCGATGGCGTGCTCGCGGCAGGCGGCCTCGATCTCCGGCGCCTCCTCGAACGGCAGGTCGGGAATGATCAGGCCGCTGATGCCGGCGTCGCGGGCGGCCTGCGCGAAGGCCTCGGGGCCGCGGGCGAGGATGAGGTTGACGTACGCCATGAGCATCACCGGCACGCGCCGCGCGAGCGCCTCGGCGACCTCGAGGACGCCGCCGATCGTCGCGCCCGCCTTCAGCGCCGCCGTCCCGGCCTCGTGGATGACGGGGCCGTCGGCGAGCGGGTCGGAGTACGGGACGCCGAGCTCGATGAGGTCGGCGCCGTTGGCGGCGTAGGCCTCGCCGATCGCCCGCGACGTCGCCATGTCGGGGAAGCCGCCCATGAGGTACGGCATGAGCGCGGCGGCGCCGCGGCGCAGCGCGAAGGCCGCCGCGATCCGGTCCTCGCCGGTCTGCGGGACCGCCGGCACGCGGTCGCGGGCGGGTTTCGCCCTACCCGGCATCCTGCGCGAGGACCTCGGCGAGGTCCTTGTCGCCGCGGCCCGAGAGGCAGACGAGGTCGAGCGTCGAGCCCTCGCCGTCCTCGTGGATGGCGTGGTGCAGCGCGTGGGCGGTCTCGAGCGCCGGGATGATGCCCTCCAGGCGCGTGACCTCGCGGAACGCGCGCAGGGCGTCGGCGTCCGTGACGGCGACGTAGCGCGCGCGGCCGCTGTCGCGCAGGAAGGCGTGCTCGGGGCCGGAGCCGGGGTAGTCCAGGCCGGCCGAGATCGAGTGCGCCTCGGTGACCTGGCCGTCGGAGTCCTGCATGATCGCCGAGAGCGAGCCGTGCAGGACGCCGGCGCGCCCGCCGACGGTCAGCGGCGCGCCGTGGCGCCCGCTCTCCAGCCCCTCCCCCGCCGCCTCGACGCCGATCAGCGCGACCTCGGGGTCGCCGACGAAGGGCGTGAAGATGCCGATCGAGTTCGAGCCGCCGCCGACGCAGGCGATGACGCGGTCGGGCAGGCGGCCGCTGCGGGCGAGCAGGTCGGCGCGGGCCTCGTCGCCGATGACGCGCTGCAGGTCGCGGACGATCGCCGGGTAGGGCGCCGGGCCGACGGCCGAGCCGATGATGTAGTGCGTCGTCGCGACGGTCGTCACCCAGTCGCGGATCGCGGCGCTGACGGCCTCCTTCAGCGTGCGCGCGCCGATCTCGACGCTCTCGACGCGGGCGCCGAGCAGGCGCATGCGCTGGACGTTGGGCGCCTGGCGGCGGACGTCCTCGGCGCCCATGTAGACGACGCACTCGAGGTCCAGCAGCGCGCAGGCCGTGGCGCTCGCGACGCCGTGCTGGCCGGCGCCGGTCTCGGCGATGATCCGGCGCTTGCCCATGCGTCTGGCGAGCAGCGCCTGCCCGAGCGCGTTGTTGAGCTTGTGCGAGCCCGTGTGCATGAGATCCTCGCGCTTGAGCCAGATCTCGCGGCCGGCGGCCTGCGACAGGCGCTCGGCGAGGTACAGCGGCGTCGGGCGGCCGGCGAAGTCGCGCAGCAGGCCGTCGAGCTCGGCGCGATAGCCGGGGTCGTCGCGGGCGGCGACCCACGCTTCCTCGAGCTCTGCGAGCGCCGGCATCAGCGTCTCGGGGACGTACTGGCCGCCGTAGGGGCCGAAGCGGTGCTCGAGGCCGGCGGCGGCCATCACGCAGTCTCGGCCACGGCCGGCGCGGTCGCGGCGACGGCCGCGGCGAACGCGCGCAGCTTCTCCGGGTCCTTGGCGCCCGGGCGCGCCTCGGTCCCGCTCGCGGTGTCGACCGCGAACGGGCTCGTCGCGGCGATGGCCGCCGCGACGTTCTCGGGCGTCAGCCCGCCG
>DATJEE010000011.1:0-4720 GCA_035496995.1 Solirubrobacteraceae bacterium | reverse complement strand
CTCGCCGCTGTGGTGGCAGGACGTCTTCAACACGTCGCTCGTGACGGTCGTCTCGGTCGTGATCGAGCTCGTGCTCGGCATGGGCCTCGCGCTCGTCATGCACCGCGCGCTGTTCGCCCGCGGCCTCATCCGCACGTCGGTCCTGATCCCCTACGGCATCGTCACCGTCGTCGCCGCCTTCGCGTGGTTCTTCGCCTTCGACCCGACGAGCGGGTTCGTCAACAGCCTGCCCTTCATCCCCGACGACAAGGCCTGGTTCGGCAACCGCGGCAGCGCGTTCGAGGTCATCATCCTCACGGAGATCTGGAAGACGACGCCGTTCATGGCGCTGCTGCTGCTCGCCGGCCTCGCGACGATCGACGAGGGGCTCTACGAGGCCGCCCGGGTCGACGGCGCCAACGCCTGGCAGCGCTTCTTCCGCATCACGCTGCCGCTGCTGCGGCCCGCGCTGCTCGTCGCCCTGCTGTTCCGCACGCTCGACGCGTTCCGCGTCTTCGACTCGATCTTCATCATGACGCGCGGCTCGCAGGACACCGAATCGGTGTCGATCCTCGGCTACAACCAGCTCATCTCGCGGCTGAACCTCGGCCTCGGGTCGGCGGTCTCGGTGCTGATCTTCATCCTCGTCCTGCTGATCGCGTTCGTCTTCGTGCGCTTCCTCGGGACCGCCGTCCCGTCGTCGCAGGGTGAGAAATAGCGATGCAGAAGCGCACCTTCGGCGCCTACAGCGGCTGGTCGCTCGCGCTGGCCATCGTCATGTTCTACGCGCTGCTGCCCGTCCTGTGGCTCATCTCGCTGTCGCTGAAGACGCCCGCGACGGTGAGCGACAAGAAGTTCATCCCGCAGGACGTGACGTTCGACAACTACACGGCGCTCTTCCACGGCGGCTTCGACTCGCCGCTGCTGCGCCCGCTGATCAACTCCGTCGCGATCGCGTCGATCGCGACGTTCATCGCCGTGACGCTCGCGTCCTTCACGGCCTACGCGATCGCGCGCCTGACGTTCCCCGGCAAGTCCGTCATCCTCGCCGGCGCCCTGGCGATCGCGATGTTCCCGCCGATCTCCGTCGTCGGCCCGCTCTTTGACATGTGGCGCCGGCTCGGCCTCTACGACACGTATCCGGGCCTGATCATCCCGTACCTCACGTTCGCGCTGCCGCTGGCGATCTACACGCTCGTCGCGTTCTTCCGAGAGATCCCATGGGAGCTCGAACAGGCCGCCCAGGTCGATGGCGCGACCCCCTGGCAGGCCTTCACGAAGGTCATCCTGCCGCTCGCCGCCCCGGGCGTGTTCACCGCCGCGATCCTCGTCTTCATCTTCGCCTGGAACGACTTCGTCTTCGCGATCACGCTCACCTCGTCGGACTCGGCGCGGACGGTCCCGGCGGCCCTGGCGTTCTTCACCGGCGACTCGCAGTTCACCGCGCCCACGGGCAACATCGCGGCCGCCGCCGTACTCGTGACGATCCCGATCATCGTCTTCGTGCTCATCTTCCAGCGCCGCATCGTCGCCGGGCTCACGGCGGGCGCCGTCAAGGGATAGGGAGGACCCGCATGGCCGACATCACGCTCACCGACGTCACGAAGCGCTACGCCGACGGCACCGAGGCCGTCAAGCACATGAACCTCGAGGTCAAGGACGGCGAGTTCATGATCCTCGTCGGCCCGTCGGGCTGCGGCAAGTCGACGGCCCTGCGGATGATCGCCGGCCTGGAGGACATCTCCGAGGGCGAGATGCGCATCGGCGACAAGGTCGTCAACAACCTCGCGCCGCGCGACCGCGACATCGCGATGGTCTTCCAGAACTACGCCCTGTACCCGCACATGACCGTCCGCGAGAACATGGGCTTCGCGCTGAAGCTCGCGAAGGTCCCGCAGAGCGAGATCGACAAGAAGGTCGACGACGCGGCGAAGACGCTCGACCTCACCGACCACCTCGAGCGCAAGCCCGCGAACCTCTCCGGCGGCCAGCGCCAGCGCGTCGCCATGGGGCGCGCGATCGTCCGCGACCCGCAGGTGTTCCTCATGGACGAGCCGCTCTCCAACCTCGACGCGAAGCTGCGCGTCCAGATGCGCACCGAGGTCTCGCGCCTGCAGCGCGACCTCTCGACGACGATGGTCTACGTCACGCACGACCAGACCGAGGCGATGACGCTCGGCGACCGCGTCGCGGTCATGCGCTCGGGCGTGCTGCAGCAGGTCGACACGCCGCGGGCGCTCTACAACGACCCGGTGAACATCTTCGTCGCGGGCTTCATCGGCTCTCCGGCGATGAACTTCTTCTCGGCGAAGATCAGCGGCGGGACGGTCCAGCTGCCGTTCGCGAAGGTCCCGGCGCCGAAGGGCGTCAAGGACGCGCCGGACGTCATCGTCGGCATCCGCCCCGAGGACTTCGAGGACGCCAAGCTCGCGCCGGCCAACCATCCCGAGGGCGTGGAGTTCGAGGCGCCGATCGAGCTCGTCGAGTCGATGGGCTCGGAGATCTACGCCTACTTCTCCTTCCAGGGCGGCGAGGTGAGCTCCGACGAGCTCGCCGAGCTCGCGCGCGACTCCGGCATCGCCGAGACGCCCAGCGGCGGCGCCGGGCGCGCGGTCGCGCGGCTGAACCCCGAGTCCGAGGTCCGCGAGGGCCAGAAGGCGCGGCTGTGGTTCGACGCCGCCAAGCTCCACCTCTTCGGCGCCGCCGACGGCGCGAACCTCCGGCGCGCCAAGGCGGAGCAGGCCGCGACGGTCGAGGCCACGAAGGAGGCGGTCGCGGCGGAGGCCGAGAAGCCCGGCGAGGAGCCCCCGGCGCCCGAGTAGGCTGCGCGCATGCGCATCGCGGTCCTCGGAACCGGCAACGTCGGCCGCACGCTGGCCAGCGCGCTGCTGCGCGGCGGGCACGAGGTCCGGATGGGCTCGCGCACCGCGGGCAACGAGGCGGCCGTCGCCTGGGCGAGCGAGGTCGGCGGCCCGGCGACCGAGGGCACGTTCGCCGACGCGGCGGGCTTCGGCGAGGTCGTCTTCAACGCGACCGCCGGTAGCCACGCCCTCGCGGTCCTCGAGGCCGCGGGCGCCGAGCAGCTCGCCGGCAAGCTCCTCATCGACGTCTCCAACCCGCTGGACTTCTCGACCGGCTCGCTGCAGCTCAGCGTCTGCAACGACGACAGCGTCGGCGAGAGCCTGCAGCGCGCGTTCCCCGACGTCCGCGTCGTCAAGGCGCTGAACACCGTGACGGCGTCCGTCATGGTCGACCCGGGCAGCGTCCCCGGTACGCACACGATGTTCATCTGCGGCGACGACGCCACGGCGAAGGCCCAGGCGGCTGCGCTGCTGCAGGGCTTCGGCTGGCCCGCCGAGGCGATCCTCGACATCGGCGACATCGGCGGCGCCCGCGGGATGGAGATGTACCTCCCGCTCTGGCTGCGGCTCTACCAGGCGAGCGGCACCGCGGTGCTGAACGTCGAGGTCCGCGCCGCGCCGGCGCCCGACGACGGCTAGCGCCCGCGCCGCACGCGCTCGATCGCCTCGTCGCTCCACTCCTGCGTGCGCATGATCCGGTAGCGCTCCGACGACAGCCGCAGGTAGGCGTCGGTCTCCGTTTCGCGGCGGCCGATGAGCTCGGCCTCGCGCAGCATCGCGACGACCGGCTCGTACTCCTCTTCGAACCAGCGCCGGGCGACCTCGGCGCGGTCGAGGAAGCGCTGCTCGCGCTGGATGAGCCGCAGGCCCCAGGCCTCGACGCCCTCCGCGAGGCTGCCGTACTCGAGCGGGTCGCTGACCCTGAGCTGCTCGCGTGCCGCGGCGGGCAGCGGGACGCGTTCGACGAACAGCCGCTCGTGGCTCTTCAGCGGGAGGTCCTCGAGGCTCATCGAGCCGTCCGCCGGCACGCGGGTGATGACCTCGACGACATGGGCGTCGATCGTGTCGCGGCCCTGCGCGCGGGCGACGGCGACGCGATGGTGGCCGTCGCGGACGAAGTACAGCTCGCCGACGGCGTAGACGTCGATCGGCGGCATCGAGACGCCGCGCCGCTGCGCCTCGGCGATCCGCTCGAAGCGCATGCGCGCGCGCGAGGACGTCGGGCGAAACTCGCGGTCGAACTCCTTGCCGCCGTCGACGGTGCCGACGATCCGCTCGAGCGCGATCGAGCGCATGCCGGCGTCGCGCTCGCCGACGCGCCCGAGCGCGTCGACCACCTCGTCGAACGGCAGCATGACGTCGACGTCCCCGGGCGAGAGGCGCAGGACCGCCGACAGGCGCGCGAGCACCCGCCGCCGCCGGGCGCGCAGGAAGTCGTCCTGCGCGTCCTGCGTCGGAAAGCCGGTGTCGGGCGTCACGTCAGCGCCTCGCCGCGTTCGTAGAGCTCGATCGCCTGCGCCGGCGCCAGGAGCATCGTGAGCCCGGAGCGCGGCTCGTGCGGGGAGTTCGCGCGGCGCTCGCGCAGGACGACGGCCGCCCAGGGCCGCCCGGCGTCGAGGTCGCCCGCGAGCCGCGCGGCGAGCTCCCGCGGGACCCAGCCCGCCTGGGCGGCGTCGTCGCCCGCGAGGACCGCGATCGCGTGCGGGTCGTGCTCGTTGCCGGGGTCGCGGCGCAACGTCAGCGCCGATCCGGGGGAGACGGCCGCCGACTGCAGGACGTCGTCGTGGAAGCGCGCCGCGCCCGCGCCGCCCGCGACGCCGAGCCCGCGAGCCGCGAGCTCGGGCGCGTCCCGCGCGAGGTAGCGACCCGACGCGGGGTCG
>DATJEE010000010.1:0-9822 GCA_035496995.1 Solirubrobacteraceae bacterium | reverse complement strand
CGTCCGTCGAGCCGTCGTCGGCGACGATCACGCGCGCGCCCGGGAACGCCGAGGCGAGCGCGGCGAGCGTGTCGGGAAGGCGGTCGGCCTCCTCGTGGGCCGTGACGATGACGATCGTGTCCGAGGCGTCCATCCGGGCGGCTACTCTCGCAGAGCGCAGCCCGTAGCCAGATCATCGAGGAGGAGCCGTGGTTGAAGTCGAGGCCCACATCACGGGCATCGTGTGGAAGATCGAGTGCAAGGTCGGCGATGTGATCGAGGAGGGCGACACGGTCATCACGCTCGAGTCGATGAAGATGGAGATGCCCGTGGAGGCCGAGGATCCGGGGATCGTCAAGGAGATCCTCTGCGTCGAGGGGCAGCCCGTGGACGAGGGCGACACGCTCGTCGTGCTGGAGTAATCGGGCCCGCTCACATCGAGCACTCGCGCAGACTCATAACCTTTGCTCTATGAGCGACAGATGAGTATGCAACAGAAGTCACCGCGAAGGCGCGTTTCGCGCTATTTTTGTCGTGCGTATGGCAGGCGAACTCCTCAGCGACCGACCGGCTGACGGAGTTCTGCGGCTTACGATCAGCAACCCGGCCAAGCGCAACGCCCTCGACCACGCGATCCTCGACGCGCTGACCGAGGAGCTGCGCACGCTCGACGACGACGTGCGCTGCGTCGTGCTCGCCGGGCACGCGGGGATGTTCTCCTCGGGCTACGACATCAGCGAGATCCCTCCGGGGATGTTCGCCGAGGAGGCCGAGAAGCTCGTCGCGCACCCGTTCTGCGATGCGCTCGAGGCGCTCGACAACACCGAGATCCCGACGATCGCCGCCCTCTGCGGCCCGACGATCGGCGGCGGCCTGGAGCTCGCGCTCTCGTGCGACATGCGCCTGGCCTGCACGCGGATCAAGCTCGGCATGCCGCCCGCGAAGCTCGGGCTCGTCTACTCGCACACGGGGCTGCGGCGCTTCCTCAGCGCGATCGGCGAGCCGCGCACCCGCGAGCTGTTCCTCCTCGGGCGCTACATCGACGCGCGCACGGCGCTGGAGTGGGGCCTCGTGAACTGGGTCGTCGAGGACGACAAGCTCGACGAGACCGCGCTCGACATCGCCTCCTCGCTCGCCGGCAACGCGCCGCTGTCGATGGCCGGCAACAAGCGCGTGCTGCGCGAGCTGCTGCGCGCCGAGGCCGCGATCGACCCCGAGGTCGAGATCGAGCTGCTCGGGCTGCGCACGGCGAGCTTCCACTCCGAGGACCTGCTCGAGGGCGTGTCGGCGTTCGCCGAGAAGCGCCTGCCGACCTGGAAGGGCCGCTGACCGCCGACGGCGAGATGGGCATGCACGTCGCGCTGCCGGCGTCCGGCAGCGGCCCCGGCATGGTCCTCATCCACGAGATCTTCGGCGTCAACGACTACGTGCGCGACGTCGCGCAGCGCCTCGCGGACGCCGGCTACGTCGTCCTCGCGCCCGACCTCTTCTGGCGCACGCAGCCGGGCCTCGACCTCCCCAACGACGACGCGGGCATGCAGCTCGGGATGGCGGCGGCGCAGGCCCTCGACGGCGAGCTCGCGCTCACCGACGCGCTCGCGGCGCTCGCGGCGCTGCGCGAGCGCCCGGAGGTCAGCGGCGGGCGGGCGGGCATCATCGGCTTCTGCTTCGGCGGCTCGATGGCCTGGCGCGTCGCGGCCGCCGGCGACCCCGACGTCGCGGTCGTCTACTACGGCTCGGCGATCCCCGGCGCGCTCGACCTCGCCGACAGCGTCACGTGCCCGACGATCATGCACTGGGGCGGCGCCGACCCGTTCATCCCGCGCGAGGGCATCGACGCCGTCGCCGCGATGGCCGCCGAGCGCGACAACATCGAGTGCTACATCCACGAGGGCGCCGGCCACGCGTTCGACAACCACCGCTCGGAGCGCTTCTCCGTGCCCGCGGCCGCCGCCGCGGCGTGGGAACAGACCGCCGCCTTCCTCGCGCGCGAGCTGCCGGCCGGCCAGAGCTAGGCATCGGCGAGCAGGGCGCCCAGGCGCTGCTGGTCGACGACGACGTCGACCGCCCCGATCAGCCCGCCCGCCATCGTGAAGCCGATGACGACCGCCGGCTCGGCTCCCGGCCGCCCGACGGCGATCCCGGCGGCGCCGTTGACGATCGCCGGCCGGCCGAAGCGCACGAAGCGCCGGTAGGAGAACATCGCCCGCGCGACGGGCTCGGCCTCGACGACCGGCGGCCGCGCTCGGCCGGCAACCTGCGTGCGCAGCACGACGTGCGGGTCCAGCAGCGCGACGAGCGCGTCGAAGTCGCCGCCGCGCGAGGCGTCGAGGAACGCGTCGACGAGCTTGCGCTGCGTCGCGAGGTCGGCGTCGGGCTGCGGGGCGGCGCCGCGCACGCGCCGGCGCGCGCGGCTGGCGAGCTGGCGCGTGGCGGCGGGCGTGCGCTCGACGATCGGGGCGATCTCGTCGAACGGCACGGCGAACATGTCGTGCAGGACGAACGCCAGGCGCTCGGGCGGCGACAGCGTCTCGAGCACGACGAGCAGCGCGAGGCCGACGGCGTCGGCGAGCAGCGCCTGCTGCTCGGGGCTCTGCGCCGCGTCGGGCTCGGTGACGAGCGGCGCGGGCGCCCAGTCGCCGGGGTAGTCCTCGCGCCGTGACCGCCGCGTGCGCAGCATGTCCAGCGCGACGCGTGCGACGACGGTCGTCAGCCACCCGCCGAGGTTGCCGATCCCCGCGTCGCCGGCGCGGCTGAGCCGCAGCCAGGACTCCTGCACGGCGTCCTCGGCCTCGCTCATCGAGCCGAGCATCCGATAGGCCACGGCGCGCAGGTGCATCCGGTGGCGCTCGAACTCGGCCGCCAGCACGTCGTCTTCGGTCATCGGTCACATCCTCTCGCTCGGATCCGTCACCTGCCTGACGGATCCCACGCGGCCGGTGTGACCGGCGAGAGGAGCACGACGTGCAAACCGCAACGACAGCAGCACCCGCGGTCGCCGTACGCGGCCTGCGCAAGACCTACCCGGGCGGCGTGGAGGCCGTGCGCGGGATCGACTTCGACGTCGCCGCCGGCGAGGTCTTCGGCCTGCTCGGCCCCAACGGCGCCGGCAAGTCGACGACGATCGGGATGCTCACGACGACGATCGCGCCGACCGCCGGCAGCGCGTGGCTCGCAGGTCACGATGTCATCGCCGAGCCACTGCGGGCGCGCGGCGTCAGCAGCGTCGTCTTCCAGGACCCGGTCGTCGACCGCGGTCTCAGCGTCCGCGCGAACATCGAGCTTCATGCGCGCCTCTGGGGCGTCCCGGCGGCGGAGGCGCACGCGCGGATCGGCGAGCTCTCCGGCCGGCTCGGGCTGACGGCGCTGCTCGACCGCCCGGCGGGCAGCACGAGCGGCGGGGAGCGCCGGCGCGTCGAGATCGCCCGCGCGCTCGTCTCGCGTCCGAGCGTCCTGTTCCTCGACGAGCCGACCGTCGGCCTGGACCCGCGCATGCGCCACGAGCTGCTCGACGTCATCGCGGGGCTGCGCGCCCGCGCGGAGATGACGGTGCTGCTCACGACGCACTACCTCGACGAGGCCCAGCGCCTCTGCGACCGCATCGCGATCATGAACGCGGGCGAGATCGTCGCGCTCGACACGCCGCAGGCGCTGCTCGCCGACGTCGGCACGGAGATCCTCGAGCTGCGCGTCGAGGGCGACCCGGTGAACGCGCTCGCGCTCCTGCGCGCCGACGGCGTCGCCGGCGCGGGCGCCTTCGCGATCGGCGCGCGCCTGACCCTCCCGCTGCACGACCGCCCCGCTGCCGCTGCGCTCGCCGCCGTGCAGCGCAGCGGCGTGCGCCCGACGGACATCGGCACCCGCGCGCCGACGCTCGACGACGTCTACCTCCAGCTCACCGGCGATCGCCTCCGCGACGCCGCCTGACCCACAAGAAGGAGCAACCCACCATGGCCACAACCGCCGTTGGCGCACCCGTTCCCGCGGGCGTGCGGCCCGCCCCCCGCGTCCGCCCCGCGAGCGCGCTCGCCACGCTCGCGCGCCGGCGCGTGGCGCTCACCGCCCGCACGCCGCGCCAGATCGCCGTGCCCCTGCTCGGCCCGCTGCTGCTCGCGCTCGTCGCCGCCCCGGCGCTCGACGCCGCGACCGGCGGCCTGGGCTCGCAGATCGACTACGCCGCCTTCATCGACGTCGGGACGATCAGCCTGCTGATCCCGCTGAGCTGCATCTTCGCCGGGCTCAGCGTCATCGTCGACCGCCACGGCGGGGCCCAGCGCGAGCTGCTGACCGCGCCCGTTCCCCGCGCATACCTCGTGCTGGGCAACCTCGCCGTCGCGGGTGTCCTCGCGCTGCTGCAGGTCGTCGTGCTGCTCGCGCTCGCTGCGCTGCGCGGCGCCGACCTGGCGATCAGCGCGTCGAGCATCGGCTGGTTCGCGGGCGCCACCGTGCTGTTCATCCTCTTCATGTACGGCCTCGCCGAGACGCTCGCCGGCCGGATCGAGAAGGAGGAGGACTACCTCGGGGCCGTCCCCGCCGTCGCGATCCTGCCGTTCTTCTTCGCCGGTGCGCTGTTTCCGATCGGCGCGATGCCGGCGGCGCTGACCTTCGTCGCCAAGCTCCTGCCGCTGACCCACGCGCTCGCGCTCATGCGCTACGCGCTCGTCGACCCGGCCGGCAGCGGCCTGCACGACATCTGGGGCATGAGCGATCCGACGACCGAGGCCTGGCTGAGCCTCGGCGTCGTCGCGCTCTTCGCCGCCGTGCTGCTGGCACTCGCGATCCGCTCCTTCACGCGCGCCGCGGTTCGCTGACATCATGAACTGCGTGGGGGCGCATGAGTGACGCCGCGATGTTCCGCACGCCGGCCGCGGCCTACGACCGGCACATCGGGCGCTACGGGAGCGCGCTCGCGCGGGCGCTGATCGCCGCCGCCGGTGTCGCCCCCGGACAGCGCGCGCTGGACGTCGGCTGCGGGCCGGGCGCGCTGACGACGGAGCTCGCCGCGCTGCTCGGCGCCGCGGGCGTGGCGGCGGCCGATCCCTCAGACGTGTTCGCCGCGGCCTGCCGCGAGCGCAATCGCGACGTCGAGGTCGTCGTCGCGCCCGGCGAGGCGCTGCCGTTCCCCGACGCGTCGTTCGACGCCGCGCTCGCCCAGCTCGTCGTGAACTTCATGACCGACCCGGCCGCCGGCGTCGGCGAGATGGCGCGCGTGACGCGGCCGGGCGGCGTCGTGGGCGCCGCGGTCTGGGACTACGCCGGCGAGATGACGCTGCTGCGGCGCTTCTGGGACGCGGCGGTCGCGCTCGACCCGGCGGCGGCGGAGCGCGACGAGAACCGCATGCCGTACTGCAGCCCTGAGGAGCTCGGCGGCCTCTGGTCGGCCGCGGGGCTCTCCGGCGTCGCGGTCGCGCCGGTCGTCGTCGCCGCGAGCTACGAAGACCTCGACGATCTCTGGCAGCCGCTCGAGGTCGGCGTCGGGCCGTCGGGCGCGTATGTCCTCGCGCTGACGGCCGACCGCCGCGCGGCATTGAAGGACGAGCTGCGCCGGCGGCTGGACGTGGGAGACGGGCCGTTCGAGCTGAGCGCGCGGGCGTGGGTCGTCACGGGCCGGGTGGCGTGATCGTCGGCTCGGCGAGCGCGACGGTGTTGCCCGCGGGATCGGTGAGGAGCGCCTTGTATCCCGCCCCGCCGATCGGCGCGATCGGGCCGGGGACGAGCCCGCGCTCGCGGATCTCGTCACAGACCGCCTCCAGGCCCGTGACGATGAGCGTCACGATCCCGCGGCCCGCTCGCTCGGGATCGAGCACGACGTAGATCCAGCCGCCGGTCGCGAGCTGCCAGCAGGCCTCCGTGTCGTTCGGGACGAGATCCGGCGCGCGCCCGAAGAGCCGCTCGTACCAGGCGAGCGCCGGCTCCAGATCGGCGACGGCCAAGCCGGCGAAGACGACGTCAGCCTGCATCGCCCGCAAGTGCGCGCGCGCCGGCCAGGGACTGCGCGCAGACGTAGCGGAAGTGCGCGAGCCAGAAACGTCGCAGCGCTCCGAACGCCGGGCCCTCGGCGACCTCCCACGAGCCGAAGCGGCAGCGATCCGCGGCGACGGCGGCGAAGCGGTAGCTGTGCAGGGCGTGGAAGCCGGGAGCGCTGACCTCCCAGGTGACGCGCTGCGCCGGCACGACCTCGACGATCTCGGCCACCGCCGGCAGCTTGTAGAGGTAGGCGCCCCGGATCGCGTTGAAGGCCCACACGAGCTTCGCGCCCTCCCGCAGCTCGCCGCCGCGCACGCGCGCCCGCCAGATGCACGGGTTCCAGCGCGACCAGCCCGGCACGTCGACGAAGACCTCCCAGAGTCGCTGCACGCTCATCGCCACCTCCACCGATCCCTCGATCGGCAGCGGCGCGACCGCGGCGATCGCCCCGCGCCTCCCGGATGGCGGCGCGCCGGGGAAGGCCCACGGCGTCTGCGGATCGCGAGGCTCGGTCATCGCGCGGTGGCCGCCGCCTACGGCGTGGTCGTCGTGCCCTGCGTGTCCCCGCTGGCCTGCTCGTAGTGCACGTTGCCCTGGTTGTCCTTCTGCGTCACGCGGAACGGGTACTTGTCGCCCTGCGACAGCGTGGCGACGCAGTTGAAGGACTTCCCCTTCTGGCGCTTGATGCCGGTCGGGCAGACGACGATCGACATGCGGTGGCTCTGCTCGGCGACGCTGACCTCGATCGCCTTCTCGACGCGGGTGGGGTCGATCGTCGTCGTGTTGGGGGTCGACGAGGAGCTGCTCTTGCTCCCCCCGCAGCCGGCGAGGAGGAGCAGCGCCAGGGCTCCGGCGAGGTTCGCTGTCGTGCGGGTCATCGCCGTGACGCTACGGGGACTCGGCGATCGCGTCCAGCGATACGCCGGCCAGCAGCGTGCCGGTGGCGACGGCCGCGTCGGGCTGGTCGCTCGTGCACGAGAAGTCGAGCGTCGCGCCCGTCGCCTCGAACATCCCGAGCTGGACGGCGGCGACCGCGCTCGCGGGCGCCGTGTCGCCGACGGTGACCGTCGCGGTGCCGAGCGTCGTGCCGCCGTCGGTCAGCGTGCACGTCACGTTCGCGACGACGGCGCCGCCGGTGATCGTCGTCCGCACGCCGCCGATGTAGGCGCCGGCGGCCGGCGTCACCGCCGCGACCGGGGTCGCGGTCGTCAGGATGACGACCCCGCCGGGCACCGTCCGGCGGAAGCCGGTCGTGATGCCGGGGGCTCCCGGGTCGCCCTTGGCGCCGGGCGCGCCGTCGGCGCCGGGGGGACCCTGGATGCCAGGATCGCCCTGCAACCCCTGCGGGCCCTGGACGCCGGGCGGACCCTCGGCCCCCTGCGGGCCGACGAGGCCGATCGCGCCCGCCGCGCCGGCGGGACCGGTGGCGCCCGTCGCGCCGGTGGCACCGTCGGCGCCGTTGGGACCCTGCGCGCCGGCGAGACCCTGGTTGCCCTGCGGCCCGGTGTCGCCCGGATCGCCCTTCGCGCCCTGCTCGCCCTTGGCGCCGGTGTCGCCGCGCGGGCCGGTGTCACCCGTGACGCCGCGCAGGCCCTGCTCGCCCTGCGGGCCCTGCTGGCCCTGCGCACCCGATGCGCCCGGGGCGCCCGGATCGCCGGGGTCGCCCTTCGGGCCCTGCGGACCGGAGTCGCCGGCGACGCCGCGCAGGCCCGGCAGCCCGGCCGCGCCGCGGATGGCGCGCGTCGAGACGAGCGGGCCGTGGGCGCCGGTGTCGCCCGTGACCGTCAGGGAGTTCCTCGGGCGCGTCCCACCGGTGACCTCGCCGTTGCGCGTCAGGCCGTGACGCGCCCACGCGATGAAGGCCTCGGCGCCGCGGCAGGCGCTGGCGGACGTCACCGCCCGGAAGGTCGTCGCCGTGTAGCACGCGCGCTGCTGCTTGGCTGCGGCAGTCGCGGTTGCGGGCACGATCGCGACCGACGACGCGATCAGCCCTAGGACTGTGAGACGACCAACGGACCGGCGCGACACCAACGACCTCCTCCGATGTAGGAAACCCGGCCGGTGCGGCGAAGCAGACATCAAGCTCCCCCGAGCCTTCCGCCGGGCGCGCCCTCCGGGCGCTCACCCCCTGCAGCAGCGCCATTCTGTCCCTCCCCCGGGTGGGACACAACTCCCTCTGCACCGTCACGCAGGCCCTCTGCGCGACCTTGCAATCGCGGCCCGTAACTCGTGCAAACCCGGGCCCGTCCGTCCGGTGCTGCTGCAACCCTGCCGCGCAATGCCACCGCTCATCACTCGCGACGAGGCCCTGGCGCTCGGCGAGCTGGAGGATCACCGCGAGATCGAGGCGCTGATCGAGCGGGCGTGGAAGGTCCGGGTGGAGCGCTTCGACGACGCGACCGACCTCTGCTCGCTCGTCAACGCGAAGTCCGGCGGCTGCGCCCAGGACTGCGGCTTCTGCGCCCAGTCGCGCTTCGCCGAGGCCGAGACCCCCATGCACGCGATGATGGAGCCCGAGCAGATCCTCGAGCACGCGCGCGCGGCGGAGGCCGCCGGCGCGCACCGCTTCTGCATGGTCACGCAGGGCCAGGGGCTCTCCAAGCGCGACTTCGAGAAGGTGCTCGAGGGCACGCGGCTCGTCGCCGAGCACACGAACCTCAAGCGCTGCGCCTCGATCGGGCACATGAGCGCCGCGCGGGCGAAGGCGCTGAAGGACGCCGGCGTCCAGCGCGTGCACCACAACGTCGAGACGGCCGAGTCCTACTACCCCGAGGTCTCGCAGACCGTCCGCTACGAGGGCCGGCTGCGCACGATCGACGCGGTCCGCGAGGCGGGCCTGGAGACGTGCGTCGGCGGGATCCTCAACCTCGGCGAGACGCGCGAGCAGCGCGTCGAGATGGCCTTCGAGCTCGCGGCGATCGACCCGACCTCCGTGCCGATCAACCTCCTCAACCCGCGCCCGGGGACGAAGTTCGGCGACCGCGAGTACATGGATCCCTGGGAGGCCGTGAAGTGGATCGCGATCTTCCGCCTCGTCCTCCCCGACGCGCTGTTCCGCCTCTGCGGCGGGCGCGTGGAGAACATCGGCGAGCTGCAGCAGCTCGCGGTCAGGGCCGGCATCAACGGCGTGATGATGGGCAACTTCCTCACGACGCTCGGCAACACGCCCGAGGAGGACCGGGCGATGTTCGAGAACCTCGGCCTCAACGTCGCGCGCCAGCCCGACAACGGCGCCGATCCGCGCCCGGACAACCGCTCCGGCCGGCTCGAGGGCACGACGCCCGCGCGCGCCGGCGCGGCCGGCGCCGCCGGCGTGCAGGCGGACTTCGCGGGCCTCGAGCTGCGGCTCTGGGACCCGTCGACGCAACTGCGATTCCAGCGCAAGCGGACCGTGCCCCCGCGCCCCGTCAGGGCGCCGAACACCTCCCCGACGGCGGTCGGGGGCTGACCCGGAGGCCAGGAGCGTGATCGAGATCCAGGCCCGGTTGACCGAGCTCCAGGAGCTCGGCCTGTATCGCCGCACCCGGCTCGTGAGCGGGCCGCAGGGCCCGAACGTCGTCCTCGACGGCAAGCCCGTGCTGCTGCTGTGCTCGAACAACTACCTCGGGCTCGCCGACAACACGCGCGTCCAGGAGGCCGCCGCGGACGCCGCGCTGCGCTGGGGCGCCGGCGCCGGGGCATCGCGCCTCGTCTCGGGGACGATGACCGTCCACCGCCGCCTCGAGAAGCGCCTCGCCGCGTTCAAGGGCACCGAGGCGGCGCTGCTGTTCGGCTCGGGCTACCTGGCGAACCTCGGCGTGATCACCACGCTGGCCGGCCTGCGGCCGGGCTCGGTCGTCCTGTCCGACGAGCTCAACCACGCCTCGATCATCGACG
>DATJEE010000009.1:0-9969 GCA_035496995.1 Solirubrobacteraceae bacterium | reverse complement strand
TTGCACCTGCGGTGACTGGGGCTGCCATCCGTTGTTCGCCTGGGTCGATGTCAACGCCGATGTCGTGCGCTGGGCCGATTTCGACCAGCCGCACAATCCGGATCGCGACTACTCGGCCTTCGGTCCCTTCGTGTTCGACCGCACCGAGTATCAGTCTGCGATCGAGGAGCTGGCAGATCTGTGACCGACAGCGACCGGTTGACATCGAGGTGGTGCTGTCGCTCGACCTGAGTGCGATGGGGCAATCGACGTTCGCGTCGCGTCTCGTGCGGATACGCTCGCCGGATGGACGCCACGCAGATCGTCTGGGAGCGTTTGCCGGAGTACGTGCTCAGCATCAGCACCGCGGGCGAGATCATCGAAGAGGTCATCGGCGTCTGCGCAGGGCAGCATCTGCACGAGGATTGGGAGCGCCTGCTCGCGCTTGGATGGGATGACGGAGTGTCCGACGTTGCGGTGTGGTTGCGCGAGCTGCTGCACCGCGATCCGCCGCCACAAGGTGTTCGCGGGCTGTGGTTCGGCCTGAACAATCCTGTCGATGCGAATCGTCGGACGCGTAGCGACATCTACCTCGCTGGGACGAGCGAGTACGACCCCGACGACGAGGGCCTCGAGTGGGTCTTCAGCGGCATCCATCACCCCCGCGCGCAGCCGGCGCCGGATTGCTTGACGGACATGTACCGCATCGCATACGAGCGCGAGGGCGGCTTGGGGAACGACGCGGAGTGGCCGTTGGCGCTCGTCTTCGGATGCGTCGCAGTGGCGCGCGCCCTGCAAGCTCTCGGCCGGTCGCCGAGCGGCTGGCGTCCGACCCAGCCCACGGGGGTCGTCTGTGGCTTTGACGGCGGCGATTTCATCTTCGTCGGCGAGTTGCACGCCGACGGCTTTGGAGCCTGCCCCCGCGTCCTGTGATCCGGGCAGCGCTTCTGGCTGCTTGACAATCGCGTCCCGACCGGGGCAATGATGAGGATGGTGTTCCGTCGCCACTCGTGTCCAAGCGCGCTGCCGAACCCTGGCCCGTCAGGTACGGTCGCCATATGCGAACCCGAACGCGGTTGGCAGCGGCGGTCGTGGTCGTGCTCTGGCTCGCGCTGACGGCGTCGGCGATGGCCTCGCGTGCTCCGACCGCGGCCGAGCGGCGGGCGATCACGAAGGTCGCGAGCCACGCGCCGAACGCGGCGCCCGGCAAGAAGATCCACGTCAGTCACATCCGCGTGTCGACGGTCGGTCCCTGGGCGCGCGCGACGATCACGATCTTCTTCGGGGGCGCCCCCGACAACGCGACGGACATCCTCCACAAGGTCCACGGCAAGTGGGTCGACGCCGGCGCGGGAACCGCCGGCGAGGAGTGCGTGATGCCGCCGCAGGACCGGCGCAACCTCGGCTTCGGGTCCTACCCCTGCCGCTGAACCGCGGCTGAGTGCGCGTCGCCGCCGGTGTCCTGGCGCTCGTCGCCGTCGTCTGCCTCGTCCTCGCCGTCGCGGACATGGCCGCCGGCCGTGACGGCGGCCCGCGCGGCTGGGTGCTGCGGAGCGCTGCGGTCGCGTGCTTCGCCGGGGCTGTCCTGCTCAACACGCTCGGGCATTGAGGACCGGCGCAACCCGGTCCGGAGCTATCCCTGCGGCCGCTGATCGGCGCGGGCGCGCAGCCGGCCGAGGGCGGCGCCCGGCTGCGGACGGCGCGTGCCCATCCGTGCGGCCAGCCGCAGCGCCGCCCGCGGGCCGGTTCGCAGGCCGTACCAGCTGCGGGAGATGAAGCTCATGAGCAGCGCGATGTTCAGCCCGCCCCAGTACACCGACCCGGCCAGCAGCGCGAGGCTCGGCAACGTGTGGAAGCGGATCGCGTACACCCCGAGGCAGAAGACGAGCAGCACGAGCGACGTCTGCGGGAGCGTGTGGCGCCAGTGCCAGCGGAAGTCGTCCTCCTTGCGGGTGACGGTGTAGACCGGCTTGCGGTGCGGGCCGCCGGCGATCGCCAGGACGACGGCCTTGGCGTACACCGGCGCCATCCCGGTCCACATGACGCGCGTCTGCCAGAGCTTGCGCACGAACCGGCGCTGGCGCTTGCGCCGATCGGCGTAGGGCATGTTCAGCACGAGCAGCCAGACCTCGACGGCGAGCACGAGCGGCAGGAGGTGGACGACGTAGTCCACCGCGCTGTCGGCGACCAGCGGCGTCGCGCCGAGCAGCGAGCAGCCGATGCTCGGGATGTAGACGAAGGCCGTGAACGCGTTGAGGTAGAAGGCGAGCATCTCCCAGAACTGCGCGCGCTGGCGCAGGTTCAGGCCCTTCAGCCGGCACCAGACCATGAGCCGCACGGTGTCGATCGCCCAGGTGCCGCGCTGCTTGTAGAAGTTCGGGACGTCCTCCGGTGCGTGCTGGCCGACCGCGCCGACGATCGGCAGGTACAGCCCGCTCCACCCGCGGCGCAGCGCCTCAAGGCCCGAGTGCACGTCCTCGACGAGGTTCCAGGTCGGGAAGTCGCCGATCTCGCGCAGCGCCGTGCGGCGCCAGACGAGGCCCGAGCCGCACGGGAAGACCGCGTCGGCGGCGTTGCGGGCGAGCATCTGCCCGCGGTAGAACATCGGCTCCCAGTTGTTGAACGGGTCGCCGGCGCTGACCTGCGCCTGCTTGACGGTCTGGACGAAGGCGAGCTTCGGCTCGTGCTCGAGCTGCCCGACGACCTGGCGCAGGAAGCCGTCGGAGCCGAGCTCGTCGTCGGCGTCGCGCGTCTCGATGTAGCCGATCTCGGGGTATTCGGCGTCGAGCATCGCGACGGCCGAGTTCAGGTTGCCCGCCTTGGCGGCGCCGTCGCGCCCGGGGGCGAAGCGATCCGGCGGCTCGTGGTAGATCACCGGCAGCCCGCGGATGGCGCGCTGGAGCTCGGGTGAGTGTCCGTCGTCGCTGACGACCACCGTCATGCGGTCCTCCGGCCAGTCCTGGTGCAGGACGGAGGCGATCGTGCGCAGGATCATCGGCACCGGCTCGCCGCAGGTCGGGATGACGACCGCCACCTGCGGCTCGCCGCCGTACGGGACCGGCCGCGGCGGCGGGATCGCGCGCGACCACGCGTTGGCGACGGCGAGCAGGCCGTACGCGAGGGAGAAGAGGTTGGCGGCCGCAAACGGCCAGGCGAGCCACGGCAGCCGGCCGTTGAGCGAGGAGAGCATCCAGGGCGCGTACAGCAGCGTCGTCGCGACGAGCAGCAGGCCGGCCGCGCGGATGCGCCACTGCCCGCGCAGCGGGGGCCAGTCGTCGCCGAAGGCCCGCGCCGCGAGCGCGATCGGCGACGGCGCGGCGGGCTGCGCCACCGGCGGCGGTGGTGGGATCGACGCGCGAGCGCTCACATACCGGTTCTCGGCGCGCGATCCCCCGGCCGTAGCGATCCGGACGGATATCCCGTGCGCGGCGGCGGCCGGTCAGCGTCCGTAGATCGCGAGCCAGTCGAACGGGCGCGCGTCGACGAGCGCCAGCCCGGGGGCGCGCGGGTCCTGCGGCGCGCGGTTCAGCGCCTGCGCCTCGATGCGGACGATCTCGGCCTCACGCAGCATCCGGTTGTAGTGCCAGTTGGCGTCGCCGCGCTGGATCCCCGCGCGCGTGCGCAGCTTCTCGCGCGCCTGCTCGCTCGAGCGCATCGGGTAGTGGCACAGCCGGGCCTCCACGGGGTAGCGCCGGCCGGCGGGCGGGTTGTGGTTGAACTCGCGGACGTTCGTGCAGGAGGCGCGCCAGGCGCGCAGGCGCGGCGCGCAGCCGGGGAACAGCGCGTAGTGGCGCACCCGCGCGACGGGGCTCTCGATCTCCTCGTCGTCCTCGTCGGTCCACCAGAAGTTCCAGTTCTGAAACGCGCACCAGTCAAAGGGCGATGCCGCGACCCGGTCGACGAACGCGGCGTAGGACTCGGCGGGGTCGTCGCCGAGCAGGATCTCGTCGCTGTCGGGCCAGCTGATCCAGTCGTAGCGCCCGGCGAGGCCGGCCATGAGGTGGCGGCTCATCGCCCCGTAGATCTCGTAGAGCCCGGCCTCCTCCTTGGGGACCTCGCGCAGCTCGAGCAGGTCGCCCGCGAGGTCGTGGAGCCGGTCGAGCGTGCCGTCGGTCGAGCCGTTGTCCCAGACGACGACGTCGTGGTCGTTGGCGCGCAGGTGGCCGACGACGTCGCCGACGATGTCGACGTCGTTGTAGGTCAGCACGACGCCGAGCTTGCGGACGGCCGGCGCCGCCGCGCGGGCGTGGCCGCGCCCGGCCCGGGCCAGCGCGGCGAGGGCGCCGGCCTGGCCCTGCGCGAAGTGCGCGAGCCCGGCGAAGGCCGGCGCGGGGCGGCGCGCGGAGAGGACGGCGCCCGCGCGCGCGGCGACGTCCTCGTCGGGCGGCATCCCGGCGCTGAGCAGGAGCAGGTCGGGGCACGTCGCGTCGTCGAGGCCGGCGGCGTCGACCGCCGCCTGGAGCCGGCCGACGACGCCGGGATCGGCCGTCGCGTCGCGCAGCAGCAGCGTCGCCCGGTCGTCGCCGGCGAAGCGGGCCGCGTAGGCGGCGAGCAGCGCCGGGTCGGCGGCGATCTCGTCGGCGAAGGCGAGCGTGCAGAACGCGTCGTCGGCGACGTCGATCGGCGCGGCGGGGGCGGGGGCCGGCGCCGCCGGCGTGCGCCGCGCGCGGGTGTCGCCCCAGGCGTCGGCGGTGACGTTCAGCGCGCCGCGCTTGTCGGCGGCGACGATCTCGTAGCCCAGGCCGGTGTACTCGCGGCAGATCGCGTCGAGGTGCTCGCGCAGGACGGTCGAGCCGGGGTCCAGGTGCGTGACGATCCCCAGGCCGCTGGGGCCGACGTCGCTCGTGACGATGTGCAGATCGGGCCGCAGCGCCTTGAGCACGAGGACGAGCTTCCAGACGTCGCCCGTCCAGACCGCCGTCGTGCGCTCGCGCGCGGACGTCACGGCGTCGATCGGCAGGCAGTCGTGGATGAGGATCACCGAGTCGCGGTCGCAGAGCGGCTCGAGGTTGATGAAGTCGCGCAGCGCGAACTCGAAGAGGTGCATCCCGTCGATGAACGCGAGGTCGACCGGCCGTCCGCCGAGGAGCGCGCGGACGTCGTGCTCGGCGAAGAACGCGTCGCTCGTCGTGTTGAAGATCGCCGTCGTCGCCGGGTCGAGGTCGGCGCGGATGGCGGCGGCCGGGTCGATGCCGATCTTCTGAGTCTCGGGCCTGCAGAGCGCCAGCGACTCCCCGTGGCGCACGCCGACCTCGACGTACGTCCGCGGCGCCAGCTCGCGGTGGATCCGGGCGAGCAGTTCGTAGTACGGCATGTCCATGGCGGGCCCAGCGTCAGGCGGCTCGCGCGAGCGCCGTGACCTGCTCGAAGACCGCCGCCCACTGCGGGGCGACGGCGGCGCTCGTGCGGTGCTCGCGGACGTACTCGCGCGCCGCGGCGCCGATCCGCTCGCGGAGATCTGCGTCGTCGGCGAGCGCCGCGATCGCCTCGCGCGCCTCGCCCGGCGTCGCGGCGTGCAGGCCGGTGACGCCGTGCTCGATCGACGGGTACAGCAGCGGGTCGGCGACGACGGGGATGCCGAGCGCCGCGGCCTCGAGCCAGCGCAGGTCGCTCTTGCCGCGGAAGAAGCCGCTGTTCGTCGCCGGGGCGAGCGCGATGTCGAAGTTCGCCATGGCGGCGGGGTAGATCTCGATCGCAGTCCAGCCGATCTCGACGACGCGCTCGGCGCCGAAGCGCTCGGCGAAGGGCTTCGTGTAGCCGTGGTCGCCGACGGTCATGAAGCGCGTGTGCGGGCGCTCGGCCATGACGGCGTCGAGCTCGCGCAGCCAGGGCGCGAGCGCCGGGCGGTGGCCCGTGCCGCCGGCCCAGCCGACCGTCACGGTCTCGCGCCTGCGGCGCGTCAGCGCGTAGCGCCCGAGGTCGAGGCCGTTCTCGCAGACCCAGATCGCGGAGTTCAGCCCGCGGTAGCGCGACGCGATGTAGCGCGTCGAGCAGATGATCCCGTCGCAGGCGCGCATCGTGAGCTCGAGGTCGGCGAGCAGCGCCTTGTCGAAGCGCTTGGCGAAGGCGTGGTTCTTGGCCTTCGCGACGCCGTGGGCGTAGTCGTCGATCTCGAAGAGCACCTTCACGCCGCACGCCTGCAGCTCGCGGATCGCGCTGAGCCAGGCGCGGCCGTGCGCGAGCTGGAGCACGACGACCTCGTAGGACGCGAAGTCGGCGAAGGTCCGCAGCGGGCGCTTGGACTGGCCGGTGTAGAAGCGCATCTGCGACGGCTGGCCGCCGCCGCCGACCCAGTCGGCGCCGAGCGCGCGGGCGGGCAGCGCGCAGCGATACCAGCACTGGGCGGCCGAGCCCATGCCGACGAAGAGGATGTTCGCGGGATCGGTCATTCGTAGGTCGGCCGGAAGCCCGACAGGTCGCTGGTGGCGTACTTCTCCATGAGGGTCTGCGCCGACTCGCGCTCCCAGTCGTCCTGGCCGTCGCCCTTGCGGCGGCGGAAGAGCGACTCGGCGTGCGTCGCGCAGGCGGCGGGCTCGTAGATGCACTCGCGGCCGGAGGCGAAGACGCGCAGGCAGTAGTCGACGTCCTCGTGGCCCATGCGGAAGCTCTCGTCGTAGATGCCGACGGTGGCGAGGCACTCGTGGCGGATGAGCTGCAGCGCGCCCGTCACCGGGCAGCGGCACGGCACGAGCGCCTCGGGCAGGTCGGCCGGGCCGTAGTTGAAGCGGTGCGCCCAGAAGCGATGCAGCGTCGAGTAGTAGACGCCGGCGTGCTGGATGAGCCCGTTGGGGTACAGCAGCCGCGCGCCGACGACGGCGGCGGGGGCGCCCGTCGTGTCCGTGCGCGCGAGCATCGGCTCGAGCCACTGCGGGCGGCGGAACTCGATGTCGGCGTTGACGAGTACCGCGTCGCGGCCCTCGTCGAGCGCGCGCCGCAGCCCGACGTTCACCGCGCGCGAGAAGCCGCCGTTGACGTTGCGGCGGTGCAGCTCGATCTCGAGCTCGTCCGCGGCGAATTCGATGAGGTCGACGAGCCGCGACTCCGGGCTGAAGTCGTCGACGACGAGCACGTCGGCCTGCGGGGCGGTCTGGCGCAGCGACACGAGGCAGCGCAGGAGGACGTCGAGATCCTCGTCGGTGCGCAGGTAGATCGGCACGACCGCGAGGCAGGCGAGGGAACCGGTCACGAATCAGGTCGTCGGCCGCTCCTGGTGGTTCTTGAGCTACGCCGCGACGGCGTAGCGCAGGTACACGACGCCGCCCGCGAAGCGGCGCTCGCCGAGCAGCTCGAGCTGCAGGCGGACGGCGTCGGGCAGCGCCCGCGTGCCGCCGCCGACAACGACCGGCGCGAGGAACAGATGGCACTCGTCGACGAGCCCGGCGGTCAGCGCCTGCGCCGCGAGATCGGATCCGCCGATGCTCATGTCGCGCTCCGTCTTCATCGCCCGCACCGTCTCGGCGTCGAAGGCGCGCTCGAGCCGCGTCCTCGCGCTGGACACCGCTTCGAGCGTCGTCGAGTACACGACCTTGTCGGCCGCCTGCCAGATCTGCTGGTAGTCGCGCATGACCGCGGGCTCGCCGGCGGTGTCCGCGGTCTCCCAGAAGCTCATGACCTCGTACATCCGGCGCCCGTAGAGGTACGTGCCGACCGGCCGCTCGAGGTCGTTGACGAAGGCGTGCACCTCCGCGTCGGGCGCGCACCAGTCGAAGTTGCCGTCGGCGTCGGCGACGTAGCCGTCGAGCGATGCGATCGCCGCGTAGACGAGGCTGCCCATCAGGGGCGCCGGCCGCGCGTCTCGTCGAGGCGGCGGCGGTCGCGCTTCGTCGGCCGCGCGCCGAGGTCGGCGCCGGGCGGCGGCGAGGCCAGCCGCGCGAGCTCGCGCTGGCGCTCGCGCGCGGCGACGCTTTCCGGCGTCTCCTCGTAGAGCAGGCTCGCGACCTTCGCCGGGCCGCGGCGCTCGGCCACGGCCTGGACGACGACCGTCCGCCGGACCTGGCCGATCGTCACCTCGAGCTCGTCGCCGGGGCCGACCTCGCGGCTGGGCTTCACGCGCGCGCCGTTGACCTGCACGCGCCCGCCCTTGACGGCCTCGGTCGCGAGCGAGCGGGTCTTCAGCAGCCGCGCCGCCCACAACCATTTGTCGACGCGCACACCATCTTCCACCCGAGCCATGATCGCAGCCACGGACCTGTCGCGGACGGTCTCGCACGATCCCGCACCGCGACAGGTCCTATGCTGCGCGACGCATGGCAACGTCCTCTGCGGCGAACCCGACCGACCCGCGGCTCGACGAGCTGCGGGACCGCCTACAGCAGCTGACCTTCCGCGATGAGCACCGCCTCGAGCGGCGGCTGGAGCGCGCGCGCCGCGACGGCGGCGAGGCGCTCGAGCGCGTCGCCGCCGAGATCGACCGCGCCGCCGCCCGCGTGGAGCGCCGCCGCGCGGCGGTGCCCGAGGTCTCCTATCCGCCGCAGCTGCCCGTCAGCGCCCGCCGCGACGACCTGCTGGCGGCGATCCGCGACAACCAGGTCGTCGTCGTCGCGGGCGAGACGGGCTCGGGCAAGACGACGCAGATCCCGAAGATCTGCCTCGAGCTCGGCCGCGGCGTCCGCGGTGCGATCGGCCACACGCAGCCGCGGCGGCTGGCCGCGCGCACCGTCGCCGTGCGCATCGCCGAGGAGCTCGGCGTCGAGCTCGGCGCGGCCGTCGGCTACGCCGTGCGCTTCGACGACCAGTCGCGCGACGACACGCTCGTCCGGCTCGTCACCGACGGCCTGCTGCTCGCCGAGATCCAGCACGACCGGCTGCTGCGCCGCTACGACACGCTGATCGTCGACGAGGCGCACGAGCGCAGCCTGAACATCGACTTCCTCCTCGGCTACCTCAAGGAGATCCTGCCCCAGCGGCCCGACCTCAAGCTCATCATCACCAGCGCGACGATCGACCCCGAGCGCTTCAGCCGCCACTTCGGCGGCGCCCCGATCATCGAGGTCTCCGGGCGGACGTTTCCCGTCGAGGTCCGCCACCGGCCGCTCACCGACGAGGCCGATCCCGTCGACGCGATCGGCGACGCCGTCGACGAGCTCCTGCGCGACGGCCCAGGCGACGTCCTCGTCTTCCTCAGCGGCGAGCGCGAGATCCGCGACACCGCCGAGGCGCTCGCCGGCCGCGTGCCGGCCGGCGCCGAGATCCTGCCGCTCTACGCGCGCCTGTCGCCCGCCGAGCAGCAGCGCGTCTTCAAGGCCCACGACGCGCGCCGCGTCGTGCTCGCGACGAACGTCGCCGAGACCTCGCTCACCGTCCCGGGCATCGGCTCGGTCGTCGATCCGGGGACCGCGCGCATCAGCCGCTACAGCACGCGGCTGAAGGTCCAGCGGTTGCCGATCGAGGCGATCTCGCAGGCCTCCGCCGACCAGCGCAAGGGCCGCTGCGGGCGCACGTCGGACGGCATCTGCATCCGCCTCTACGACGAGGAGGACTTCGCCGCCCGCCCGGCCTACACCGATCCGGAGATCCTGCGGACGAACCTCGCCTCGGTGATCCTCAAGATGGCGGCGCTCGGCCTCGGCGAGGTCGAGGACTTCGGCTTCCTCGACCCGCCCGACGCCCGCCAGATCCGCGACGGCAAGGCGCTGCTGCACGAGCTCGGCGCGTTGGAGCCGGAAAGGGAGTCCCCGAGCCGGCATCCGGCCGGCTCATCTGACCCTGCCGGGCGGCGTCCGGCCGCCCGAGATCGCGCCCCGGCCCGCCTGACGCCGCTCGGGCGCCGCCTCGCGCAGCTCCCCGTCGACCCGCGGCTCGGGCGGATGGTGCTCGAGGCCGACCGGCTCGGGTGCGCCGAGGAGGTCGTCGTCATCGCCGCCGCGCTGTCGATCCAGGACCCGCGCGAGCGCCCGGCCGAGAAGCGGGAGGCCGCCGACCAGCAGCACGCGCGGGTCGCCGACAAGGAGTCGGACTTCTCCGCGTACCTCAACCTGTGGAACTACCTCC
>DATJEE010000008.1:0-3936 GCA_035496995.1 Solirubrobacteraceae bacterium | reverse complement strand
CGTCCACGAGAACACGATCCCGAGCCGGCTCGCGCGCGCGCGGCTCAAGGTCGCGGAGGCACTGCAAGGATGACCGCGACGTGGCAGAAACGCGGCCCGGCCGGGGTCGATGAGGAGAGAGGCCATGGAACCCGAACCCCTTGACGCGCTCAGCGACGACGAGCTCGCCGATCTCGCGCGCCTCGCCGACGGCACGCTCCCGGCCGACCGGCGCGCCGAGGTCGAGGCGCGCGTGGCCGCCTCGCCGCAGCTCGCGCGGATCGTGGAGCGCCAGGGCGTCGCCCTCGACGCGCTGCGCGCGACGGCCGCCACCGGTGCCCCGGCGCGGCTGCGCGCCCGCGTCGAGCGCGACGCCGGCGTCCGTCCCACCGGCGCGCGGCGCCGGGGCGGCGTGCTCGGCGGCCTGGCCGCGGCCGCCGCGGCGGTGGCCCTGGCGCTGATCCTCGCGCTGCCCGGCGCCGGCCCGAGCGTCGCCGCCGCGGCCGCGCTCGCGCAGCGCCCGCCGACCGGCCCCGCACCGGCGGGTGTCGCGGGCGTCCCGCAGCTGCTGCGCGCGGACGTCGACGGGGTGCCGTTCCCGAACTACGCCGCGAAGTTCGGCTGGACGCCCGCCGGCACCCGCAGCGACGATCTGTCCGGGCGCGCCACGACGACGGTCTACTACCGCAAGGGCCCGCGCACGATCGCGTACACGATCGTCTCGGGCAAGGCGCTGGATCCGCCGTCTGACGCGCGCGCGCAGCAGCGCGGCGGCGTCGCGTACCGCCGCTTCGCCGACGGCGGCCGGACGGTCGTGACGTGGGTGCGCAAGGGCCGCACCTGCGTGCTGTCGGGGACCGCGGTGGCCCCCGCGGAGCTGCTCGCGCTCGCCGACTGGCGGGGCACCGGCGCGATCCCGTTCTGACCGGCGCCGCAGCGACGCGCGGCGTGCCCGGAGCCCGCGGCTGCCATCATTCGACGACACCCCTGCGCCCGTCGCGCCGCCGGTCCAGCCCGTACCGAGTGTCCTACTTCCTCGCCTTCGCGGGTTTCGCCGCGCTCATCATCCTGCACGAGGCCGGGCATTTCGCCGCCGCCAAGGCGGTCGGGATGCGCGTCGAGCGCTTCGCGCTCTTCTTCCCGCCGCTGATCGCGCGCTTTCGCCCGAAGGGCAGCGAGACGGAGTACGGCATCGGCCTGATCCCGCTCGGCGGCTACGTGAAGATCACCGGGATGAACCCGGCGGAGGACATCCCGCCGGAGGTCCTGCCGCGCGCGTACTTCAAGCAGCCGGTGTGGAAGCGCGTCGTCGTCATCTCCGCCGGGCCGGCGGTGAACATCGTGCTGGCGTTCCTCATCCTCTGGGTGCTGATCCTCTCGCAGGGGACGAACAAGCCGGCGCTCGCGGTCCACGACGTCCAGCCGAACACGCCCGCGGCCCAGGTCCTGCGGCCGGGCGACAAGATCCTCTCCGTCGACGGCGTGCGCGGCTACGAGCCGGCGCTGAGCAAGGCGCAGATCGACGCCCGCGCGCTCGCGCTGCGCACGAAGATCGACGCGCACCGCTGTGCCGGAAAGCTCGTCGACGGCTGCGTCGCGGCGACGCCCGTGCGGCTCGTCGTCCTGCGCGACGGGCGGCGTCTGGCGCTCGAGGTGCGGCCGCGCTACGACAAGGGCGCGAAGCGCATGCTCGTCGGCTTCGCCTTCGGCCAGAAGGTCGACGTCGGGTCCGGGGAGTCCGCGTCGCTCGCCGTCACGGGCATGTGGAATGTCACGAAGACGACGGTCGACCGCATCGTCCGGCTGTTCTACGACAGCAAGGCCCGCAACGACGTCTCCGGCGTCGTCGGCTCCTACGAGGCGACCCGCCAGTCGTTCGAGTTCGACACGGTCCAGGCCTTCTCCGTCCTCGCGCTCATCTCGCTCTCGCTCGGGATCATCAACCTGTTCCCGTTCCTGCCGCTCGACGGCGGGCACATCTTCTGGGCGCTCGCGGAGAAGGTCCGCGGCCGCCCGATCCCCTTCAGCGTCATGGAGAAGATGGGCATCGTCGGCTTCATGCTCGTGATCTTCCTGTTCTACATCGGGCTCTCCAACGACATCGGCCGGCTCACGAGCGGCGAGGGCTTCGGCGTGCGCTAGCCGTGGTCGCGGCGCTCGAGCTCCCACACCGGGATGCCTTCGACGACCGCGGTGCGCTCGAACTCCGCCAGCGCGGCGGCGCCGAGCGCCGCGAACGCGGCGCGCGTGCGCTCGAGGTAGTCATGGCTCACGACGGCGCGCCCGGCGTCGCGGGCGCGGCGCAGCCGCTCGCGGCCCTGCTCGTCGCCGACGTAGGTCCACACCGTCCCCGGGGCGTCCTCGACGGCTGCCGTCACGTCGACGCGGTCGTAGTTGCGCTCGCGCCGGTCGATCGCCGGCAGGTCCTCGGCCTGCACCGGGACGCAGAGCCCGGTCGTGTGGGCGCGCGCGTCGCGCGCGATGTCGAGAAACGCGACGCAGACCGCCGGGCGGCTGCCGTCGCAGCGCAGCCGGTAGTGCTTGTAGCCGGCGACGTCGTCGCTGTTGTCCATCGCCACGCCCCAGTGGCGCCGCCAGCCGCGCAGCCGCGCGCGGTGCCCGCCGGCGAGGTCGGCGGCCAGCGAGCCGTAGCCGAAGACGAACTGCATGCGCGGCGGCGGCGGCCGGCCTACACCGGCCAGAAGCCGTCGTGCAGCTCGTGCTCGTTCTCCTGGTCCTCCAGGCGGACCGAGCAGATGACGAGCTCGACGTCGTCGGGGCCCTCGTTCCACACCGAGCGAACGACCGCCGGGGCGACCCGCACCGCTGTCTGAGGGCCGACGTCGACGACCTCGTCGCCGAGCTTGAACTGCAGGGTCCCGGAGATGACGAAGTAGATCTCCTCCTGCGTGCGGTGGGCGTGGCCGTAACTGCCCTTGCCGCCGGTCTGGGCGGGCATCCGCCGGAACGTGAAGGCGACCTGCTGGGCGCCGATCTGCTCGGTGAACATCCGCATCTCGCCGGGGTAGTCGCCGAGCACGTCGGGGACCTCGCCGGCCGTTGCGATCGTGTAGCCGCTCATCCGCCCGACCATACCGCCCGTAGAATGGGGACATGGCCTCTTCGCGACAGATCATGGTCGGCAACGTCCCCGTCGGCGGCGGCGCACCGGTCGCCGTCCAGACGATGACGAAGACCGAGACCGCCAACCTCAAGGCGACGATGGAGCAGATCCACCGCGTCGCCGAGGCGGGCGCCGACATCGTCCGCGTCGCGGTCCCGCGCGACGAGGACGTCGAGGCGCTGAAGACGATCGTCGTCGAGTCGCCGATCCCCGTCATCGCCGACATCCACTTCAACCACACGCTCGCGCTGAAGGCGATCGACGCCGGGGCGCACTGCATCCGCCTGAACCCCGGCAACATCGGCGGGCCCGACAAGGTCGCCGAGGTCGTCGCGCGGGCACGGGCGGCCGGCACGCCGATGCGCATCGGCGTGAACTCCGGCTCGCTGCCCAAGCACCTGCACGCGCTCGAGCGCGACAACCCGGTCGAGGCGCTGACGACCGCCGCGACGGAGTTCGTCGAGCTCATGCACCGCCTCGACTTCTACGACTTCAAGGTCTCGATCAAGTCCACGAACGTCCCCAACACGATCGCCTCCAACCGCCTGCTGAGCGAGAAGATCGACCACCCGCTGCACCTCGGCATCACCGAGGCCGGGACGAAGTGGTCGGGGAGCCTGAAGTCCGCCGTCGGCCTCGGCACGCTGCTGGCCGACGGCATCGGCGACACGATCCGCATCAGCCTCTCGACGTTCCACGCCGAGGAGGAGGTCAAGGTCGCCTGGGAGATCCTCAAGGCGCTGCAGCTGCGCGAGCGCGGCCCGGTCCTCATCGCCTGCCCGACCTGCGGGCGCCTGCAGTTCGACATGGACACCGTCGTGATGGAGATCGAG
>DATJEE010000007.1:0-2605 GCA_035496995.1 Solirubrobacteraceae bacterium | reverse complement strand
GACCTCGTCGACGGCTTCGACGGCGACGTCGACGAGAGCGCGGCCGTGGTTCTCGGGCAGGCGGAAGTGGCGAACGATGTTCTCGACGACGACGATGGCGTCGTCGACCAGGATGCCGATGGAAAAGATGAGCGCGAACAGGGTGACGCGGTTCAGCGTGTAGCCGAAAAAATAGAAGATGGCGAGGGTGAGCGCGAGGGTGACCGGAATGGCGACGAGCACGACGCCCGACTCGCGCCAGCCGAGGGCGAAGGCGATGAGCAGGGTGACCGAGAGCGTGGCGAGGAGAAGATGCTTGAGGAGCTCGTCGGATTTCTGCTTGGCGGTCTCGCCGTAGTTGCGCGTGATGGTGAGGTTCACGTCGGAGGGGAGGACGTGGCCGCGCAGCTGTTCCACCTTTTCCTTCACGCGCTCCGAGATATCGCTGGCGTTGGTGCCCTTGCGCTTGGCGATGGTGAGGGTGACGGCGGGATACTCGCCGCCGCCGCCCGCCGCCCTGCCGTTGCCGAACAGGACGTAGTCGGCGGGCTCCTGGGGGCCGCCGGGCTGGCGGACGTCGCGCAGGAAGACGGGCTTGCCGCCGTGGACGCCGACGACGATCTGGTCGACCTCCTCGGGCGAGGAGAGCAGGCGGCCGGCGTCGACGCGGATCTCCTGGTTGTCGCGGGCGAAGCTGCCCGCCTGGGCCTGCTGGTTCGCCGCTTGGAGCGCGGCGACGACCTGGGCGGGCGCGAGGCCGTAGGCGGCGAGGCGCTCGGTGTCGAGCACGACGCGGACCTTCTGGGGCAGGCCGCCGATCAGCCGGGTCTCGGAGACGTCGTCGAGCTGCTTGACCGAGTGCTCGAGCTCGCCGGCGATGCGGCGGAGCGCGGCGCCGTCGTAGTCCTTGCCCCAGAGCGTGAGCGCCATGATGGGCACGTCGTCGATGGAGCGCACCTTGATGAGCGGGGGCGAGACGCCGGGCGGGATGCGGTCGAAGTTGGAGTAGAGCTTGTTGTAGGTGCGGACGATCGCGTCCTCTTCCTTCTCGCCGACGTAGAAGCGGACGATGACCATGCTCATGCCGGGCTGCGAGATGGAGTAGACGTACTCGACGCCGGGGACCTCGCGGAGGAGCTTCTCCATCGGCACGGTGGCGCGCGACTCGACCTCGGCGGCGGAGGCGCCGGGCATCTGCACAAAGACGTCGAGCATGGGAACGACGATCTGCGGCTCTTCTTCGCGCGGCGTCTGCCAGACGGCGAAGACGCCCACCAGCAGCGCGGCGGCGATGACCAGCGGCGTCAGCTTGGAGTCGATGAAGGCGTGCGCGATCTTTCCGGCGGTGCCGAGGAGGTGTTTCATCGCGTCACTCCAGCCGCTTTCCGGCGAGGTCGCGGCCGCTGTGCGCCGCCACGAGGCGCTCGCCGCCCGAGAGCCCGGAGAGCACCTCGACCTGGTCGCCGCTGGGCCGGCCGAGGGTGACGAAGCGCAGGGCGATCTGGTTGTCGGGACCGACGAGGTAAACGCCCTGGAGCTGGCCGCGGTCGAGCACGGCCGAGCGCGGGACGAGGACGGTGTCGCGCCGGCCGCGCGGGAAGCGGGCGCGGCCGAAGAGGCCGGAGTGGAGGCGCGGGTCGGACGGCAGCTGGATCTTTACCAGGAAGCTGCGGCTGGCGGGGTCGGCGGCGGGAACGAGCTGCACGACCGTGCCTTGCAGCTCGTCGCCGAGCGCGTCGAGCGCGACCGGGACCTTGGCGCCGAGCTGCACGACGCGGAGATCGGACTCGTCGACGGTCGCTTCGAGGCGGAAGCCGCGCGTGTCCTCGACGGTGAGGAGCGGGACGCCGGGAGAGGCGAGGGCGCCCGGGTCGACGTTCTTCGCGGTGACGACGCCGTCGAAGGGAGCGCGGATGCGGGTGTAGCTGAGCAAGGCGCGGTACTGGGCCTCGCCGGCGACGGCTTGCGCCTGGCCGGCAGCAGCGGCATCGCGCTGGGCGGCGGCCGCCTTGGCGCGCGCCTGAACCTCGTCCATCTCGTGCGGGCTGACCGACTTCTTCTCGTACATGGACTGGTAACGCGCGAGGGTGGACTGCGCGAGGGCGTCGTTGGCGCCGGCGGCGGCGAGCTGCTGCTGCGCCGCGACGACGGCGGCGGCGGCCTGGGCGGTGGCGGCGCGCGGTTGCGCGTCGTCGAGGACGATGAGCACGTCGCCGCGACGCACGCGCTTGCCCTCGACCGCGTTCACGCTGCGGACGCCGGCGACGATCTCGGCGGAGAGCTGCGCGGTCTGCACGGCACGCACGCTGCCGACGGCGTCGATGGTGTCGGGCACGGTGGTGCGCGCGACCTGCACCACGGCGAGGTCGCGCACCTTTTCAGCGGCGGCGGCCGGCGTCTTCTTCTCGCCGCAGCCAGCGAGCAGAAGCAGCGCGAGGAGGGGGAGGAACAAGAGCGGACGATTCATGGCTTCACCACCGGCGAGGAGGCGTCGAGGGTTCCGGCAGCCAACTCGAGATTCGCGTAGCTGATGTGGAGCTGGTAGACGGCCTGCCAGTAGGCCGTGGCGGCGCGGACCGAGGCTTCCTCGTCGCGCAGCAGGTCGGAGATGGTGAGCAGCCCGCCG
>DATJEE010000006.1:0-7456 GCA_035496995.1 Solirubrobacteraceae bacterium | reverse complement strand
AGCGTGCTGGACTCGAGCGACTCCATCGCCGTGCCGAGCCCCTCCGAGGCGCGGGCGACCCGCGCGGCGTCGGCGAAGTGCGTCGTCGCCTCGACGATCGCCCGGGCCCGCCGCTCGGGATCGGCGGACTTGAAGATCCCGGAGCCGACGAACAGGCCCTCGGCGCCGAGCTGCATCATCAGTGACGCGTCGGCGGGCGTCGCGATGCCGCCGGCGCAGAACAGCACGACCGGCAGGCCGCCCTCGCGCGCGACGCCGCGGACGAGCTCCAGCGGCGCCTGCAGCTGCTTGGCCGCGGTCGCGAGCTCGCCCTCGTCGAGCAGCCCGAGGCGGCGGATCTCCGAGCGGATCGCACGCATGTGGCGCACGGCCTCGACGACGTCGCCGGTGCCCGCCTCGCCCTTGGAGCGGATCATCGCCGCGCCCTCGCCGACGCGCCGCAGCGCCTCGCCGAGGTTCGTCGCGCCGCAGACGAACGGCACGGAGAACGCCCACTTGTCGATGTGGTTGTCCTCGTCGGCCGGCGTCAGGACCTCGGACTCGTCGATGTAGTCGACCTCGAGCGCCTCGAGGACCTGCGCCTCGGCGATGTGGCCGATGCGCGCCTTCGCCATGACGGGGATCGTGACGGCGTCCTGGATCGACTTGATCATCGCCGGGTCGGACATCCGCGCGACGCCGCCGTCACGGCGGATGTCGGCGGGAACGCGCTCGAGCGCCATGACCGCCACGGCGCCCGCGGTCTCGGCGATGCGCGCCTGCTCGGCGTCGACGACGTCCATGATGACGCCGCCCTGGAGCATCTGCGCAAGGCCCGCCTTGACGCGAAAAGTCGCTTCGTCTCTCACCCCGGCGATTCTATCGGGGCGGGTTTGGCGACCTCGCGACGACCCGACTACGCTCGCGGGCGATGCCCGACTCGCCGCTGGCCCCACACGTCGCGACCGCCGCCGAGCTCGTCGAGCGCAACGAGGCGGCGCGGCGCGGGCTGCCGTTTCTCGTCCTGCGCGCGCCCGGTGGGCCCCAGCAGCTGCGGATCCTCGAGCCCGGCGCCGGGCGGCTGACGATCGGCCGCGGGATCGACAACGACATCGCCCTGCCCTGGGACACCCGCGTCTCGCGCCTGCACGCCGAGCTCGAGCGTGTCGGCGGCGAGTGGGTCGTGCTCGACGACGGGCTCTCGACGAACGGGACCTGGGTCGGCGACGACCGGCTCAGCGGCCGGCGCCGGCTGCGCGACGCCGACCTCGTCCGCGTCGGCGACACACTGATCGCCTACTGCGCGCCGGCCGACGTCCAGGGCGCCACCGCGCTCGCCGACAGCGCGAGCGATGCGGTCCAGATCACGCCCGCGCAGCGGCGCGTCCTCGTGGCGCTCTGCCGTCCCGTGCTCGCCGGCGACGCGCTCGCGGTAGCGCTGACCAACCAGCAGCTCGCGGCCGAGCTCTACCTCTCCGTGGACTCGATCAAGACCCACCTCAAGGCGCTCTTTGCGACCTTCGGGCTCGACGAGGTGCCCAACAGCCAGAAGCGGTCGGCGCTCGTCGAGCGGGCCGTGCGGATCGGTGCCGTCACGGCCCGCGACGTCGGCTGACGCGCGCTAGCAGTAGATCGCGCGGATGCAGTTCTCCCACGACGTCCAGTAGCGCTCGGTGTAGCCGTCCCAGTAGTAGAGGTCGGTCTGGACCGTGTTGAAGCACGTGAAGATGTTCGCGCGCGTCCAGAGGTACGGGTAGCCCTGCCAGAGGCCCTGCTCCCAGCGCGTCGTCCCGTCGTAGCTGCAGGTCGACCACTGCGCGGCGCGCGCGGCGACGGCGCCCGTCTTGACCGTCCGGACGGCGGCGGTGCGGGCCATCGGCGGGGGCGGCGTCTGGCCGGTCGGCGGGCCGGCGGGACCCGGCGCGACGGCGGGCGCCGCGGCCGTCGGCAGCGTGTTCGCGGCCGTCGTGCCGGCGGGCGCCGGGGGCGTCGCCTCCGGGGCGGCCGGGGCGGGTCCCGGAGCCGGCGCGGCGTCGGGCGCCGGCGCGGGCGCAAGCGGGTGCGGCACCGGCGTCGCGACGTGCCTGTGGTTGCGCACGCAGATGACGTGGTGGCCCTTGTGCTTCTTGTGGAACCCGTGCTTGCACGTGGTCTTGTGCGCGTGGTGGGCGCGGGACGCCGGCGCTGAAGCCTGCGCGAGCGACGGCAGCGCGATCAGGGCGGCGGCGGTGACGGCGGATACTGCGGCGGAGCGGAACATCGGGCCTCCTTGCGGTGGGCGGGTTGGTTGCCTGCTCACCATCCCGTCGCCGCGCTGCCCTGCGGGGCCACCGCGGGGTGGAGTCGCTCACCCCCCGCGCGGCCCGTAGCCGGCGCGCGCCAGCGCGGCCAGCGCGGTCCGCGTCGCCGTCTCCCCGTCCGTCACGGCGCGCCGCGCGCTGCGATAGCGCGCGCCCGCGCCCGATCGCGTGGCCTCCCCCATGCGCTCGTAGGCGAGTCGCGTGCGCGTCAGCGCGGCGGCGAGCGCCGCGTTCGCGCCGGCCGCGGCCGCCGCCGGGCGAGCGCCGCGCACGCCCGCCGCGGCGCGCGCGTAGGCGCGAGCGAGGGCGGCGGCCGTGTCCGACTGGCCCCCGCGGGTCTTCGCGCGCGCGAGCGCCCGCCGGCGCGCGGTGACCGCGCCGTCCAGCCGCGTCAGCACGGCGCTGAGCCGGCGCGCGTAGCCGCTGTCGGTCCCGACCGGCACGGCGGTCCGCCCCACGAGCCGCGCCGACCCCACGATGCGCGCGCACGTGTCGCGAACCGTGTCGTCGGCGGCGGGCGCGAAGCACGCGAACGCGAGCGTGCCGCGGCTGGTCGGCGTCGTCACGACGTCGAGCACGCCGGCGTAGCCCGGCACCTTCAGCTCGAGGTTGCGATAGCCCTGCAGGCGCGGGGTGCGCACCGGATCGGCGAGCCCCGGCGCGGGCTTCGCCGCCTGCGCGAGCGCGACGGGCAGCAGGCCCGCCCCCGCGCGCCCGACGCGGCCGACGACGAGCCCGGCATCCTCGCGCGCCCCGGCGGTGAGCGTCATCGCGCTCGCGAGATCGAGCCCGGCGATCGCCGGCGGGCGCTGCGCGCGGCGCCACTGCGCCGGGATGGCGACCGTCACGTCGCTGTTGGAGGCCGAGCCGACGAGCGGCGCCGGGGTCGCCCCGCCGGTGTCGGCGCGGTTCGCGCGGCCGGCGCCGAAGCCGGCGCCCGCGAGGACCGCGACGCCGACCAGCGCGCCCGCGGCGAGCCCGCGCCGCCGTGACGGGCGCGCCGCGCGCCCGGTCCCGACGACCGTCGGCGGCTGCGGCTGGGCGGTCGTGCGCTCGCGCGCAACGACCTTCGTCGGCTCGGGCTCGGGCACGACCGTGTCGTCGGCCGGCGCCGCCGGCGTCGCCGGGGCGGGCGCGTCCGCCGCGACCTTCGGCGGAGGGGCGGGCGCGTCCGCCGCGACCTTCGTCGGCGGGGCGGGCGGCGCGGGCACGCTGCCCTCCTGCGTCGGCACGCGCGCCTCGTCCTCGCGTAGGCCGATGTCCTCGGGCCCCTCGACCGGCCCGGGCGGCGTGATGACCGCCCGCACGCGCCTGCCGAAGGCGCGTTCGGCGTCGGCGATCATCGCGCTCGCCGTGGCCTGGCGGTCGGCCGGGTCCTTCGCCATCCCGCGCGCGATGACCTCGTCGAGCGCGGCCGGCAGCTCGGGGCGCTGGTCGGTGACGAGCGGCGCCGGATCGGCCATGTGCGCGTAGAGCACGGCGGCATCGGACGGCTTCGGGTACGGCACGACGCCGGCGAGGCACTCGTACAGCACGGCCGTGAGCGAGTAGATGTCGCTCGCGGGGCCCGCCTGCTCGCCGCGGATCTGCTCGGGCGAGATGTAGTCGATCGTCCCGACGAACTGCCCGGTCCGCGTCAGCGCGGTCTCGGTCGCGCTGCGGGTGAGACCGAAGTCGGCGAGGAACGCGTGGTCGCGGACCCCGACGAGGATGTTCTGCGGCTTGATGTCGCGGTGCGTCAGCCCGGCCTCGTGGGCGGTGTCGAGCGCGTCGGCGATCGGCTTGAGCAGCCGCAGCGTGCGCGCGCCCTCGAGGTCGCGGCCGATGATCATGTCCTTCAGCGTGCTGCCGCGGACGAGCCGCATCGCGAGGAACAGCCCCTCCTCGACCTCGCCGGCCTCGTAGACCGTGACGATGTGCGGGTGGTCGATCGCCGCCTGGATGTGGCCCTCGCGGCGGAAGCGCTTGCGGAAGACCGGGTCGGCCCCGAGCTGCGCCGAGAGGATCTTCAGCGCGACCGTCCGGTTCAGCGACAGCTGCGTCGCCTCGTAGACCGTGCCCATGCCGCCCTGGCCGAGCACCGACTCGATCCGGTAGCCCGCGATCTGGTCTCCCGGTTTCATGTGAGCCCTCCGGCCGCCCTCCGTGACCTGCGCCGCTGACGCGCGCCATTCGATCACATCCCGTGGACGCGAGGGCTTTTTTCGGGGTGAGCGGGTCCATCCCGCGGGGTGAGGCCAGGGGCGCGCCGCGGGCCGAAGCTACGTCCACGCCGGCGACTCGCCCGGCCCCTCGCACGGAAAGGAATCCCGATGATCTCCGCCACCACCGCCGCCCCCGCATCCCCGCTGCGTCGTATGAAGGCCGCGCTCACCGTCGCCGCGCTCGCCCTCGCGGCCGCCCTGAGCATGGGCGTCGCCGACTCCCAGGCGGCGGTCTACAGCGGCAATCAGTGCTCGACGGCGCGCTGGTACCTCGACAACGCGGGCGCCGAGTCCTGCGCCTACCTCAACGCCAAGAGCGCCTCCTCCCTCACGCTGACCGCCGGCGCCTACGACTACGCCCGCGACGGCTACAGCGCGCTGAACGAGACCGAGGTCCAGCAGTACGTCAACGGCGTCTGGTACGCCGGCCCGCGCGTGAGCTTCTACGACTCCGCCGGCTACGGCACGACGAACCTGACGGCCCCGTTCTCCGTCGCCCGCCGCGCCGGCGCCTCGCACTTCCGCATCCGCATGACCGCCTGCACGTACGACTCGCCGACCGCGCGCCGGATCTCGTGCGCGACGACCTACTGGGGCTACGCCTGGTAAAGGAGAGACGTGAAGCACTACCTGCTCGTCGAGCAGCACCCGCTGACCGGGCGCGAGATCACCCTCGCGCCCGGTCACACCATCGGCCGCGAAGGCTGCGAGATCATCCTCCCCGACCCGGAGGTCTCCCGCCGCCACGCGGTCGTCCGCGTCCTCGACGCCGAGCTCGCGATCGAGGATCTGTCCTCGCTCAACGGCACGTGGATCAACGGCGAGCGCATCGCGGGCGTCCGCGCGCTCGCCAGCGGCGACCGGCTGCAGTTCGGCAACACGATCGCCGTCGTCCACGAGGCGGGCATGACGACGCGCCCGCGCGAGCGGCCGACGCGGGGCTAGGAGCGGCCCGGGCGCAGCGCGGCGGCGAGCACCGTCGCGTAGGCCGTCGCCGTCGGCGGGCGGTCCGCCGGGTCCTTCATCAGCGCCTGCAGGACGAACTCCCCGGCCCCCGCGGGGAGGTCGTCGCGCGCCGCGCACGGGTCGGCGGGCATCTCCTCGAGATGGGCGAACCCGATCGCGAACATGCCCCGGCCCCCGAACGGCGGGCGGCCCGTGAGGCACTCGTACGTCACGCAGCCGAGCGCGTAGATGTCGGCCGGCGGCCCCGGGTCGGCGCCGCGCAGCATCTCCGGCGCGATGTAGTCCAGCGTGCCGAGCATCTGGCCCTGGCGCGTCAGCGCCGAGTAGTCGCGGCCCTTCGCCAGGCCGAAGTCCGTCAGCGCCGCCGCCCCGCGCTCGTCGAGCATGACGTTGGAGGGCTTGACGTCGCGGTGCACGACGCCGGCCCGGTGCAGCGCGTCCATGCCCGCGGCGATGTCGCCGACGACGGAGATCGTCTCCTCGACCGGGAGCTGCCCGGCGTCGCGGATGCGCGCGTCGAGCGAGCCACCGGTGACGTAGCGCATGACGAGGTACGCGCAGCCCGCGCATTCGCCGGAGTCCAGGACGCCGACGAGATGGCGGTGGTCGACCGTCGCCGCCGCCCGCGCCTCGCGGACGAAGCGGCGGATGCGCTCGGTGTCGCCGGCCGGTCCCGGCTTCATGACCTTCAGCGCCACGGTCTCGCCGTCGGCCTCGCGGACGGCCCGGAAGACCCGCCCCATGCCGCCCTCGCCGAGCGGCTCCTCGATGCGATAGCCGTCGACGAGGTCGCCGGGCCCGACGCCCCCGGGCTGTGCGTCCGCGCGCATGGGGGCTGAGCATAGGTGGGTACATTCCGCGTGTGCTCGACCAAGGACGGATCCTCGGGAACTACCGGATCGACGGCGTGCTCGGGCGGGGCGGCATGGGCGTCGTCTACGAGGCGACGCAGATCTCGCTGCAGCGCACGGTCGCGCTGAAGGTCATGGGCGCCGACGTCAGCGCCGACGAGGCCTTCCGCGAGCGCTTCCGCCGCGAGGGCCTCATCCAGGCGGGCCTCGACCACCCGCACATCGTCACGGTCTTCGAGGCCGGCGAGGAGGAGCACCACCTCTTCATCGCGATGCGCCTCGTCCGCGGGCCGACGCTGAAGGACATGATCCTCGGGCGCGAGCTCGACGCCGGCCGCGCGCTGCGGATCCTGCGCCCGATCGCCGACGCGCTCGACGCCGCCCACGACGCCGGGCTCATCCATCGCGACATCAAGCCGCAGAACATCCTCGTCGGGCCGCGCGATCACGCGTTCCTCGCCGACTTCGGGCTCACGAAGTCCAGCGGCGAGCGCGGGCTGACGCGCACGGGACAGTTCGTCGGGACGATCGACTACATCGCGCCGGAGCAGATCAGCGGCGGCGAGTCGACGTCGCGGACCGACATCTACGCGCTCGGGGCGGTGCTGTACGAGGCCCTGACCGGCATCGTCCCCTACCCGAAGGCGTCCGACGCCGCGGTGCTCTACGCGCACGTCGCCGAGGCCCCGCCGCGCGTGAGCGAGCAGCGCCCGGAGCTGCCGGACGCGCTCGATCCCGTCATCGCCGCCGCGATGGCCAAGGCGCCCGAGGACCGGCCCGCGAGCGCCGCGGCGTTCCTGCGCAGTGCCGAGCGCGCCTTCAGCCGCCCGACCCGCGCCGCGATGGCGCTCCCGCGGCCCGTGGAGGGACCCGAGGACGCGGGCGTGCGCCCGCCCGAGGCGCGCGTGAGCACCGTCGCGTCGCGCCGTGACGTCGTGCCCGCGCCCACGCCCGTCGCCGCGCCCGCTCGCGCGCCCGCCGCCGAGCCTCCGGCGCCCGTCGCCGAGCCTCCCGCGCCCGCGCCCGCCGGCGAGCCTCCGGCGCCCGTGCCGCCCCCGGCCGCCCCGACGGTCCCGTCGCCGGTCCGCGAGGTGCCGCCGCCGGCGCCCGCGCGGCCGCGCGGTATCCCGCAGCGCGCCTGGCTCGCGCTCGTGCC
>DATJEE010000005.1:0-25527 GCA_035496995.1 Solirubrobacteraceae bacterium | reverse complement strand
GATCGACATGGACGACGTGACCGACAAGCTCCTGCGGGAGGGCGTCGACGCGTTCGTCACGCCGATGGAGAAGCTGCTCGCCGGCATCGAGGCCAAGCGCGAGGCGATCTTCACCGGCCGCCCGGAGACGATCGACTCCTCCCTGCCCGACGACCTCGAGCCGCTGATCAACCAGCTCGTCAAGCGCGCCGAGGCCGAGCGCGTCCCGCGGCGCATCTGGTCCAAGGACGACACGCTGTGGGGCCCGGCCGGCCAGGCCGAGGTCGCCGACCGGCTCGGGTGGCTCAACGCGCACGAGACCTACGGCGAGGAGATCGACGACCTCGAGTCCTTCGCCGAGGAGGCCGTCCGCGACGGCTACACCGACGCGGTGCTGCTCGGGATGGGCGGGTCGAGCCTCGCGCCGGAGGTCCTGCGGCGCAGCTTCGGCGGGCGCCAGCACGGGCGCCTGCGCCTGCACGTCCTGGACTCGACGGACCCCGGCGCGGTGCTCGCCCAGGAGCGGGCGGTCGACCTCGAGACGACGATCTTCATCGTCTCCACGAAGTCCGGCGGGACGATCGAGACGATCTCGCTCTTCGAGCACTTCTGGAGCGTGCGCCCGGTCGGCCTGCAGTACGTCGCGATCACCGACCCGGGCTCGTCGCTGGAGGCGCTCGCCGCCGAGCGCGGCTTCCGGCGGACGTTCCTCAACGACCCCGACGTCGGCGGGCGCTACAGCGCGCTGACGTACTTCGGGCTCGTGCCGGCGGCGCTCATGGGCGTCGACCTCGAGTCGCTGCTGGAGGGCGCCGGCGTCGCCGCCGAGGCCTGCACCGCGTACTCGAGCGAGGGCAACAGCGGCCTCTGGCTCGGCATCTCGCTCGCCGCCCTCGCGCTGCAGGGCCGCGACAAGCTCACGCTCGTCGTCGACGACCCGATCTCGTCCTTCGGCCTCTGGGCCGAGCAGCTCGTCGCCGAGTCGCTCGGCAAGGCGGGCAAGGGGATCGTGCCGGTCACCGACGAGCCGGTCGGCGCGCCGCAGGACTACGGGCGCGACCGCGTCTTCTCCTACCTGCGCGACAACGGGGATCCCAGCGAGGCGCTCGACGACGCCGTCAAGGCGCTCGCGGCCGACGACCAGCCGACGGTCACGCTGTCGGCCGGCGGGCCCGAGGACCTCGGGCGGATCTTCTTCTTCGCGGAGTTCGCCACGGCCGTCGCCGGCTGGGCGCTGGGGATCAACCCGTTCGACCAGCCCGACGTCCAGGTCGCCAAGGACACGACCGGCAAGATCCTCGCGGCGATCGCCGCGGGCGGCGAGCCGCCCGCGCCCGAGCAGGCCGACGACGACGCGCTGCGGGCGCTGCTCGCCGACGCCGGGCCGCCGGACTACGTCGCGCTGCTCGGCTTCTTCGCGCCGAGCGACGCGGTCGACACGGCCGTCGCAGAGCTGCGCGCGGCGATCCGCGACGCGACCCACGCGACGACGACGTTCGGCTACGGGCCGCGCTACCTGCACTCGACCGGTCAGCTGCACAAGGGCGGACCGGCGACCGGGCGCTTCCTCGTGCTCGTCCACGACGGGCCGGAGGACGTCGCGATCCCGAGCAGGCCGTTCGGCTTCCGGGAGCTGAAGAACGCCCAGGCTGCGGGGGATCTGGAGACGCTGCGCAGCCGCGGGCGCCGCGCCGAGTACCTGCGGCTCGAAGGCGACGACCTCGCCGAAGCGGTGCGAGGCCTGGCCGCGCGAATCAAGGAGATGCTGGGTTGAGCAGCCAGATCGGATTCGTCGGACTCGGCCGCATGGGCGGCAACATGGTCACGCGCATCAAGCGCGACTCCGACCACGACGTCGTCGCCTTCGACCGCGACAAGGACACGGTCAAGAAGATCGCCGGCGCGACCGGCGCGCGGGGCGCGAACTCGCTGGCGAACCTCGTGAAGAAGCTCGACGCGCCGCGGATGGTGTGGATCATGGTCCCCGCCGGCGCGCCGACGCAGGACACCGTCGACAAGCTCGCCAAGCTGCTGGACAAGGGCGACATGATCATCGACGGCGGCAACTCGAAGTGGACCGACGACATGGCCCGCGCGAAGACCCTGAAGAAGGCGGGGATCGACTACCTCGACGTCGGGACGAGCGGCGGCGTCTGGGGCCTGGAGGTCGGCTACTGCATGATGGTCGGCGGCCCCGACGCGGCGGTGAGGCGCCTGGCGCCGATCCTCGACGTCCTCGCGCCCGAGACGAACGAGCTCAGCCGCGAGGCGCTCGGCCCGCGCGGCTGGGGACACTTCGGCCCCAGTGGCGCCGGGCACTACGTGAAGATGGTCCACAACGGCATCGAGTACGGGCTGATGCAGGCCTACGCCGAGGGCTTCGACCTGTTCGACAAGAGCGACTTCGAGCTCGACAACGCGAAGATCGCGCACCTCTGGAACCAGGGCTCGGTCGTGCGCTCCTGGCTGTGTGAGCTCGCCGCGCGGGCGTTCGAGCAGGAGGGCAACGACCTCGCGGGCCTCAGCGCGTACACCGACGACTCCGGCGAGGGCCGCTGGACGATCGAGGACGCGATGGCCAAGGACGTCCCGACGCCCGTCATCACCGCCTCGCTGTACGCGCGCTTCTACAGCCGCGGCAACGGCGACTTCACCGGCCGCGTGCTGTCGGCCCTGCGGGCACAGTTCGGCGGCCACGCGACCCGCAAGTCGGCCGACGGATGACGACGGCGCCGACGCAGCCCGAGCCCAACCCGCTCGTCGAAGGGCTCGAGCGCCTCCCGGTCCACCCGACGTCGCTCGTCATCTTCGGCGCGACCGGCGACCTCGCCAAGCGCAAGCTCCTGCCGGCGCTCTACAACCTCGCCCACGAGGGCGCGCTGCCCGAGCGCTTCGCCCTCGTCGGCAACGCCCGCTCGGAGATGAGCGACGAGGAGTTCCGCGAGATGGCGATGGAGTCCGTGCGCGAGTTCTCGCGCCGGGCCCCGCGCGAGAAGGTCCTCGAGAAGCTCTTCTCCGACGTCCGCTACGTCAGCGGCTCGTTCGACGACGACGTCGTCTACGGCGGCATCCGCGACGCGCTGAGCGAGTTCGACGAGATCGCGGGGCTGACGCTCAACCGCTGCTTCTACCTCTCGACGGCGCCGATGTTCTTCCCGGTCATCATCGACGCGCTCGGCCGCAACACGCTCGCGCGCGAGGCCGGCGCCGAGGTGCGGGTCATCATCGAGAAGCCCTTCGGGCGCTCGCTCGCGGAGGCGCGCGAGCTCAACGCGCGCGTGCTCTCGGTCTTCCAGGAGCAGCAGGTCTTCCGCATCGACCACTACCTCGGCAAGGAGACGGTCCAGAACGTCCTGGCCCTGCGCTTCGCGAACAACATGTTCGAGCCGCTGTGGAACCGCAACTACATCGACAACGTGCAGATCACCGCGGCCGAGGATATCGGCATCGGCACGCGCGCGGGCTACTACGACACCGCCGGAGCGCTGCGCGACCTCGTCCAGAACCACATGCTCCAGCTCCTGTCGCTGCTGTGCATGGAGCCCCCGGTCGCCTTCGAGGCCGACCCCGTGCGCGACGAGAAGGTCAAGGTGCTGCGGGCGATCCGCGCGCCGACGGCCGAGGAGGTCCCGGGGATGGCGGTGCGGGCGCAGTACGGGCCCGGCAACGTCGCCGGCCAGGACGTGCCCGCCTATCTCGACGAGCAGGGCGTGCCCGAGGGCTCGACGACGGAGACCTACGCCGCGCTGCGCCTGGAGGTCCACAACTGGCGCTGGGCGGGCGTGCCGATCTACCTGCGCACCGGCAAGCGCCTGGCGCGCAAGGTCACGGAGATCGCCGTGACGCTCAAGCCCGTGCCGCACATGGCGTTCCAGTCGGAGACGTCGATGGACATCAAGCCCAACGTGCTCGTCCTGACCGTGCAGCCCAACGAGGGCGTGTCACTGTCGATCGGGGCGAAGATCCCCGGGACGCGGATGGCGATCCGCCCGGTGAACATGGAGTTCCTCTACGGCACGGCGTTCCTGTCGGAGTCGCCGGAGGCCTACGAGCGGCTCATCATCGACGCGATGCGCGGCGACGCGACGCTCTTCACCCGTAACGACGAGGTCGAGGCGCAGTGGAACATCATCGACCCGGTCATCCAGGCCTGGTCGCACATCCCCGGCCCGCTGCCGCAGTACCCCTCCGGCTCGCAGGGCCCGCCCGAGGCCGACCAGCTCCTGCTCGACGACGATCGCTGGCGGATGATCTAGCCGTGAGCCCGACGACCGATGCGGTCTGGAGCGCGCAGGATTGCTCGCCGTCGACGATCGAGGAGGCGCTGCGCCACCTCGTCGCCGAGTGCCACGCGCAGACCGAGCAGTGCGTCCCCGCGCGGACGCTGAACCTCGTCTGCATCGTCGACAAGGAGTGGAGCGGCGAGATCGCCAACCGGCTGCGCGGCGTCGGGCGCCACCACGCGTCGCGGACCGTCGTCTGCGCCGTCGAGCCCGGGCGCACGACGATCGACGCGCAGGCGACGATCTCGATGGAGAGCTCCCCGCGGGCGGGCGAGTTCGCCGTCATGCGCGAGCTCATCATCGTCAGCGTCGGCGAGCAGCACCTCGCGACGCTCGACACCGTCGTCGACCCGCTCGTCGTCACGGACCTGCGCACCGCGGTCTGGTCGCCGCATGGGCACCCCGAGGCCGTCGACGCGCTGACGACGGCGCGCGCGAGCGGGATGCCGCTGGCCCAGGTCGTGCTGCTGGACGCCGTCGAGGAGCCCGACCCGGCCACCGCGCTGCTGCGCATCTGCCGGCTCGCCTCACACGCGGAGATCGTCGACCTCGCCTGGCTGCGCTGCACGCCCTGGCGCGAGCGGCTGGCGGCGGCGTACGACCCGATGTCGCGCCGCGCCGAGCTCAACACGCTCTCGAAGATCTCCGTGCGCCACCGCGCCGACTCGGCCGTCTCGGCCCTGCTGCTCGTCGGCTGGCTGTGCTCGCGGCTGGGCTGGCGCCCGGAGGCGCTGACGCAGCACGGCAACCTCATGCGCGGCCGCGCCCGCGCGCGCCGCGGCGAGGTCGAGATCCGCCTCGAGCCCGTCGACGACATGGGCGCCCCCGGCCTCGCCGGGATCGAGACGCGCTCGGACCTCGGGACGCTGCTGGCGCTCGAGCGCGGCGAGGGCGGGCTGACGGCGCGCCGGCGCGAGGCGCCCGCCCGCAACGGCGACAGCTACGAGCATGTCTGGACAGTCCTCGGGGCCTCGCGCGGCGAGCCGGGAATCCTCGGCGAGGGCATCCGCCACGCGCTCATGCGCGACCCGACCTACGGGCCGGCGCTCGACGCCGCGCGCGCGATGCTCGCATGACAGCGCGTCATTGCTCGCCCGTCGTGCGGGAGGACTCGACGGGCGGTCGCTCGCGATGAGGGACGTGGTCGCCAACGTCCCGCTCGCGGCCAGCCCCTTTCCGCAGATCGCCGACTATGGCTTCCTCTCGGACTGCGAGGCGACGGCGCTCGTCGCGCCCAGCGGGCAGGTCGAGTGGATGTGCGTCCCGCGGATGGACAGCCCGAGCCTCTTCGGCGCGATCCTCGACCGCGACGCCGGCATGTTCGCCCTCGCGCCGGCCGAGGCGCGCGTGCCGGCCGGCCAGCGCTACATCCCGGGCACGAACATCCTCGAGACGACCTGGGGCACGAAGACCGGCTGGCTCATCGTCCGCGACGTCCTGCTCGTCGGCCCCTGGCGCCACGACCGCGAGCGCTCGCACACGCACCGGCGCTCGCCGACGGACTACGACGCCGAGCACGTCCTGCTGCGCACGATGCGCTGCGTCAACGGCCAGGTGCAGGTGGCGATGGAGTGCGACCCGATCTACGACTACGGCCGGGCGCCCGCGACCTGGGAGTACAGCGGCAGGGCCTACGAGGAGTGCACCGGGACGTTCGCGGGCCACGACCTCAAGCTCACGCTCAACAGCGACCTGCGCCTCGGCATCGAGGGCTCGACCGTCCGCGCGCGCACGACGATGCACGACGGCGACAGCGCGTTCGTCGCCCTGAGCTGGAGCGACCATCCCGGCCCCAAGACCTGGGAGGACGCCTACGGCCGGCTCGTGCGGACCGCCGACTTCTGGCACGAGTGGATCGCGCAGGGTGAGTTCCCCGACCACCCCTGGCGCCGCCATCTGCAGCGCAGCGCGCTGACGCTGAAGGGGCTCGTCTACGCGCCGACGGGCGCGATGTGCGCCGCCGCGACGACGTCGCTGCCCGAGACGCCCGGCGGTGAGCGCAACTGGGACTACCGCTACTCGTGGGTGCGCGACTCGACGTTCATGCTCTGGGCGCTGTACACGCTCGGCTTCGACTGGGAGGCCGACGACTTCTTCCACTTCATCGCCGAGGCCTGCGCCGACGCGGACCTGCAGGTCATGTACGGCATCGGCGGCGAGCGCGAGCTCGACGAGGAGGAGCTCAACCACCTCGAGGGCTACGAGCACTCGCAGCCCGTCCGGATCGGCAACGCCGCCTACCGCCACCAGCAGCACGACGTCTGGGGCAGCGCGCTGGACTCCTTCTACCTGCACACCAAGACGCGCGACGGGCTGCGCGAGACGTACTGGCCGATGCTGTGCAAGCAGGTCGAGAAGGCGCTGACGCACTGGCGCGAGCCCGACCGCGGCATCTGGGAGGTGCGCGGCGAGCCCAAGCACTTCACGTCGTCGAAGATCATGTGCTGGGTCGCGGCCGACCGCGGCGCGCGCCTGGCGCGCCTGCGCGAGGACGCCGAGAAGACGGCGCGCTGGCAGGCGGCCGCCGACGAGATCCGCGCCGACGTGCTCGCCCACGCCGTCGACGAGCGCGGCGTGCTGACGCAGCACTACGGGACGAAGGCGCTGGACGCCTCGCTCCTGCTCGCCCCGCTCGTGCGCTTCCTGCCCAGCGACGACGAGCGGATCGTCAACACCGTCAACGCGATCGACCGCGAGCTGACGGTCCACGGCCTCGTCCTGCGCTACAAGGTCGACGAGACCGACGACGGGCTCGGGGCCCAGGAGGAGGGCACGTTCACGATCTGCTCGTTCTGGCTCGTCAGCGCGCTGAGCGAGATCGGCGAGACGCAGCGCGCCCGCGACCTCTGCGAGCGGCTGCTGTCCTACGCGAGCCCGCTGCTGCTCTACGGCGAGGAGCTCGACCCGCTGTCGGGCCGCCACCTCGGCAACTTCCCGCAGGCCTTCACGCACCTCGCGCTGATCAACGCGGCGATGCACGTCATCCGGGCCGACCGGCAGCTCGCGCTGGAGCAGCAGCCGCTGGACTCGACGCGGCGGGAGCGATGACGCAGCTGCGCGTCTTCGCGGACGCCGAGGCGGTCGCGCGCCACGCGGCCGACCAGGTCGCCTGGCGGATCGCGGAGGCGCGCAAGGCCGGCCGCGAGGTCCACATCGCGCTCGCGGGCGGGCGCACGCCGCAGCGCGCGTACGAGCTGCTCGCCGACATCGAGGGCTCGTGGAGCCATGTCCATCTCTGGCTCGGCGACGAGCGCTGCGTGCCCGACGACGACCCCGAGTCCAACGCGCGCATGGTCCGCGAGTCGCTGTACGCCAACGCGCGCGCCGAGCCGCCGGTGCTCCATGCGCTGCCGTCGCCCGGGCAGCCCGAGGACGCCGCCTGGCTGTACGGCCTGCAGCTCGTCGAGGAGATCCCCGATCTCGTGTTCGACATCGTCCTGCTCGGCATGGGCCCGGACGGCCACACGGCCTCGCTGTTTCCCGGGTTCCCGCAGCTCGCGTGCGTCGCCGCACCCTGCGTCGCGGTGCGCGACTCCCCGAAACCGCCGCCGGAGCGCGTGACGCTGACGCTCCCGGTCCTGTGCCGGGCTCGCTTCACGCTGCTGCTCGCGACGGGGGCCGAGAAGGCCGAAGCGCTCGCGCGGGCGCTGCGCGGCGACACGTCGGTGCCGGTCGCGCTGCTCGGCGACGGGCTGGACGAGATCGCCTGCGACCCGGCCGCCGTCGGGCAGTGACCGCGGCGGGCCGCGCTCCTACGCCCCCGCGGTGGGTTCGTTCGTCCGGCCGGCTCGCACGAGCCCGCTCTCATAGGCGAACACGACGGCCTGCGCGCGGTCGCGGAGGTCGAGCTTCATGAAGATGTTTCCGACGTGCGTCTTGACCGTCGCGCGGGAGAGGACGAGCTCGCCGGCGATCTCGGCGTTGGAGCGCCCGCGCGCGAGCTGCTCGAGGATCTCGCGCTCGCGCGCCGTGAGATCGGCGAGCCCCGAGCCGTCGAAGCTCTCGGGCGCCGGGCGGCGGACGAACTCCTCGATGAGTCGTCTGGTCACGGTCGGCGCGAGCAGCGCGTCGCCGGCCGCGACGATGCGGATGCCCGCGAGCAGACGCTCAGGCGGCTCGTCCTTGAGCATGAATCCGCCGGCGCCGGCGCGCAGCGCGTCGTACACGTATTCGTCGAGGTCGAACGTGGTGAGCACGAGCACGCGCGGACGGTGCGGGCCCATCGCCAGCAGCCGGCGGGTGGCCTCGATCCCGTCCATGCGCGGCATGCGCACATCCATCAGTACGACGTCGGGTCGCAGCCGCCGCGCCGCCTCCACCGCCTCGTGGCCGTCGCCTGCCTCGCCGACGATCTCGATGTCCTCGTAGGGACGCAGGATCAGCGACAGCCCGGTCCGGACCATCGCCTGGTCGTCGGCGATCAGGACGCGGATGGTCACGCGCTCTCCCCTTCGAGCGGCAGGCGCGCGTGAACGGTGAACCCGCCGCCGCCGTCGTCGTCGGGCCGGGCGCGCAGGCTGCCGTCGTAGAGGGCGACGCGCTCGCGCATGCCGATCAGCCCGTGGCCGGGGTCGCCGCCGTTTGACATCGGTCGCGCGGTCGGGCCGGCGTTGTGGATCGTCAGATCCAGGGCCTCGACGTCGAACGTGACGCGCACGCTCGTCTCGACGCGACCGGCGTGCTTGAGCACGTTCGTGAGCGCCTCCTGGACGATCCGATAGGCGGTGAGGTCCAGGCCCGGGGCGAGCCCGGACGGGGCACCGGACACCTCCAGCTGCACCGGCAGACCGGCGGCTCGCATCCGCGTCACGAGCGGCTCGATGTCGGCGACCCCGGGTTGGGGGTCGAGGCTCGGGCGGTCGTCGGTGCGCAGGATCCCGAGCATCCGCCGCAGCTCGCGCAGCGCCTGGCGGCCGGTGAGCTCGACGGACCGCATCGCGTCGTCCGCCTCGTCGGTATGAGAGCGCAGGACCTGGCGCGCGCCACTCGTCTGCAGCACCATCGTGCTGACGCTGTGCGCGACGACGTCGTGCAGCTCCCGCGCGATCCGCGTGCGCTCCTGCGCCGCCGCGGCGCGTGCCTTCTCGTCGCGCTCGCGCGCCAGCAGGTCGACCCGGTCCTCGAGGACGCTCGCGCGCTGGCGCATGCTGCGGACCGCCACGCCCGCCCCCCAGACCACGAGCACGAACGGGTACTCACCGGTCGCGTCCAGCACCGTCCCGGCGCCGCGTGCCACATCGACCACGTCGAGTGCCAGCAGGACGAGCAGGCCCGCCCCCAACCGCAGCGCCGAGCCGCGCAGCTCGCGGTGCGCGCCGACGGAGTAGAACGCGACGAGCATCCCCGCGAACGCCGTGAGCGAGACCACGTCGGGCCCGTACGCCCACTCGAGCAGCAGATCGGCCAGCACGGCGCCCAAGGCGACGCCGGGCGCGCGTCTTCTCGCCGCGAGCCCCGCGGCGAGCACGAGCACGCCGACGGTGTGCACCACCGCCGGCCCCGGGAATGACGGGGGCGGCTGGAAGATCGGCTGAACCCAGATCTCGAACAGCCCGACCCCGCCGAGCACGACCGGGGGGCCCCACAGTGCCAGCCGCGGCCAGATGGGCGCGAGCGTTCTCACGGAGCGATGGTAGGAGAGCTCGTGGCGCCCCGCATCGGCCGCAGGGTTGATCGTGACCTTTCCGGCTCATCCCCGAGGACGAGCTCGATCTCACGCCGGAGCGGGACCCGATCTCGGCCTGCGGCCCGATGCGCGCAGTCCCCGGCGTTCGTAGCGTCACCGGCATTCGACCCAGGAGGTGTGACATGAAGATCCTTGTGCTCGCGGCGGCTGCGGCGGCCGCCTTCGTGACCGCCGTTGCCGCGACCGGCAGCGCCCAGACGACCGGCGCGCGTACCGTGACGCTGTTCGAGAACATCGCCCGCGAGCGCAGCACGCTCGTCGACAACGCACCCAGGTCGCCGGCCGGGAACCCGGAGAGCCGCCGATTCCGGCTGTCGGCCGGCGACGAACTGGTCAACCGCACCCCCGTCCTCGACCACAAGGGGGGTGCGCGCATCGGCACGTCCTACGCCCACGCCGTCGTCGTCGACGGCAGCAACTTCGAGCACGCGAGCCTTCAGGCCAGCAGCCTTCTGGCACTGCGCGACGGCACGATCGCGCTCGCAGGTCTCGTCGGCTCCACGCAGCGACCGCTGGCCGTCGTCGGGGGAACAGGCGCCTACGACGGCGCCCGCGGGAGCGCCACGGAGAAGGAGACGGGCGACGGAGCCGAGCTGACCATTCGGCTGCTCCCGTAGCCTCCGAGGCGACCGCAATCTCGATCCTCGCCCGATACCTGCCATGCCCAGCACCGGCCCCGACGCCGACGCCGACGAATGACAGCCACGCTGTATGAGTGGGCGGGCGGCGCGGAGGCGTTCGCGCGTCTGATCGGCGCGTTCTACGACCGCGTCGAGGCCGACCCGCTGCTGTCGCCGCTGTTCCCCGGCGGGGTGAGCAGCGAGCATCGCGAGCACGTCGTCGCATGGTGGATCGAGGTCTTCGGCGGCCCGGCGCGCTACACGGCCGAGCTCGGCGGCTACGAGCACATGCTCGGCAAGCACCGCGACCTCGGGATCACCGGCGAGCAGCGCTTCCGGTTCGCGTCGCTCATGAGCCTCGCGGCCGACGACGCCGGCCTCCCGGACGACCCGGAGTTCCGCTCGGCGTTCGTCGCCTACGTCGAGTGGGGCACCCGGCTGGCGCTGCACAACTCGCAGCCGGGCGCCGCCGTCGCCGAGCACGCGCCCGTGCCCCGGTGGGGGTGGGGCGAAGCGCCGCCGTACCCGGGCTGAGCGGCAGGCGTCAGCGCCGGACGCGGACGACGAAGTTCACCTTGCCGCCGGGCACGAGGTACTGCACGCGATAGCGGCGCCCGCAACGCGGCGTGTAATAGAAGTACCGCCAGACGTCCTGCGCGACGACGCGGCGGCGGTTCAGCGTCTGCCCGCCGATCGACCTGATGGTGATCGTGGCGCCGCGCGGGCCGCCGGAGTAGGACTGGTACCAGACGCCGGTCTTGATCTGGCCGCCGCACGCGATCGACTGCGACGGCGCGTTGACGAGGACGTCGGCCTGCGCGGGCGCAGCGCTCCCAAGGCTCACCAGGAGGGCGGCGGCGATGAGTCCGCTTCGTCTCACGGCACGAGGCTACACAGGGGATGCTCGAGGATCTGCGCGTGACCGCCGATCGTGCCGAAGACGCGAGGTACTCTGCGTACGGCGAACCACCAGCGTGCTCGAAGGCGCGTCGTGATCACAACAGCCCGTAACGCCAATCCACGGCCCCCGGTGTCCGACACGGTCGACGCACTGATCCTCGATCTGCTCGAGTGGATCGGCCCAGGCCCGCGTCGCTACGACGAGGTGCTCGAGGCGTGGCGGACGTCGTGTCCGCGCCTGCCCGTGTGGGAAGACGCCAACGATCGAGGCTTCATCGCGCGCCAGCATGTGCCGGGACGCGGCGCGCTCGTGTCGGTGTCCGCCGCCGGAGCCGAGCACCTGCGCAGGCACCGCCGCCGGCCACAGCGCTGACGGTCGACGGCGCCGCGCCCGGCGGTCGCGTGGCTACTCGGCGATCGCCTCGCCGGTGCCGCCCAGCTCCGCGGGGAAGTCCTTGAGCTTGGGGAGGCCGTCCTTCATCGGCAGCACGGTCGACTCGTAGTTGACGTGCACCCCGGGTTCGAACGGAAACTCGGGGATCGTCGCCGCGTAGACGTCGATCAGACCCCACTGCGGGTGCCGCGTCAGCAGGTGGCCGCCACAGACCGTGCACCACTGCCGGTAGCTGCGCTCGTTGGCGTTGTACTCGCCGATCTTGTCCTCGCCCTGGGTCACCGTGACCGCATCGTTCGTCCAGAGCGTGAATGCGTTGACCGGGCCGGCAGACCAGCTCCGGCACGCGGCGCAATGGCAGTAGCCGGCGCCCGCCGCATCGCCCGTGACCTCGATCGTGACAGCGCCGCAGTAGCACTGCCCTGTGAAGGTCTTCTCCTCCTGGCTCATCCGTTCTCCTTCCTCGCGAGGTCTCTTGGCGACATCGCCCAGCAGCATCTTCGTCAAGCCTCGCGCGCCGCGCAAACACCGACCGATCGGGGGGGTTACCCGCACCCCGAGATGCGGGGCTGCACCATGGGCGCGGCCCGCACGCGGGAGCATGCTCATGCCCATGCTCACCCCGATCGTCACCGAGATCCCCCGGGCCATCGAGCCGGTCGTCCTGGACACGTTCATCAGGGAGTTCGCGGGCCGGGCGCCGAGCGCGCAGGACCGTCGGGCGAACGTCGTCAGCCTCTCGGCGCACCGCGCGCGGCGCCGCCGGCAGGCCGTCGTGCCCGCGCGCGTGGCCTGACGGCGGGTCCTGCTCGACGAGGGGTTTTCGTCGCGGCCACGAGGGCTTATCCTCTGGCCGTGGGCACCTTTGAGCTCAGCGAGCGCTGGTGCGGCTGGAGAGATGTCGACGTGATCTTCAGCGCCGCCCGCGCGGCCATCGAGGCCGGACCGCTGGATCCGGCGTTGTGCGAGGTCGTCTTCGACGAGGAGTTCGATCCGTTCACCGTCGACACGTTCGAGGAGGCGCGCGAGCACCTGCAGCGCAAGCGCGTCCTGTCGATGGAGATCATCGTCTCGCACATCGACGAGGACGATGCGCGCGTGACGCTGCACTACAGCGGCGAACGGCTGCAGCTCAACGGCCGCGGCAACGACTGGGAGCGTGCGCGCGCGGCGTACGACGCCGCGCAGGCCGAGCTCGCCGGCCATTTCGGCATCACGACCTTCAAGCTCCCGCAGCTGCCGCGCGACACCGTCGGCGAGACGCGCAAGCGGCTCGTGATCGAGGAGCTCGAGGCGGCGCTGGAGAACGTCGACTCGGGCCTCGACGATCACTGACCCCGCCCGCGCGCGTCAGGCGGACGACGCCGGGGCGGGCGCGCGAGCGCGGACCTCGCGCTCGCCGGCCGACTCAAGTGACGCCGCGAGCGTCGCCGCGTTGGCGTCGGAGGAGTCGACGCCGCCGGGGACCCCGGGGTAGCAGGCGCGCATCGCGGCCGCGAGGAAGCGCAGGATCGTCTCGCGGTCGGGGCGAAACTGCAGCAGCGCCGGGACCTTCTCGGTGATCTCGCTGAACGAGTCGACGTCCAGCGTGACGCCGAAGCCGGCGTAGAACGGCCGGCCGAGCGTCAGCACCGGGCGTGCGTACAGCAGCGCCTCCAGGCCGACCGTCGATCCGATCACGGCGACGCCGCAGGACGCGCGGATGAGCTCATGCGAGCTCGTCCACGGCTCGACGAGGCGGACGTTCTCGCGCTTGACGAGGCGGCGCAGCATCCCGAGGCCGTTGCGGCCGATCGACATCGGGTGCTCCTTGATGACGAGGTCGTATCCCGCCGGGAGCGCGTCGGAGACCTGCTCGACGAGCGAGGCCTGGTCCTCGCAGTGCGGGATCACGCCGCGGATCTTGTAGTCGTCGGTGACGTGCAGCGGGAAGTAGACGAACGGGCGCTGGAAGCGGACCGGCTCGTACAGGACCCGCGCCAGGCGGGCGGTCGCCGTCAGCCGCGCCCACTGCGTCACGAAGCGCATCGGGCGCAGGTACTCGTTGTCGCGGTCGACGGTGCTCGAGACCGCGACGTGGCGCGCGAACGCGCGCAGCGTCGCCGGGGTCACGCGCGACACGCGGTAGTCGCGGATCGGCTTGGCCGCGGCCGTGAAGCGGGCGATGAAGTCCTCCACCTCCTGGCGTTCGCCCGCGTCGATCTCGGGCAGCCGGCCGGGGTCCGTGATCGGGGCGTGCAGCGTGTCGACGTAGAGCCGCAGCGGGTTGGGGAAGATCGTGTAGAACAGAAACAGCACCGGAATCGCGCGGGCGACACCGATCCGGTGGGTCGCCTGGCGCATCGTCTCGTTGCCGACCTCCGGCACGAGCACGTCCGGCGCGGTCTCGTCGAGAATCCGCTCGAGCGCCATGAAGTGGCGCACCGTGCGCTCGCTGCACCACGCCTCCGGCCTGCCCGCGCAGGGCCAGTCGATCCGGTACACCGACCGCAGCGACGGCAGCGCATAGGCCTCCTCGATCCGGCGGGCCTCGGCCTCGACGTCGATCCTCCCCAGCGCGGCCATCGCATCCGGCAGACACCAGGCCCGCTCGCCGCGCCTGCGCAGCGTCGTCGTGCCCCGCCGCGAGAAGCAGACGTGCGCGACCTCGTGGCCGCGCGAGCGCAGTTGCGCCCCCACCCTGGCGTAGAACTCCGTCTCTTGGAACTGCAGCGTCGTGAACAGGAAACGCATCGCGTGGAGGCTAGTGGACCCCGTCCTGCGCGCCGGGCGCGGGCTCAGCCGGAGACGGCGGCCGCCGGCTCCAGCAGCCGGGCGAGCTTCGCGGGCGTGTCCTCGTCGGCGCGCGGCGAGTAGAGCACGAGGCGCTGATCGGGCGAGAGCTCGTGGCGGAAGGCGGCATGCTCGAAGACGAGCCGGCCGGCGACGGGGTGCAGGAGCTCCTTGCGGCCCTCGCCGAGCGTCGCGACCTCGTGGCGCTCCCACCAGCGCCGGAACTCGGGGCTCGCCGCGCGCAGCGACTCGATGAGGCGCTCGAACGCCGGGTCGCCGATGTGGCGGGCGCTGTCGGCGCGGAACTTCGCGACGAGACGCCGCGCGCCGCGCTCCCAGTCGGGCATGAGCTCGCGCCGCAGCGGGTCCATGAACGTCTGCCAGATGTGGTTGCGACTCGACGGATCGGGGCCCGGGTCCCAGCAGAACACGGCGCGCGCGGCGTCGTTCCAGGCGAGGTAGTCCCAGCGGCGGCCGAGGATGTAGGCGGGGTTCGGGCCGAGGTGCGCGACGAGGCGGATGAGCGTCGCCGAGGCCTTCTCCGCGGGCGGGCGGCAGGCCGGGCCCTGCTCGCCGCGGCCGAGCAGGATGAGGTGCCCGCGCTCGGCGGGAGTCAGGCGCAGCGCCCGCGCGAGCGCCTCGAGGACGTCGAGCGACGCCCGGACGTCGCGGCCCTGCTCGAGCCACGTGTACCACGTCGTCCCGACCCCGGCGAGCGTCGCGACCTCCTCGCGGCGCAGGCCGGGGGTGCGCCGGCGCCCGCCGCTCGGCAGCCCGACGTCCTCGGGCAGCAGCGCGGCCCGGCGGGCGCGCAGGAAGTGCGCGAGCTCGTCGCGGCGCCGCTCGTCGGTATGGGCGCCGGTGCCGTCGGGGGGTGTGTTTTGTACCAGGATAAATGCCTCTCTTGTACCCGGCTACGGATGGTTGCACGATGCCTGCGTGAACGCAACCTCCTTCATCCCGTCCTCCGTCCGCGCGAACGCGCTGCTGCTCGTCGTCTGCCTCGCGCAGTTCATGGTCATCCTCGACGTCGCGATCGTGAACGTCGCCCTGCCGGCGATCCACGACGACCTCGGCTTCTCGAGCGCCGGCCTGCAATGGGTCGTCAACGCGTACACGCTGACCTTCGCCGGCTTCCTCATGCTCGGCGGCCGGGCCGCCGACCTGCTCGGCCGCCGCCGCGTGCTGCTGCTCGGCACCGCGGCCTTCGCGCTGTCGTCGCTGCTGTGCGCCGTCGCGAGCTCGCGCGGGCTGCTCATCGGCGCCCGCGCCGTGCAGGGCCTCGCGGGCGCGGTCATGTCGCCCGCGACGCTCTCGATCATCACGACGTCCTTCGCCGAGGGCCCGGAGCGCAACCGCGCGCTCGGGATGTGGGTCACGATGGCGGCCGTCGGGGCGTCCTCGGGCGCGCTGCTCGGCGGCATCCTGACGCAGACGCTCGGCTGGCCCGCGATCTTCGCGATCAACGCCCCGCTCGGCCTGCTCACGATCGTCCTCGGCCTGCGCTTCATCCCCGCGGGCGTGCTGCCGGCCGGCCGCCGGCACTTCGACGTGCTCGGCGCGACGCTCGTGACCGCCGGCCTCGTCGGCGTGACGTACGGCATCGTCCGCAGCGACACGCTCGGCTGGGGCTCGGCCGGCGTGCTCGCACCGCTCGCGGTGGGCGTCGTACTGCTCGCGGGGTTCGCCCTCGTCGAGCAGTTCGTCGCGCGCGTGCCGCTCGTGCCGCTGGCGATCTTCCGCCGCTCACAGCTGCGCGCGGCGAACCTCGTCGTGTTCCTCCTGTACGCGGCGCTCTTCGCGACGTTCTACTTCGTGACGCTCTTCCTTCAGCAGGTGCGCGGCGCCGACGCGCTCGAGGCCGGCATCGCGTTCCTGCCGATGACCGGCAGCGTCTTCCTCGGCTCGCGCATCGCGCCACGACTCGTCGCGCGCTTCGGCGTCCGGACGGCGGCCGTCGCCGGGATGGCCTCGGCGACGGCGGGGCTCGCCATCCTGTCCCAGGTGGCGCCCGGCGCGTCCTATGCGGCCGTCGTGCTCCCCGGCGGCGTCCTTTCGTGCCTCGGCATGGGCCTCGCGCTCGTGCCCGCGACGATCGCGGCGACGCAAGGCGTCCCGGCAGCCCAGAGCGGCCTCGCGTCGGCGCTGCTGAACACCTCGCGGCTCGTCGGCGGGGCGCTCGGGCTGGCCGTGCTGAGCACGATCGCGTCGTCGCACACGCACGCCGAGCTGCTCGCGTCCGTCGCCGGCCCGCTGGCGCTGACGGACGGCTTCGCCGTCGCGTTCGAGATCGGCGCGGCGCTGTGCCTCGCGGGCGCGCTCGCAGCGCTCGTGTTGCTGCGCAACCGCCCGCCGGCAGCGCGCGAGGCGGCGCCGGCGCGCGCGGAGGCGGAGGCGCTGGCGGCGTAGGCTCCTGGCGTGCGTGCGCGCGCCATCACGCTGGCGGTGGCCGCGGGCCTGCTGGCCGGCTGCAACGGGCTGAAGCCGGTCGGCCCGGAGTTCGCGCCCTACCTCGGCACCGGGACGATCGTGTCGGCCAAGCCGCGGGCGGACCGGCTCGTCCTGACCGTCGAGGTCAACACCGTCTTCGCCTCGCGCGACGACGAGCAGGCCGCCTCCAAGCACGTCTTCCGCGAGCTGCGCGTCGGGCTGCTCGGGACCTCCGTCGCCGCGCGGCTGCGGCGCTCCAGCAGCGACCTGCGCTCCAACGGGGCAGACGGCAGCTACCAGCAGGAGAGCGTGTGGACCGACACCTGGCGGGCCGCGCTGCCGGTCCCGCCCGCGTCCGCTCGCGGCATCTACCTCGTCGTGCTGACCGGCTGTCACGCGGGCAGATCGGACTGCTCGCGGACGGTCGTCCCGGTCTGTGTCAAGCACCGCCGGGTCACGGGCGAACCGCGCGAGGCTGCCGGCGCCGAATACCCCATCGATGCGGCGGGGTTCGGGCGTGACCCGCAGTGGCTGCGCTACCGCAACTGCAACCACCCGATCTTCGGCGGCGGCCTCGGCGCGCAGTATGAGAGCAGCACTGGGCACCCCGATGCGCGCAAGCTGCCGAAGGACCTCGCGGCGCGGGTGAACTGACGACCGCCTGCACAGGATCTGCACATCCTCCTGACCCGACCGGCACCGTCCCCGCCGTAGCATCGCCGTCGATGCAGGTGACGACGATCGCGGTGGTGGAGGACGAGGAGCGGATCGCGGGCGCCGTCGCGGCCCGGCTGCGGGCGGAGGGCTTTCGCGTCGAGATCGCCGGCAGCGGGCCCGACGGCGTCGAGCTCTGCCGCCGGATCGCCCCCGACCTCGTCGTCCTGGACTGGATGCTGCCGGGCTTCGACGGCATCGAGGCCTGCCGGCGCATCCAGGCCGACCGTCGGGCTCGGGATCGGCGCCGACGACTACGTCACCAAGCCCTTCAGCCCACGCGAGCTCGTCGCCCGCGTCCACGCGATCCTGCGCCGCGCCGCCCGCGCCGGAGCGCCGCACGCCGCGGCGGTCATCGTGCTCGGCGCGGTGACGCTCGACCTCGACGGCCGGCGGCTGCTGCGCGGCGACGAGGAGATCCGCCTGACCCCGACGGAGTTCGACCTGCTCGCGACGCTCGCCGGCCGGCCCGAGCGCGCGTTCACGCGCGACGAGCTGCTGCAGCGCGTCTGGGACTGGCGCGACGCGGGCTCCACCCGGACCGTCGACTCGCACGTCGCCGGCCTGCGGCGCAAGGCCGGGCCGGGGATCGTGCGCACGGTCCAGGGTCACGGCTACGCGCTCGGGAGCGCGGAATGAGCCCGCTCAACCGCCTGCCGTCGCTGAAGCTCAAGCTCGGGTTCGTCATCGGTCTCGCGATCGTCGTGACGCTCGCGACGATGCTCGTCGCCGCGCAGCTCGGGCTGGCGCTGCGTTGGGGCGCGCTCGTCGCGCTCGCAGTGTCGCTCGCGTCGGTGCAGGTCGTCGCGCGCGGCATGACCTCGCCGCTGCGCGCGATGGCGCGCGCCGCCGAGGCGATGGCGCGCGGCGAGCACGGCCAGCGCGTTGCGACGTCGGCCCGCGACGAGGTCGGCCAGCTCGCCGTCGCCTTCAACGCGATGGCGGCCGAGCTCGAGACGCTCGACCGCGCCCGCCGCGACCTCGTCGCCGACGCCGCGCACGAGCTGCGCACGCCGATCAGCGCCCTGCGCGCCTCGCTGGAGAACGCCGTCGACGGCGTCGAGGAGGCCGACCTGCCGGCGCTGCTCGCGCAGGTCGAGCGGCTCGGCGCGCTCGCCGATCAGATGCTCGACCTCTCGGCGCTCGAGGCCGGCGCGACCCGCCTGCAGCGGCGCTCGTTCCCCGTCGCCGAGCTCGCCGACGGCTGCGCCGGGGCCGCGATCGAGATCCCCGCCGGCCTGCGCGTCGACGGCGACCGCGACCGGCTGCGCCAGGTCGTCGCGAACCTCGTCGACAACGCGCACCGCCACGCCCCGGGCTGCCCGGTCGTCGTGCGCGCCGCCGCGACGGCCGGCGGCGGCGTGCGCCTGGAGGTCGAGGACGGCGGCCGCGGCCTCGCGGCCGGCGAGGCCGCGCGCGTGTTCGACCGCTTCGCCCGCAGCGACCGCTCGCGCTCGGTCGCCGGCTCGGGCCTGGGCCTCGCCATCGCCCGCTCCATCGTCGAGCTGCACGGCGGCGCGATCCGCGCCGAGCCCGTCGTCCCGCACGGCTGTCGCATGGTCGTCGACCTGCCCTAGCGCCGCTGCGCCCCGCTCGCTTCTCCACACGTCCCCGATCCCGGGAGGTCCTCCCATGCCCCTGTCCAAGTCCGCGCTCGCCTGTGCCGTCGCCGCCGCCGTGCTCGCCGCGATCGCCGTCGCCGGCGAGCGCCCCGGGCTCGGCCTGTCGCTCGCGCTCCTGCTCGCGATCGCGGCGGGCGTGCGCGGCGCGCGCCGGCGCGTCTCCCCCGTCCTCACGGCGATCGCCGTGGCGCTCGCGCTGCAGCCGGTCCTGCGCGACGCCGGCTGGGTCGTCGCCGTCGCCGTCGGCGCCGCGCTCGTGGCGGCGGCCGCCGCGGTCGGCGGGACGGCGGCCTGGCCGGCCGTGCGGCGCGCCCTCGTCGCGCCGCTGCGCCTCGACGCCGGGGCGGTCCTCGTGGCGCGCGCCGTCGGCCGGCGGGTCGGGAGCGGGCGACCGCGCGGGCAGCTGCGGCCGGTGCTGCGCGGCGCCGGCCTCGCGCTCGCGCTGACGGCGACCTTCGGTGTGCTCTTCGCGACGGCCGACAGCGCGTTCGCCGACGTCCTCGGCCAGGCGTTCCCCGACGACCTCGACGCCGCCGGACTGCTCTGGCGGCTCGTGCTCGCCGTCGTCTTCCTCGCCCTCGGCGGGGCGCTGGCGCGGGCGGGGGCGCCGCGCCGCCCGGCCGAGGCGGGCCCCCGCGCGCCCGGCCGGGTTCCCGGGCGCACCGAGCTCGTCATCGCGCTCGGCGCGCTCGTCGCGCTGTTCGCGACCTTCGTCGCCGTGCAGCTGCGCGTCCTGTTCGGCGGCGCGGCGTACGTCCAGGCGACAACGGGGCTCGGCTACGGCGACTACGCGCGCCAGGGCTTCGGCCTGCTGCTCGTCGTCGCGGCGCTGACGCTCGCGGTCGTCGCGGTCGCCGCCCGCCGCCGCGACCGCACGGTGCGCGCGCTGCTGGGCGCGCTCTGCGTCCTGACGCTCGTCGTCCTGCTCAGCGCGCACCACCGCCTGGACCTCGTCGAGCAGGCCTACGGGTTCACCCGCGTGCGCTACGCCGGGCACGCCGTCGTCGCGTGGCTCGCAGCGCTGTTCGTGCTCGTCCTCGCCGCGGGGGCGAGCCCGGCGCTCGCGCACCGGCTGCCGCGGCTGGCGACGACGCTGAGCCTCGCGGGCGTCCTCGTCTTCTCCCTCAGCAACCCCGACGGGCGCATCGCCGCGCGGGCGGTCGACCGCGCGGCGAGCGGGCGCCCGCTGGACACCGCCTACCTCGCGGGCCTCAGCGCCGATGCGCTGCCGGCGCTCGAGGCGCTGCCGCCGCGCCCGCGCGCGCTCGTGCTGGCGGACCTGCGCGCGCGCCTGCGCCGGCCGGACGGCTTCGGGGGGCTCAACATCGCCCGCGCGCGGGCCCGCTGAGCTGACGCCGTCCGATTCGGCTGCAGAACGCGACCGCCGCCGTCAGAATCTCCCTGCTCGGGGCCGACCGGTCCGGCAACCACGGGGGAGGATCGAATGCGCAGGATCACGATCACGACGGCCGCCGCGTTCATCCTCGTGCTCGCCGGCTCCGCGCGCGCGCAGGACACGACGATCACCGGCGGCCTGACGCCGAACACGCCCGGCGCCGGGTCGCTCGTGCACGTCGAGGTCGGCGGCACCGCGCCCGAGCTCGCGGGCGCGCTGCCGGAGTCGATCGCGCTCGGCATCCAGCGCGGGTTCAAGCTCGACGTGCGCTCCGTCGCCGTGAGCTGCACGGGCGCCGCGCTGACGAGCGGTGCGTGCCCGGCCGAGAGCCGCATCGGGAAAGGCCAGGCGATCGTGCATGCCAGCGGCCTCATCAACCAGGACATCCCGGCGACCCTCGACGTGTTCCTCGCCGACCCGGTCCAGCCGGGCGACGTGGCGAGCGCCGTCGTGCTGATCAGCGGCGCGGGCCTCTCGCGTGCCGTGCGCACGCGGCTGCTGGCGCCCGCGACCGGCCCGATCGGCTACGAGCTGCGCCTCGAGGGCATCGCGGCCGCCGTGCCGGCGGTCCCCGGCGTGACCCTCACGCTGAGCTCGCTGACGCTCGACCTCGGTGCCCGCCGCAAGGTCACGAAGACGACGACCAAGCGCGTCCGCGTGACCCGCAAGGGCAAGCGCGTCACGGTGCGACGCAAGGTCAAGCACCGCGTGACGTACAACCTGGTCACCAACCCGAAGACGTGCAGCGGTGCATGGGTCGTGCGGCTGACCGTCCGCGTGGGCGGCGCCGACCGCGTGCGCGACATCGCCGTGCCCTGCACGCCCGCCTGAGCACGGCGGCGCCGCGCCCGCCGACCCTGACGTCAGAGGCGCAGACCCGCGCGCCGCCGCCGCCGGCGCCACGCGGCGGCGGCGACGCCCGTCGCCGCAACGGCCGCGCCGCCGCCGACGACGCTCTCGCGCCAGTCGCACTCGCCGAGCTCGTCGCAGGCCGCGCGGCAGCTGCGGGCCGCGCGCGCCCAGCCGTCGGGGTCGCTCCAGCGTCCCTGCTCCTGGAAGGCCGGGCCGGCGGGCGACGTCTGCTCGCCCGGCACCCACCAGCGCGCGCGGGCGCCGCCCCAGCGCCCCGGCCAGCGCATCCACGCCGGCGACGTCGCGGTGATCCGCACGAGTCGCGCGCGGACGACGAGCCCGCGGCCGTCGTTCTCGTCGTTGGGGTCCGGCCACGTGCGGTCGCGGATGCCGGCGCGCAGGTAGGACGCGTGCGAGCCGTGGGCGGCGTAGACGACCGGGTGCCCGCCGCGCGTCTGCACCGTCTGCATGCCGCAGCGCTCGGCGCCCGAGTGCTGCGCGTAGACGGCCTGCACGGGCCGCGCCGCGTCGTCGACGAGGTACTGGACCATCTCCCAGTCGCCCGCGTGCCGGCCGGTGCGCACGATGCCGCGATCCTGGTCCTGGCCGCGATAGAAGAACCAGTACTGCAGCCACGCGCCGCCGCGATCGGAGGGCGCGATCCGCCCGTAGACGGCGGGCCGGCGGTCGCGGTCCAGGCCGGGCACGCGGACCGGCGCCGAGGCCACCGACGTCAGCGGGAAGCGCTCGCGCGAGTCGTGCACGACGATCGGCGCGTGCGCGGCGAGGGCGGCGGCGAGCGCCGCGGCGGTCAGCATGGGTGCACCGGCGCACGGTATCCGGCCGGCGCGCGCACGTCTCGCCGAGCCGAGCCCGTGCACTGCATCCTCGCTTGCGCCGCGGTCCGCACCCCCGTGGAATGATCGCGTGGCCGGAGGTAGCCATGGCCGATCAGAAGAGCCCCCACCACGCCCCGCCCGCGCGGCGCGTCTCGTTCCCCGACCTCGTCCGGGTCCACTTCCGCTGGCGCCAGAGCGTCAACCCCGGGTCGCGCGCCACCGAGGAGGAGCGCGACGCGCTGCACCAGACCTACCAGGAGACGCTCGCGCGCTTCGAGCACGAGCACGGGGAGCTCGTCAGCGCCTACTGGTGCGCGGACGTCGAGAGCGCGGTCGCGCTGACGGCCGGGCGGCCGGAGACCGGCTGGATGCGGCGCCTGCTCTCCGTCTCGCCGAAGTTCCACCGCGTCAGCGACTGGGCGACGAAGGACGAGCCCGAGATCGCCCGCGCGCTGCACCAGTGCGACGAGCTCGCGATCCGCGCCTGCGAGGTCCTGCGCGGGCGCAGCCGCCGGATCTGCATCCAGCTCGTCATGTCGTCGGCCTGTCATCTGCTCGCGCTCATCGACGCCAAGGGCGACAACCGCAGCGCCGCCGAGCACAAGGCCGCGATCGCCGCCGAGCTGCACACGCTCGAGGTCCTGCGCCACGACTACCGCCAGGCCGCCAACGGCGACGCGCAGCTCGTCTACTTCGCCGGCATGGTGCTCGGCATCGGGGGGCTCGCGCTGCTGTACCTCGTCGCGGGCGGCATCCTGCAGTCCAACGAGAGCATCGAGGACGCGACGATCGTCGGCTGCCTCGTCGCCGGGGCGCTCGGCGCGGTCGTGAGCGTCATCGCCCGGGTCAACAGCGGCTCGTTCGCGCTCGACGTCGACGTCGCCCGCGGCTACACGCTCTTCCTCGGCGGGCTGCGGCCGCTCATCGGCTCGATCTTCGGCCTGTTGTCGTACTTCGCGCTGACGAGCGGCTTCGTCGAGATCTTCAAGCTGCCCCCCGAGCACGAGACGAAGCGCTTCTTCTTCCTCTGCGTCATCGCCTTCGGCGCGGGCTTCAGCGAGCGCTGGGCACAGGACACGCTCACCGGCGGGCTCACGGGCCGCGGCCGCACGCCGACGCCGCCGCCCGCGGCGAAGCCGAAGCCTGGCGGCGCCGCCACCGCGTCGCGCCCGGCGCCGGCGGTCCGCGACGCCGACGCCGTCACCGACTGACCGCGCCCGCGCTGCGCGCTGCGCGCTTCGCGGTGCCCGGAAATCGGCCCGATCGGACCGTTGCCGCGCACCCCGGCGGGACTACGGTGGCCGGAGCAGCCGATGCCCCCGATCCTCACCACCGCCGCCAAGATCATGTGCGCCCACGGCGGGCAGGTCACGCTCATCCCGAAGCAGGTGAAGGTCCTCTGCGGCGGCCAGCCCGTCCTCTGCGTCGGCGACCTCGTCGGCTCGCCGATCGTCGGCTGCGCGCAACCGCCGACCCCGGCGACGGCGCCCTGCCTCGTCGTCGCCAGCGAGATCCCGATCCCGATGGTCGGCATGAACCCGAAGGTCCTCGTCGGCGGCAAGCCCGTGCTGCTCGGCGGCATCAACGGCGTGACGAGCGGCGTGCCGCCGTCGTCGCTCATCGTCGCCTTCCCGGGCCAGGTGAAGGCGCAGGCCTGAACGCATGTCGCTCGACAGCTACGACGTCATCCGGGAGCTCGGCCGGGGCGGCATGGCGGTCGTGCACCTCGCCCGCCAGCGCGATCTCGGCCGGCTCGTCGCGCTGAAGGAGCTCGCCGGCCTCAACGCGAGCGACCCGGCGTTCGCGGAGCGCTTCCTGCGCGAGTCGCGCGTCGCCGGCTCGCTGAACCACCAGAACATCGTCACGGTCTACGAGTACTTCCACGACGACGGCGTCCCCTTCATCGCGATGGAGCTCATCGAGGGCGGCTCGCTGCGCCCGCTCATCGGGGAGCTGGCGCTGCCGACGATCGGGCGCGTGCTCGAGGATCTGCTGGCGGCCGTCGGCTACGCGGGCCGCAACCAGATCGTCCACCGCGACCTCAAGCCCGAGAACGCGCTCATCACGGCGGACGGGCACGTGAAGGTCGCCGACTTCGGCATCGCGAAGGCGGCGGCGAGCGGGCAGCAGGGCCTGACGTCGGAGGGCATGACCGTCGGCACGCCGGAGTACATGTCGCCCGAGCAGGCGATGGCGCGCGACGTCTCCCCCGCCTCGGACCTCTACTCCGTCGGCTGCATGACGTACGAGATGCTCACCGGGCGCCTGCCGTTCACCGACGGCTCGCAGGTCGCCCTGCTCCTGCACCAGGTCAACGACCCGGTGCCCGACGTGCGCGAGACCGACCCGCTGATCCCCGAGTCCGTGGCGCTGTGGGTCGCGCGGATGACGGCGAAGGACCCCGAGGAGCGGCCCGCCGACGCCGCCGAGGCATGGGAGACCTTCGAGGAGGCGATCCTCGAGTTCGTCGGGCCGCTGTGGCGCCGCGACGCGACGATCACGCCCGGCTCGTGGATCGACCTCGCCGACATCCCGCCGCAGGGCCCCAAGCCGCTGCGCCCCGCGGCGCGCGCGACCCCGGCCGCGGCGGCACCTGCGAACCCGAGCTTCGAGACCTACCACGCGCCGGCGGCGCTGCACGAGCAGCTTGCCGCGGAGGGCGTCGACGCGGGCGCGGCCGCGGTCGTGACGCCGCCCTCGGCGCCGGCCCCCGTCAGGCGCGCCGTGACGCCCGCGCCGCAGCGCGCGGCGCCCGCGCCGGTCGGCGTCGCCCCGACGCCGGTCGCCAAGCCCGTCGCGCGGCCCGCGGCCGAGCCCGAGCCGCCGCAGCGCGGGCTGCCGGTCGGCGCGATCGCCGGCGGGGCGGTCCTCGCCGCGATCGTCGCGTTCGTCATCGGGATCTCCGGCGGCAAGTCGACGAGCCTCGCGAGCGCGAGCGGCGACGGCTTCGTCCTGCAGGCCCCGACCGACTGGGTGACGACCAGCGCGCCCGCCCTGCCCGCCCTCGGCAGCGGCGCCGTCGCGCTCGCGCCCCCGGGCG
>DATJEE010000004.1:0-4483 GCA_035496995.1 Solirubrobacteraceae bacterium | reverse complement strand
CCCGCGCGGCAGCGCGACCTCGCGCGAGCGCGCGCCCTCGTCGAGCACCGGCGCGACCCACAGCGCCGGGCCGTAGCCGAACGCGTCGGCGATCGCCCAGCCGCGGTCGTCGGCGGGGTCGATGAGCGACAGCGGCCGGATGACCGGCAGCCCGCAGCGCGCCGCCGTCGCCGCGGCGGCGCGGACGTAGGGGACGAGCTGCTCGTGCAGCAGGACGTAGGCGCGGTAGAGCCCGAGCGTGCGCTCGTCGTAGGTCCACGGCTCCTGGACCTGGCGCCCGTGGGCCTGCATGAGCGGCGTGAAGCAGCCGAGCTGGACCCAGCGCACGAGCAGCTCGGCGGGGCAGCGCTCGATGAGCCGGTGGCCGAGGTAGCCGCCGACGTCGTGCGACCAGTTCGAGAAGCCCGACGCGGCCGCGGAGATCGTCGCCGCGACGAGCACGCGCAGCGACCAGAAGTCCGACACCTGGTCGCCGCCCCAGAGCATCCCGGTCGCCTGCTGGCCGCTCCAGCCGCTGCGGCCGAAGAGCACGCCGCGGCCGGGGTGGACCTCGTCGAGCGCGCGCTGCATCGAGCGCCGGTAGCGCCCGCCGACGGTCCAGGCCGCCTCGGCGCCCGTCGAGCCGTCGGCGAAGCGGACGTCGTCGGGGAAGTAGTAGCCCTCGCCGTCGTCGGCCTTGATGCCCTCGACGCCGAGCTCGAGCGCGCCCTTGGCCTGTTCGCGCCACCAGCGCTCGGCGTCCGGCGACGTGAAGTCGATCGGCGAGCCGGTGCCCATCCACCACTTCGCGACGAACGACTCACCGGCGGCGTCGCGCACGTAGTGGCCGCGGGCCGCGCCTTCGGCGTAGTTGGACGCCGGCGCGCGGTGCAGCGCGCGCGACTCCCTGCCCGGCGGCATCTGGCCGTCCTCGGACTCGATGTTCACCCACGGCGTGACCCAGACGACCGTCCGCACGCCGGCGTCGCGGAACCCGCGCACCATCCCGGTGAAGTCCGGGAACTGGTGCGGGTTGGGGATCCAGGTGTTGTACTGCGTCTCCCAGGGCGAATCGAGGACGAGCGCGTCGAGCGCGATGTCGTGGTCGGCGCAGCCATGGAAGTCGTCCTCGACCTCGCGCTGGTGGGCGTAGACGTCGCGCGACTTCCAGAAGCCGTAGCCCCACTCGGGCAGCAGCGCGGGCAGGCCGGTCGCGTGGAGGTAGCGCCGCAGCCGGGCGGCGGGGGAGGGGTCGGTGAAGAACCACAGCCGCAGCGGCCCGGCACGCGCCCGCGCGGAGACGACCGTGCGCTCGTCGCCGAGCTCGAAGCGCATCCCGTTGCCGTGCCCCTGCGCCCAGACGGCGTAGCCGCGCGAGGACTGCAGCCACGGCGCCGGCGCGTAGTCGCCCTGCGGGATGCCGCCGACGGCGAGCATCTCGTCGGGGCAGTCGGGCCCGGTGTAGGCGCGGTCGGCACCGAGCTGGATCGCGCGCCCGGCGTGGTCGACGCGCGCGGCGTGGCGCGCGCCGAGGCCGGCGAAGCGCTCGTCGGCGCGGGCGTCCCAGTCGGCGGCGAGGCGCAGCGGCGTGCCGTCGAGCTCGAGCTCGACGAGCACCGTCTCGGGCCCCGGCAGTGTGATCCGCAGGCGCCCGCGGCGGCGGCTTGAGTCCTCGCCCGTGCAGCCGACGGCGAGCTCGACGCCGTCGGCGAGCGGCTCGACGAGGCGCAGCGCGACGACGCGCTCGAGCGTCTCGAGCTCCTCCGCGGCGATGACGCCCTCGGTGAACTGGATGAACTGGTCGCAGATCTCGCCCTCGGCGCCCCAGAGCCCGAGCGCGCGCACGAGCCGGCGCTCGTCGCGGCGTACGTGGACGGCGAAGGGGTGGTGGGAGATCTCGACCCGCAGCGCGCCCCGTTCGAGCACGAGGGCGTCGCCGAGCGTCGCGGTGAGAACCGGCACGGGACAGAGCTTCACCCGCGCACGCCGGATTCCGTCAGGCGTTCACACGAAGATCACGTGGCCAGGGCGTGTCGCAGACGCCGAGGTGCTCAGCCGCGGCCGCCAGCCGGCGGTCATGCGTCCACAACGTCGCGCCGCCCGTCAGCATCGTCGCGGCGAGGAGTTGTGCGTCGACGTAGCCGATGCCGAGGCCGTACAACTCGTGGCGCTCGATGAGCGCGAGAAGTTCCGTCGCGGTGGCCACGGGCGCCTGCGGGAGCTGACCGAGGAGTCGGAGGATCTCCGCCCTGTCGCGCATCCGGCCGAGGGCGAGCTCCCCCGTCACCCACGGATGTGCGAGGACGACGCCACGGTCCAGACGTGCCACAAGCCGCGGGTCGCCGTCGCGGAAGTGATCGATCCAGACCGCCGTATCGACCAGGATCACCGTTCCGCAGCGCGACGCCGCGGGATCGGCTCCAGCTCGGGCTCTGAGGCACCGAGCCTGGCAAGCCGACGCGCGCTCTCGCGCTCGATCAGGGCGTTGAGGCCCTCCCGCACGAGCTGCGTCTTCTCCTGCATCCCCGTCAGGCGCTGCGCCTCGGCGAGCAGATCATCGTCGAGCACGAGGGTCGTTCTCATCTGCGCACACCCCTCCCATGGATTACCGCATCAGATGATGCCACAACTCGTGCCTCGCATCCCCGCCCTGTTCACACAAAGGACACCTCTCGATCCCAACCCGTTCACGAAACCCGATCGTTTGCAGCGGAAAGTGCGTGTCAGTCACCGCCACCAGATCCAGGACAAGGGAGCACCGATGACCCCCTCCGCATCGACCAGCCGGGTCGACCTGCACTGCCACTCCACCGCCTCGGTGGTCTCCAAGCTCGGCGTGCAGCGCGCGCTGGGCCTGCCGGAATGCGCGACGCCGCCGGAGGAGGTCTACGAGCTCGCCAAGCGCCGCGGCATGGACTTCGTGACGATCACCGATCACGACACGATCGACGGCGCGCTCGAGCTCGCCGCCAGGTACGACGACGCCTTCGTCTCCGAGGAGCTCACGGCCTGGTTTCGCGGCGAGGCGCAGGCCGTCCACATCCTCTGCTGGGGCATCACCCCCGACGACCACGAGCGCCTGCAGTCGCTCGCCGGCGACGTCGAGGCCGTCGCCAACGAGCTGCGCGTCCGCTCGATCGCCTGCGCGCTCGCGCACCCCTTCTACGCCGTCGAGGCGCCGCTGACGCCGCGCCACCGCCGCCGCCTCGCGCAGCTGTTCCCGATCTGGGAGACGCGCAACGGCTCGCGCGCGCAGGAGCTCAACTCGCCCGCGCAGGTCTACATCGAGACGCACGGCGGCACCGGCGTCGGCGGCACCGACGACCACGCGGGCGTCGACATCGGCCGGACGTTCACCGAGACGCCGGCGGCGCGCGACTGGCGAGCGTTCCTGCACCACATCGTGCTCGGGCGGGCGACCGCGCGCGGCGAGCAGGGCAGCGCCGCGAAGTGGACGCACGCCGCGATGGGCCTCGCGACCAGGGCGCTCGGCCGCGGCGACAGCACGGAGATGGGCGGGCGGGGACCGAATCCCATGGCCGTCTTCACGATGGTCCAGCGGCTCATGAAGGAGGGCGACGCGCGCGCCGGGGCGCTCGGCACGGGCCTGTGCCCCGACGACGCCCGGGCGCTCCTGCGCGCCTGGCTGGCGGCCGTCGAACTCGACCTCGACGAGCCGCAGCTGCTCGCCCACCTCCAGCACGAGGACTTCAGCCACGCCGACCTCTTTCGCCGCGCGCGGCGCTGTCACGAGCGCAAGCTCGCGCGCGCCGTCGAGCAGATCGCGACGGTCACGCCGGGCAGCGGCGACCTCGTCGCGACGGCCGAGATGCTGTTCGACGCCTGCCTCGCGGCGATCCCCTACGCGCCCGCCGCGGCCTTCCTCGGCCGCGAGAAGGCGAAGCTCGCCCACCGCGACGGCGAGCCGCTGCGCGTCGCGCTCGTCGCCGACGCGGTCGGCGGGATGCACGGCGTGACGCACACGCTCGACGAGCTGCGCGAGCGCGGCGTGCCGGGCTTCGAGGTCGAGGTCGTCGGGACCGACCACAACGTCGACCGCCGGCTCAGCGCCGTCGCCGAGATCGACATCCCGTTCTACGCCGGGCTGCAGGTCGGCGTGCCGAGCCTCCCGGCGATCGTCGAGACGCTCGCCGAGGGCCGCTACGACCTCGTCCACCTCTGCTCGCCCGGTCCCGCCGGCGCCGCTGCCGCCGTCATCGCCCGGACGATGGGCGTCCCGGTCCTCGGCAGCTACCACACCGAGCTCGCCGCCTACGCGGGCCTGCGCTCGCGGGACCCGGGCCTCGAGCTTGCCGCGCGGATGGCGATCGGCGCCTTCTACGGCCAGTGCGCCCGCGTCCTGTCGCCGAGCCCCGCCTCCGACGACGTCCTGCGCGACATGGGCATCGCGGCCGACCGCATCGGGCGCTGGGACCGCGGCGTCGACATCGACCGCTTCTCGCCCGACCGCCGCGTCGCCGGGATGTTCTGCGGTGAGCTCAAC
>DATJEE010000003.1:0-22417 GCA_035496995.1 Solirubrobacteraceae bacterium | reverse complement strand
GGTCCTCCTTGGAGATCTTGCCCTCGTCATACTCGGCATACGCAGCCTGCAACTTCGCCGGCCGCGGAAGCGACCCCACAGGCTCCGTCGGGATCCCCGTATCGGTCCTCGGATCGTAATCTGTCATGCCAGTCTCCTCCTGCTGGTCGTTACGTTTCCCCTGCTTCCGACGGTGATGTGCTGCGGGCTGACCTCGCCCGCCCCCGTGTGATCACGCACATTGTCGCCGTCCGCGACGCTACCTGCATTCTGAGGTCGGCGTTGGGTAAACTCGCGCGCCGTGCGTCGTCGTGCCGCGCATCGCGACGCCGCCACAGGAGCAGGGCGTCGATGATCTACCGCGTGACATCGGCCGACCCGATCCCGGGCGCACGCCGGCGAGCAAGGACCCCGAGTGCCGCCTGACTGGCTGCTCGCAGTGCTCGACGTCGCCGCGATCGCCGCCGTCGCGTACCTCGGCGGGCTGGTCATGCAGTCGCTCGGCCAGCCGCGGATCGCCGGCGAGATGACCGCCGTCTTCGCCGCCGGACTGCTGCTCGGGGGGCAGATCGCCGGCGTCGTGCCCGGCCAGCAGGCCGGCGGGCGGATCGCCGATCTGTTTCCGGACGCGGCGGTCGCGGTCGTCACCGCCGTCGGCGGGCTCGGGCTGATCCTCTACATGCTGCTCGTCGGGATCACGATCGACCCCGAGCCGATGCGCGAGCGCGCGGGCGCGATCGCGCTGCTCACGGTCGCGACGATCGGATCGATGGTGCTGCTCGCGGTCTTCGCCGCGCCGCTGCTCGTCGGCGCCGGCGGCTGGAAGCCGGCGGGCGTGAGCGACGGCGCGTTCACCATCGCCCTCGCCGCCGGACTGGCCGCCAACGGCGTGCCGATCGTCGCGCGCGTCCTCGAAGACCGCGCGATGGCGCGCAGCGCGCTCGGCGCGATCGTCATCGCCGCCGCGACGTGCGTCACCGGCCTGGCGTTGATCGGCGCCGCGGTCGCGATCGACGGCGGCGGCATGCTCGCCGGCGGCCGCGTGGCGCTGCGCGCCGGCGTCGGGCTGCTCGTTCTCGCGCTCGTGCTGGCGGTCGTGCGCTCGCGCAGCTTCGGGCTGGCGCCCGCGGTCGGTGTCGCGGGTGCCGTCACGCTCGCGGTGCTCTCGGGCCTGGCCGGCGATGCGCTGCTCTCGAGCCTGCTGATCGGGCCGCTCGCGATCGGCGTGGCCGTCCGCACGGGCGGCGGCACGGCGCTCGCCGTCGAGCGCTGCCTCGGCGTCGTCGTGCGCCGCGTGATGCTGCCGGTGTTCCTCGGACTCGCCGCCCTGCGCACCGACCTGCGCGAGCTCGACGCGGACGCGCTCGCGCCTGCGCTGGCGCTGGTGGGGGGCGTGATCGCCATCAAGCTCGTCGTCGCCTATGCCGCGGCGCGCGCCGCCGGCTTCGCGACCGCCGACGCGCGCGCGATCGGCGCGCTGCTGCAGTGCGGCGGAATCATGACGATCGCGATCTCGCTGGAGCTGCTCAACGCGCGCATCATCGACGCGCGCCTGCACGCGACGCTCACGCTGGTCGGCCTCGTGTCGACGATCGCGGCCGGCCCGCTGCTGCCGCGCAGCTGGATCCGGGCGGCCGACCCGGTCACGCCGGCCACGCGGGCGCGCCGTCGCGGCACCGACGCCCAAGCGCGCGCTGAGTGATCCGTCACGGCGAATGAGAGGAGATGGCGTTGATGAAGGTCGAGGTCTCGATCGACGGTGGCACCCCGGAGTCGCGCGAGCTCTACGCGAGGGTCCGGCGGGCGATCGGGCTGACGGAGCGGCTCAACCGCATCCCCTACGAGGACCGCGAGGCGATCCGCCAGGCCTGGATCGAGCTGACCGGCAGCGCCGTCGACGAGGCCTTCCACCTGATCCCGCCGCTGTACTGCGATCACGGGCTGAACATTCGCGTCGGCCGCAACGTCTTCGTCAACCAGGCGTGCATGCTCTACGACATCGGCGGCATCGAGATCGGCGACGACGTCATGATCGGCCCGCGCGTGAGCCTGCTCACCGCCGGCCACCCGCTTGATCCGGATCGACGACGCCGCCAGATCGTGGCCGCGCCGATCGCCATCGAACGCAACGTCTGGCTCGGTGCCGGCGCGATGGTCCTGCAGGGCGTGACCGTCGGATCGGACGCCGTCGTCGCGGCCGGCGCGGTCGTCACGCGCGACGTCCCGCCGCGAACGCTGGTCGCCGGCGTGCCGGCACGGGTGCTGCGGGAGATCGGCGCAGACGGGACCGAGGTCGGCTGATCTCGGATACTGCGGCGTGGTGCGCCTCGACCGTCTCGACGCCAGGGCCGTTCTCGCTGCGGTCGCGCTTCTCACGCTGTATCCGTTCGTGGTCGCGGCCACGCACGATTCGTTCTGGCGCCACCGCGACATGGCGCCCGTCGTCCCGGCGGTCGCCGTGTCGTTGGTCGTCGCACTCGTCCTTCGCCGGCGCTGGGCCTGGGGACTGCTGCTCCTCCTCCAGGGCATCGCGACGATCAGGTCGATCGCGACGGGCGACGTCATCACCGCGGTGACGTGCTCGCTCGCGACCGCCCTGCTCGCTTCGCCGTCGCTTCGGCAGTACGTCGGAGGCAGACGGGGATCAGCTTGATGCCGGCAGGACCGAGCGCAATGCCGATGATCGTGAGGCCGAGGACGACACGGCGACAGCGCCGTGCTTACGCGCGCGCCCCGACGGGCAGGTCGTGGATGAGCGCAGCACTAGACACGGAAGCGAGCCAAGCATGAGGTCGGGAATCGGCAGTCTCATCTACGCGGTGGTAGGCCTCATCGTTGCGTCATCACATCACTACTTCACGCACGCCGACAAGCTCAAGCCGCTCCTCTCGGCGGTGCTCGCCGTGGCGCTCTGGCCGCTGCTGCTGCTGGGGATCAGTCTGCACATCAAATAGCAGCGCCTGCGGTCGCGCGGTGGGGTTGCTCCCTGCTCAGCGCTGCAGCCCGCACAACCCGATCGCGAGGTCGCGGGTGAACTGCGTGATGCGGGGGAGGATCGACGGGCGCTGCGTCGTGTCGCCCCAGCGCAGCGTGCCCTGCTCGTCGCGCAGGGAGAAGCGGAAGATCTGCGCCGGCGGCGCCGGCGGCACGGTGGCGTTGCCGTGCTGGAACTCCAGGAGGTCCTTGAGGATGTCGCGCGCGGTGATGATCTGGGCGCTCGAGAGCTCGCGCGGCTTGTCCTTGTTGCAGGTCGCCGACTGGTCGGAGACGAGCAGGTCGAGCTTCGCCCCCGGGACCGTGCCGGTGCGGTGCACGACGAAGAGGTCGGGGGACGGGGTCCCGCAGGCGCCCAGCGCGATCGCCAGCGCCAGCGCGCACGCCCCGCCGGCGAGCGCGCGCCGGCTCACGCGGCCACCGCGACGCCGCCGCGGCGCGGGTCGCCGGCGCCGTCCAGCGCGCCGCTGTGCGGGTCGCGGCTGACGGCCTGGACGCCGCCGAAGTACATGTTCTGCGCGCGGAAGTGCTGTACCTCGTAGGGGTCGTAGCGCAACCCGTCGAGCGCCGTGCCGGGCTCGGCGTAGATGCGGTCGTGCTCGAAGTGCACCCGCGGCGCCGCGAGCGCAGCGGCCGCGTCGAGGTCGTGGTCGACGAACGCCACGATCGTCTGCAGCAGCGCCGAGCGGATCCGGTTGGAGCCCGAGGCGCCGAGCGCGACCTGGACGTCGCCGCCGCTCATGACGATCGTCGGCGACATCATCGAGGGCATCCGGCGGCCGGGGGGCGCGTGGTGGAAGCCGAGCGGGTTGAGGTCGGCCTCGCCCATGATGTTGTTGAGCTGGATCCCGGTGCCGGGCACGACGATGCCCGAGCCCTCGCCGTTCGTGCACGTCACCGCGCAGGCGCGGCCGTCGGCGTCGAGGACCGAGATGTGCGTCGTCGAGCCCATCCGCGATCCGAGCATCCGCGCCGCGAAGCCGGGCTCGGCGAGGCCCTCGACGAACTCCGGGGTGCGCTCGGCCTGGGCGGCCTCCATCGCCCGCACGATGACCGGCAGCGGCGGCGGTGACGGCACCTGCGCGAGCTGCGCCAGCGAGATCGCCAGCAGGATGCCGCCGGCCGACGGCGGCGGGTTCGTCAGCACGTCGCGCCCGCGGTAGCCGACGTGCAGCGGCTCGCGCGGGATCGCCTCGTAGCGCGCCAGGTCCTCGGCGGTCAGGACGCCGCCACCGGCCGCGACGGTCGCCACCACGGCGGCGGCGATGTCGCCTGTGTAGAACGGCGCGGCGCCCTCGGCGCCGAGGCGCTCGATCGTGTCGCCGAGCTCGGGGCTGCGCATGAGGTCGCCTTCGATGTGCAATGGCCCCTCGGGCGCATACAGGCGCTCGACGTCGGGGGTCGAGCGCAGGATCGCCTCGAGCAGGTGGATGACCTCGGTCTGCTGCGCGTTGAGGATGACGCCGTCGCGGGCGAGCGTCACGGCGGGGGCGGCGAGCGCGGCGAGCTCCTGCGTCCCCCAGCGGTGCATCGCCGCGTCGATCCCGGCGGGGTTGCCGAAGGTCCCGCAGGAGGAGGCGCCGACATGGAAGGTCTGGAGCGCGTCGCCGGCGAAGTCGACCTCGACGGGCACGAGCTCCGCCCGCTCGGCCGACGTCGCGCCGTAGCCGGGGGCGGCGACGAAGAAGTCCAGCAGCACCGGCTCCTCGCCGGCGCCCGCGACGAGCATGTAGCCCCCGGCGCCTGGGCCGGTGAGCAGCGGCTCGGTGACCCAGGACATGAGCATCGCCGCGACGGCCGCGTCGACGGCGTTGCCGCCGTCGCGCAGCACGCGCGCGCCGGCCTCCGCGGTGAGCGGATGGCCGGCGGCGACGATTCCCTGCGATGTCGCGGTCTTCACGACCGACGAGGCTAGCTTGCGAGCGCCTCGAGCCCGGCCAGGAGGGCGTCGGCGATCACCTGCGGCGCCGGCGGGCAGCCGGGGATCCGGATGTCGACGGGGAGCAGCCGCTCGAGCGGGCCGGCCAGCTGCTCCGGGTCGCCGAGCAGGCCGCAGCCCAGGGCGCAGTCGCCGAGCGCGGCCACGAGCCGCGGCTCGGGCATCGCGTCGTAGGCGATGCGCAGCGCCGTGGCCATCCGCGTCGTGACCGCGCCCGTGACGAGCAGGACGTCGGCGTGTCGCGGTGACGCGACGATGTCCAGCCCGAAGCGCTGCAGGTCGTAGTACGGGTTGCTCACGGCCCCCAGCTCGTGCTCGCAGCCGTTGCAGGAGCCCGCGTCGACGTGGCGCAGCGCGAGCGAGCGCGGCGCGCCGCGGGGCAGGTCGCAGCCGTGGCGGATCGCGGCGAGCCGGTGCAGGAGGACGAACATCGTCAGCGATCCACGCAGGCGTAGCAGAGCTCGAAGCTCTTGTTGATGAGCGGGAAGTCCCCGAGCAGGTTCGCCGCCGCGGCATGCGCGAGCGCCGGCCAGTTCGCGTAGGAGCCGGTGCGCAGGTGCAGGCGCGCGACCCGCCCGTGACGGAGCGTCACCGCGCACGTCGTCGCGCCGCGCGGGCTCTCGACGCGCCCGATCCCAACCTCGGCGCCGTCGCGGGCGACGACCACCTGCCCGGGCTGCACGGGGCCGGCGAGCAGCTCGTCGAGGATGTCGTAGGTCGTCTCGAGCTCGGCGGCGCGCAACCGCAGGCGGGCTTGGACGTCGCCCGCACTCGGCGCCGGCCGCACGGCGGCGAAGCCCTCGTAGGCCAGGCGCGGGCTGTCGCAGCGAAGGTCGTCGCGCACGCCCGAGGCGCGGGCCGCGGGACCGACGGCCCCCAGGCGCACGGCGTCGTCGTGGGCCAGCACGCCGATGCCGTCGAGGCGCGCCTGCAGCGACCCGGCGAACCCGAGCTCGCGCCACGCGGCCGCGGAGTCCTCGCGCAGCTCGCGGATGTGCGCGCGGGCGACGCTCGCGGCAGCGGCGTCGAGCGCGAGCGCAGCGCCTCCGACCGCGACGGTGCCGAACAGGAAGCGGTGACCGCCGACGGCGGCGTTGACGCGCTGGGCGCGCTCCTTCAGCGCGGCGAAGGCCATCGATCCCGGGGCGAAGCCGACGCCCGCGCAGATCGCCCCGATGTCGTGCAGGTGGTTGTAGAGGCGCTCGAGCTCGAGCGCGAGCGTCCGCGCGACGCGCAGCGCGCGATCGGGCCACATCCCGGTCGCGTGCTCGACCGCCTGCGCGTAGGCGACGGTGTTCGTCACCGCGCAGGCCGCGCAGGCGCGCTGCGCATGGGCCAGCCCGGCTGCGGCGGTCTGCCCCTCGGCAGCGCGCTCGAGGCCGCGATGCTTGTAGAACAACCGCGTGTCCAGCGCGAGGATCCGCTCGCCGACGACGTGCAAGCGGAAATGGCCGGACTCGATGACCCCGGCATGGACCGGGCCGACGGCGACCTGGTGCACGCCGCCGCCGCTCACGGGCGTCGTCCACGCCTCGGGCGCGGCCGGGTGCGCGGCGAGCGCGCGCATCGGGGCGCGGCCGCCGAAGCGCAGGCCCTGGAGGTCGTGCGCCTCGCGCTCGTCCCAGTCGGCGGCGGGGCAGATGTCGGCGATCGTGTCGACGGCGCCGTCCACGGCCTGACAGGCGAGGACGCGCGGCCCGGCGGGCCCCGCGAGGACCGCGTGCCAGTCCGGCGTCCTGGCGTCATCGCCGCCCGCCCACGCCCCGGCGAAGCGGGCGCCGCCATCGAGCGCGCCCGCGATCGCGTCATGCCAGCCGGCGGCCGCGACGCGCTCGATCCTCACAGCGCCCCCCGCGCCAGCGCCGCCACGAGGTCTGACCCCGGCAGCAGCGCGGCCGCGGCGCACAGGGCGAGCAGGCCTCCGCCCAGCACGCCGGTGAGGACCGCCGTCGGGCGCTCGCTGCGCGGCGACGGCGTGCGCCGGCGCGGCTTGCCGGGCTCGCTCAGGACGCTCTCCAGCAGCGCGTGCAACAGCCCGAGGAAGCCGAGGGCGAGCGCCACGACCGCGACGACGGCCACCGCCGTCTGCCCGGCCGCCACCGCGCCGAGCACGATCAGCAGCTCCGAGACGAACAGCGGCGACGGCGGGAGCCCGGCGAGGGCGACCAGCGAGACGCCCATCGCGAGCGCCGTCGTGGGACTGCGTGCCGCGACCCCGGTGGCGGCGTGTTCCGCCGCGGCCGGATCGAGGCGCACGAGCCGCACGGCGGCGTAGAACCCGAGCGACTTGGCGAGCGCGTGGCCGGCGACGTGCAGCACGACGCCCGCGATCGCGAGCGGGTGGCCGATGCCGATCCCGAGCGCGAGGACGCCCATGTGCTCCAGGCTCGAGTACGCCAGCAGGCGCTTCCAGGGCAGTGACCGCCAGAGGAACGGGACCGCCACGATGATCGACGCCAGCCCGAAGGCGATGAACAGCGCGCCGGCGGTGCCGCCTCCGACCGCGACGTCGAGGGTCGCCTTCACGCGCCACGCGACGAGCAGGACCGTCGGCAGCAGCGCGGCCGACAGCAGCGCGCTGACCGGCGCGGGCGCCTCGCTGTGGGCGTCGGGGAGCCAGTTGTGCACCGGCGCCCAGCCGATCTTCGTCGCCATGCCGCCGAGGATGAGCACGAACGCGACGAGCGTCGCCTCATGTGGCAGCCGGGCGGCGTCGCGCTCGAGCGCATGCCAGTCCAGCGCGTGGATGCCGTCGTGGCCGCTGCCGGCCTGGGCGATCGCCAGCACGACGATCCCCATGAGCGCGACCGACAGCCCAAGCGTCGTCAGCACGAGGTACTTCCAGCCGGCCTCGAGCGCGTCGCGGCGCCCGCTGAAGGCCACGAGCAGCGCCGACGTCGCGGTCGTGGCCTCGACGAGCAGCCACGTGAGCCCGAGGTTGCCGACGATCGGCACCGCCAGCAGCGCGGCCCAGAAGGCGTACAGCGCAGCGTAGTACCAGACGCGCGAGCGCGCCGCGCGCATCCAGCTGCGCCCTGCGTGGCGCAGGTACTCGCGTGAGACGAGCGCGCTCGCGCACCCGACGACGGCGATCACGGCGACGAAGACGCCGCTCGCGCCGTCGACGAGGTACCACGTCCCGCGCAGGGGCGCGGCGCCACCGCGGCCGAGCGCGATCCCCGCGAGCGCCAGCGCGGCGGCGGCGACGACCGGCGCGCAGGCGGCGCTGATCCGGTCCGCCTGACGGGGCGTGCGCGCCATGAGGACCAGCAGCGCCGCGAAGCACGGCAGCGCGGGCACGACCCAGGCGAGCGTCGGGACGAGCTCAGTCACGCAGGCCCCGCAGCAGCTCGGTGTCGCCGGTCCCGAGCTCGAGGTGGATGCGCTGCGCGAACGCGGCCGCGACGCTGACGACGAGCACGAGATCGAACAGCGCTCCCAGCTCGATGACGTACGACAGCCCACCGGGGACCGAGACGGCCAGCAGCGAGAGGCCGTTCTCGGCGACGATCAGCCCGAGCAGCTGAAAGAACGCGGGCCGGCGCGCGACGACGATCGCGATGCCGACGAGCAGGAGCGCGACGGAGGCCCGCTCGGGGCGCGCGTCGCCGAGACCGAGCGGCGGGACGAGCGCGATCGCCGCCAGCACGAGGCCGCAGCCGCCCGCCAGCCGCACGAGCGGGCCGGCCGCCGCGGCGACGGGGCCGCGCTCGGGCGTGCGCCGGATCAGCAGGAGCAGCAGCGCCGGCAGCACGATCGCCTTCGCGACGAGGACGAAGGCCGCCACGAGATAGTCGCCCGACCGGCCCTCGGCGAGCTGCAGCGCGCCGACGCCGAGCGCGAGCGACTGCGCCGCGACGAGCGCGATCGCGACCGAGCGCCGCCGCACGGCGATGACGCCGACGCCCAGCACGAGGATCGCGATGACGAGCGCGCCGGTCACACGCCCACGCCCGCGATCCAGGAGCCCGCCCCGGCGAGCGCCACGACGCACGCCAGGCCGATGAGCGACGGCACGCGCAGGATGCGCATCTTCGCCTGCACCGTCTCCCCCGCCGCCAGCAGCAGGCAGAGCGCGGCGAGCGTCAGCGTCAGGACGCCGACGCGCCCGGCGAACCCGTCGCCATGGGGCAGGAAGAGCTCGGCGCCGAGCACGAGCACGACCCAATGACGGGCGGCGGCCGCCCACTGCAGGTAGGCGAGGTCGCGCCCGGCGTACTCCAGCAGCGGACCCTCGTGGATCATCGTCAGCTCGAGGTGCGTGTCGGGGTTGTCGACGGGCTGGCGGCCGGTCTCGACGAGGATCACGAGCGCGAACGCGAGCGCCGCGCACCAGTGTGCGGGGGCGGCCCAGATCGCCGTCCCCGCCGCCGCGTCGGCCATCGCGACGAGATCGGTGCTCTGCGCGGGGAGCGCCGCGAGCAGCAGCGCGAGGACGAGCAGCGCCTCCCCGAACACCGCGAACATCAGCTCGCGCGCGGCCCCCATGAGCGCGAAGCCGCTCGCGCTGTCCCAGCTCGCAGCGACGATCGCGAAGCGCGCGAGCGCCAGCAGCCCGGCGAGCACGAGCGCGTCGTGACCGAGGCCCCAGCCGCCCGCGCCGCCGGCCACGGGCACGATCGCGAGCGCCGACAGCAAGCAGGCCGCCACGACCGGCGGCGCCAGCCGGTAGACCGCGGTCGTGCCCTCGGGGTCGACCGCGCTCTTGCCCCACAGGCGTCGCAGCGCGCGGTAGGGCTGCAGCGGCGAGGGCCCGCGGCGGCCCTGCAGGCGAGCCTTGACGGTCTGGATCGTCCCCGGCAGCAACGGCGCGATCCCGACCGCGGCGACCTGCAGCACGCCGGCGGCGGCGTTCGCCGCGGTCATCCCAGCGCCCCGCTGGCGACGAGCACGAGCAGCCCGCCCACGAGCGCGAGGAGGTAGGCCGCGTACGTGCGCACGTTGCCGGTCTGCAGGCGCCGCGTGAGCGCCGCCGCTCGCAGCCCGGCGCGCACGGTCGGGTCGTAGAGCAGCGTCTCGGCGAGCGCCGGGACGTGGGCGGAGTACCGGATCGCCTGCGCCGTCCCGCGGTCGTACACGACCTCGAGCTCGCGCCGCGGGCGCAGGACGGAGTCGAGCACGAGGCGCAGCGGCTTCGTGAAGCCCGCGGAGGTCCAGTTCAGCTGCGGCGTCCAGCGCTGGCCGCACAGCCAGGTGGGCTGGGGCGCCGCCCGCCGCGTGCCGCGCAGCGCGACGAGCGCGGCGGTGAGCACGAGGAGCGCGACGGCGAGGGCGAGCCCGGGGAAGCTCCCGGTCCCCGGCAGCAGGAGCCCGGCATGGTGGCCCAGCGGCACGCGATCGCCGCCTGGGGCGAGGGCGGCGAGTGGCGGGAGGACGAGCCCCGGCAGGACTCCGAGCACGATGCAGAGCCCGGCCAGCGCGAGCATGCCCGCGCGCATCGCGGCGGGCGCCTCGACGGCCGCCGCCGCCGCAGCACTGCGGGGCGGGCCGAGCAGCACGAGGCCGACGACCTTCACGAAGCACAGCAGCGCGAGCGCAGCCGTCATCGCGAGCGCGGCGAGCCCGACGGCGCCGGTCAGCGCGATGCCCAGCGGACCGCCGAACCCCAGATGCGCGAGCGACTGCAGCGTCAGCCACTCCGACGCGAAGCCGTTGAGTGGCGGCAGGCCCGCGATCGCCATCGCGCCGACGAGGAATGCGGCGCCGGTCTGGGGCATGCGGCGCAGCAGCCCGCCCATGCGATCGAGGTCCAGCGCGCCGACGGCGCGCTCCAGCGCCCCCGCCGCGAGGAACAGCAGCACCTTGAAGATCGCGTGATTGGCGATGTGCAGCAGCGCCGCCGCGAACGCGATCGCCGCCCACAGCCGCTCGCCGGCATCGGCGAACAGCAGCGACGCGCCGAGGCCCAGCAGGACGACGCCGACGTTCTCGATCGAGCAGTAGGCCAGCAGGCGCTTGAGGTCCTGCTGGACGAGGGCCCACAGCACGCCGCCGAGCGCGGAGAGCACGCCGAGCGTCAGCAGCGTCACCCCGAGCCATCGCGGCGTCGCGCCCAGCCATTCGAAGACGACGCGGATGAGGCCGTACAGCGCGACCTTGATCATCATTCCCGACATCAGCGCTGACAGGTGCGCCGGCGCGACCGGATGCGCGCGCGGCAGCCAGGAGTGCAGCGGGACGATGCCGGCCTTGGTCCCGAAGCCCACGAGCGCGGCGAGCGCCACGAGCGTCTGCACGCCCGCACCGGCGGCGGCGAGCGCGGCGGGGTCGCCGATCGCGCGGTGGGCGGCGAGGGTCAGCAGCGCGATCCAGACGCCTGCGCCGCCGACGTGCGTCATCGCGACGTAGGCGAAGACGGCGGCGCGGACCGCTGCGTCCCGGCGTGCGGCGAGGATCGCCGCGGCCGGCACGAGCGTCATGAGCTCCCAGGAGGCGAGGAAGGTCGTCACGTCACGCGCGACGAGCACGCCGGCGAGCGCGAGCAGGAAGGCCGCGGTCAGCGCCCCGACGGCGCGCGGCGCCGGGCCGGCGGGTACGTAGGCGCGGGCGAAGACGAGCGCCGGGACCGCGGTGATCGCGAGCACCGCCAGGAAGAATCCGCTGAGCGGGTCGATGCCCAGCCCGGGCGCGAGGTCGCTCGTGAACGCCGCTCCGGCGGCGTCGCCGCTCAGCAGGACGGCCGCGCCCGCCACGCCGAGCAGGGCGATCCCGACCGCCTGCAGCGTCAGGGCGGCGCACAGCCGCCGTGGCAGCGCGGCGCCGATCGCGCCGACGCCGAGCGCCGCCGCCCCCGTGAGCGCCGTGGCCGCGAGGGCGCCCATGCTCAGGTGCGGTCCGTCGTGCTGCGATGTGCCGCGCCGTCGCCGGGCGCGGGGGCCTGCAGCAGCGCCCGGTCCTCCTCCAGCCGCGCCGTCAGCACGGCTCGCGCGAGCTCGAGCAACTCGAGCACGCGCGGATCTCGGACGCAGTAGTAGACGTTCGTGCCGTCCCTCCGGCTTGCGACGAGACCCTGCTTGCGCAGCGCCGCGAGATGCTGCGACGTGCCGCTGGAGTCCAGGCCGAGTGCCGCCTGCAGCGCGCCGACGGTCTGCTCGCCGTCGCGCAGGAGCTGCAGCAGTCCGATCCGGGCCGGGCTGCCGAGTGCGCGGAAGAACTCGGCCTTGAAGGCGCGAACGGAGAGCGGGTCTGAGCAGGACAGACTGGTTATCTTATAAGAAGCTAAGATTGATGCCGAAAAGAAGTCCGGACGGGCCGGCGCGCTACCCGCGCGCCGGCCGACCCGGACGGACCGACCGGACCGCTCCTACGCGTGGTTCGGACCGTCGTCGGCGCCGTGGCGGACGTGCGCGGCGGTGTGGTGCGCGCCGCGGCGACCGTTGCGCGACCGGGTGCGGGTGCGGTGCGTGGCACTCGACGAGCTGTGGTGCGCGCCGCGGACGTCGTCGCCGGCGGTGTGGCGGACGTGGCCGGCGAGATCATCGGCGCCCTGACGGGCCTGGGCGAGTCCGGGGGCGGCGAGGGCGGCGATGGCGGTGGCGGTGAGGACGATCTTCTTGGCGGTCATGGGGGGCTCCTGGGGGTGGTCGTGCAGTGACGTAACCCTCCATCTCGGCCGGTCTGGGTCGCAATTGGACCTTCAACGGACGTTCGCCGGGACCCTTGGTCGCACCGTTTGGCCTGCATTTTGCCGGGTTTTTACCGACTTGGGACGGGCTTGTCAGAGCCAGCCCTTCTCCTCCGCGATCCGCAGCGCCTCGATCCGCGAATGGGCCCCGAGCTTGCCCATGATCGCCGACAGATGGTTGCGCGTCGTGCCCGGCGAGAGGTGCAGCGCGAGCGCCACCTGGGCCACCGTCGCGTGCTCGCGCGCGGCGACGAGGACCTCCTGCTCGCGGTCGGTCAGCGGGCTCGGCCCCTCGCTCAGCGCCGACGCCGCCAGCCCCGGGTCGACGATCCGCTCGCCCGCCATCGCGCGGCGGATCGCCGACGACAGCTCGGCGATCGGCGCGTCCTTCAGGAGGAAGCCGGCGGCGCCGCCCTCCATCGCCCGGCGCAGGTAGCCGGGGCGCCCGAAGGTCGTGAGGATGAGGATCCTGCAGCCCGGCTGCTGCGCCGCGAGCCGGCCGAGCACCTCGAGGCCGGTCGCGCCCGGCATCTCGATGTCCAGCAGGGCGACGTCGGGATCGCACGCCTGCGCGGCGGCGAGGACCTCGTCGCCACGCCCGACCTGCGCGACGACCTCGAGGTCGTCCTCGAGGTCGAGCAGGCCGGCGATCGCCTCGCGGACCATCGCCTGGTCCTCGGCGATGAGGATCCGGATCATGTCGCGAGCGTGCGGGGCACGGTGACGCAGAGCCGGAAGCCGCCGCCCGGCACCGGCCCGGCCTCGACGCTTCCCGCCACGCCCGCCGCGCGCTCGCGCAGCCCGGCGAGCCCGTTGCCGGTGCCGGCGGGCGCGCCGAGCTCGCCGTCGTCGACGACCTCGGCCGTGACGCCCGCGGCGCCCGGGCGCACGGCGATCCGGCAGCTCCGCGCGCCGCTGTGGCGCACGATGTTCGTCGTGCCCTCGCGCACGGCCCAGGCGAGCACGGCCTCGACCTCGGCGGGCAGCTCGACCTCCTCGGCCTCGAGCTGCGCCTCGATGCCGGCCGCCTCGAGCGCCATGCGCGCGCCCTCGAGCTCACTGGAGATCGTCGGCCGGCGGTAGCCGCTGACCGCGTCGCGGACCTCGCCGAGCGCCTCACGGGCGACGGTCTTGACGTCGGCGACGTGCTCGGCCGCGCGCGCCGGGTCGCGCGCGAGCAGCCGCTCGGCGAGCTCGGCCTTCACGGCGATGACCGACAGGCTGTGGCCGAGCAGGTCGTGCAGGTCGCGGGCGAAGCGCGCGCGTTCCTCGGAGACGGCGAGCCGCGCGAGCTCCTCGCGGGCCTCGACGAGCTCGCCGTTGAGCCGCATGAGCCGGCGGAAGGCGAACATCATGAAGCCGATGCCGAGCGTCGATGCCGTCAGCGAGATCGTCGTGCCGGCGTCGCCGTGGTCGGCGACGAGCAGCCCCGCCGTCACGGCGGCGCAGCCGATGATCCACAGCGCGCCGTCGCGCTGGGAGAGGCGCATCGCGCCGGCGATCGCCGTGAAGATGAAGAGGATCGCCCAGCTCTGGCGGTCGGCGAGCGTCAGCCCGGCGGCGAGCACGGCCAGCAGCGCCAGGCGCACCACGACGGCCCAGTTGCGCTCGTCGGACCCGAACGCGTCGCGCGGCAGGACGTTGTAGACGTAGACGTAGAGCGCCACGACGGCGAGCACGGCGAGCACCCGCCAGACGCCCGGGGCCGACCCCACGAGGTCGGCGATCGGGAACAGCACCCAGAGAAACGAGACGTTGATCGCGATCCGCTTGCGCCGCCAGTCGGCGGCCGTCACCGGCCGCGCGCCGGGCATGAACATCCCGGTCGGGTCGTGGCGCGGGCCGGCGACGCCACGCTCGCGCTCCTCGGTCACTACGCGGCCTTGGAGAGCGAGCCGAGGTACGTCCGCATGAGCACGATCCCGATGACGCACCAGACGGCGAGTGTCAGAAGGTCGTTGGTGACGATCCCGGTGGCGCCGAAGCGCGGGTCGAAGGCCGCCTGCAGGCCGTCGGCGAGCGGGCGCAGCGGCATGGCCTTGGACACGTCCTGGATCCAGGCGGGCGAGCTGTCCATCGGAAACCAGATATTCGAGATGAAGACCATCGGAAGCGTGATGACGCTGATGAACCCACCGCCGTTGGACGGACTCTTGATGAGGCGCGCGGCGGCGATCCCGAGCGTCGTGAACGCCACCGTGCCGAGCGCCAAGGTGGCGAGCAGCCCGATCATCTTCTCACCGGGCACGTGCGCCCCGAAGAGCGGCACGCCGAGCGCGAAGAGCACGACGATCGACAGCAGCAGGACGATCGTCGTCGACGCGACCGCGCCGGCGACGTAGGCCGTCCACGGCAGCGGCGTCGTGCGCACGCGCTTGAGCGTCCCGTCGGTGCGCAGCGTCGCGAAGATCAGCGCCGTGCTGTTGAAGCAGATCAGCAGGACCGCGTAGGCCATGATGCCCGGCGTGTAGAAGTCGATGAACGCGAGGTGGTTGCGGACGTCGAGCGTCTGCCCGTGCTGCAGGCCGCCGAAGATCACGAGGAACATCGCCGGGAAGACGATCGAGAAGAACGCGGCGCGCCGGTTGCGCCAGAAGCTCAGCTGCTGGTAGCGGACCTGCCAGCCGACGAGCCGCAGGTCGCGGCCGAGGCCGGTGCTGTGCGAGATGGCGGTCATGACGTGGCCTGCGAGGTCAGGGCGAGGTAGACGTCCTCGAGCGTCGGCTGCGAGACGGAGAAGCGCGTCAGCAGGATGCCGCGCTCGAGCGCCCAGCCGGTGATCGTGTTCGTCGTGGCGATGCCCTGCGGGCTCGTGACGAGCACCTCGTCGCGTTCCTGGCTCACCGCCGCCCCGGGCAGGACGGGGAGGCTCGAGAGCTCCAGCCCCGCGGGCAGGGCGAAGCGGATCTCCGTCGGCAGCTCGTCGCGGCCGCCGAGCGCCTCGGGCGGGCCGGACGCGACGATGCGCCCGTCGACCATGACGGCGACGCGGTCGGCGAGGAACTGCGCCTCGTCCATGAAGTGCGTCGTGAGGAACACGGTCTTGCCCGTCGAGCAGAGCTCGCGGATCGTCGACCAGGCGTGGCGGCGGGCGTGCGGGTCAAAGCCCGTCGTCGGCTCGTCGAGGAAGAGGACGTCGGGGTCGCCGACGAGGCCGAGCGCGAGGTCCAGGCGCCGGCGCTGGCCGCCGGACAGCGTGCCGGCGCGGGTGTCGCGCTTGGCGTCGAGCTCGACGAGCTCGATGAGCTCGTCGGCGCCGAGGCAGCGCGAGTACCAGCGGCCGTGCATCTCCAGCAGCTCGCCGACGGTCAGCTCCTCCTGGATGCCGGAGGACTGCAGGACGACGCCGATGCGGTCGCGCAGCTCGCGCGGCGCGGCGCCGGGGTCATGACCGAGGACCGACACGCTCCCGGACGTCGGGACGCGATGCCCCTCGGCGATCTCGGCGATCGTCGTCTTGCCGGCGCCGTTGGGGCCCAGCAGGCAGAACACCTCGCCGTGGGCGACGTCGAAGCTGACGCCGCGGACGGCCTCCACGTCGCCGTAGCGCTTGTGGACGTCTCGTACTTCGATTGCGGGCATGCAATGAAGGTAGGCGCGGGAGCGCGCGGGCGTAAGTGGCGCCCGGCCTGAATCGCGCATGACATTCGTCACCCCCGCCGCGGGGGCTGCCCGCACCTCAGACGGCGAGCGCGACGACCACGATGACGACCACGATCGCCATGAGCAGCCCCGCGCCGATCATGTAGCGCTGCGTCTGCGCGCGCCAGAACGCCGCGCGCTCGGGGTCGCTCGCGCGACGGCCCTCGGGCGGCGTGCCGACCCAGTCGTCGTCGTCGTCCACAGGCAACTCATAGCGCATTCCCCCCCACCCGCGACGGCACCCATGTGACCCTCATGCCAGGAATGCCAGCAGGTCGTCGTTGAACCGCTCGGAGCATTCGACCTCGGGGATGTGGCCGATGTCCTCGTAGACGATCAGCGCAGCGCCGGCGATGCCGGCGGCGAGGTGGCGGCCGTTCTCGACGCGCCCGAGCGGATCCGCGGCGCCGTGGATGACGAGCGTCGGCGCGGTGATCGCGCCGAGACGCCCGGCGACGTCGTGCGCGCGGCACGCGCTGAGCTGGCGCAGGTAGGCGTCGACGCGCATCGGGTTGTGCCGCGCGATCTCGACGAACTCCTCGATCGCCTCGGGATGGCGCTCGGCGAAGCCGGGGCCCGAGACGAGCGAGCAGACACGCCGGGCGCCCTCGCCGGATTCGACCTGCTCCGTGCCCGGCATCAGGGCGCGCATGACCTCCGCAGAGGTGGAGACGTGCGTCGCGCCGCCCGCCGACGTGACGACGAGGATCAGGCGATCGACGAGCTGCGGGTGGGCGAGCGCGAGCTCCAGCGCGATGAACCCGCCCATCGAGATGCCGACCAGCGACGCGCGCTCGACGCCGAGCGCGCCCGCCAGCGCGAAGACGTCCTCGGCGAGATCGCCGATCGCGTACGGCGCGGTCGCAGCGTCGCTGTCGCCCACGTCGCGGTAGTCGACGGCGATCGTGCGCAACCGCGCCCCGAGCACCGGCAGCTGCTTGTACCACCCCTGCCGCTTGGCGCCGATCCCGCACAGCAGCAGGACCGTTGCCTGCGGATCGTCCGGCGCGACCTCCTCGTAGGCGAGGCGGCGCCCGTCGACCTCCACGAACTGCGGTGCCGCGAACTCCATGAGTGTGCCCGTGCGGTGTCCACCGTCGGCGTACGACCGACTGTACGCGCGCGACAGCGCCGCCGCAACGGCCTGTCGCGGCCGGGGCGACGCGCCCGCGTCAGCGTCCGCGCGGGATGAACTCGGGCACGTCGAGCTCGGTGACGCGCAGGCCACCGCCGCTGCGGGCGGGCTCGGGCTGGCGCTGCTGGCGCTCGGGCTCGCGGCGGTAGTCGTCGCGCTCGTGCGCCCGGCGGTAGTCGGCGCGCTCGGGCCCGCGGTAGGCCGGGGCCGGCGGCGGCGCCTGCTGGCGCATGACGCGCGGCTCGCCGCGGGGCTCCTGCATCTGCTTGACCGGCGGCGCGCCGCCGTAGCGCGTCGCGACGACCGTGACCCAGACCTGGTCCTCGAGCGTCTCGTCGACCATCGCGCCGAAGATGATGTTCGCCTCCGGGTGGGCGGCCTCGGAGACGGCCTTGGCCGCCTCGTTGATCTCCCACAGCGACATGTCGCGGCCACCGGTGATCGACAGGAGGATCGAGTGCGCGCCCTCCATGCTCGTCTCCAGCAGCGGCGACGACACGGCCGTCTGCGCGGCGTCGACGGCGCGGTTCTCGCCGGTGCCCATGCCGATCCCGAGCAGCGCGTTGCCGGCGTCGGCCATGATCGTGCGCACGTCGGCGAAGTCGAGGTTGATGACGCCCGGCAGCGTGACGAGGTCGGAGATGCCCTGGACGCCCTGGCGCAGCACGTCGTCGGCGACGCGGAAGGCCTCGACCATCGACGTGTGCTTGTCGAGGACCGCGAGGAGGCGGTTGTTCGGCACGACGATGAGCGTGTCGACCTCGTCCTTCAGCGCCTGGATGCCGATCTCGGCCTGCTCGCGCCGGCGCGAGCCCTCGAAGCCGAACGGCTTGGTGACGATGCCGACGGTCAGCGCGCCGAGCTCGACGGCGATCCGGGCGACGACCGGCGCCGCGCCGGTGCCCGTCCCGCCACCCGCGCCGGCGGCGATGAAGACCATGTCCGAGCCCTTCAGCAGCGCCTTGATGCGGTCGTACTCCTCCATCGCGGCGGCGCGCCCGAGCTCCGGGTTGGAGCCCGAGCCGAGGCCGCGCGTCAGCGTGGAGCCGATGTGCAGCGTGATGTCCGCGGAGGACTCCTGCAGCGACTGCAGGTCGGTGTTGATCGCGATGAACTCGACGCCCGCGACCTGCGCCTCGACCATGCGGTTGATCGCGTTGGAGCCGCCGCCGCCGACGCCGACGACGCGCAGGACGGGCTGGCCGGCGGGCTTGGCATGGCCGAACGGGGACTCGCGGCGCTGGTCGCCGCGGGCGAACGCGTCGATCTCGTCATCGGCCGTGATGTGGCGCGTGCGCGCGACGGTCGGCGCGTCCATGAGGCTCTCGGGGATCTCCGAGGAGAAGGCGTTGCGCAGGCGCTCCTGCGGCGACGGGATGCGCGGCTCCTCGTCGCCGGGGTCCTCGACGTCGCGCGACAGCGACGGGTGCGGGACCTCGCGCGCCGGGATCTCCTCGATCGGCGTCGGGACCGGCTCGGGCACCGGGATCGCGGGCGTCCCGTCGGCGGCGGGCTTGGGCGGGTCCTCCTCGGTCTTCCTGAAGAGCGCGGCCAGCGGCCCCTCCCTCATGCTCGCGCGCTTACCGGATGCCATGAGAGAGAACCTCCTTCGCGAGATCGCGATAGGACTGGGCGGCGGTGCCGTCCGGGTCGTACTTCAGGACGGACATCCCCTTGACCGGGGCCTCCGCAAACCGCACGGTCTTCTTGATCCGCGACGCGAACAGCCGGTCGCCGAAGTTCTCCTCGAGAATCTCGATCGCCTCCTTGGCGTGGACCGTCCGCATGTCCATCATCGTGGGCAGGATGCCCTCGATCTGCACATCCGGATTGAGGTTCTCGCGGATCATCTGAAGCGTGTTCTGGAGCTGGATCAGCCCCCGCATGGACAGATACTCGCATTGCACGGGGACGATCACCTTGTGCGCGGCCGTCAGGGCGTTGATCGTGAGCAGCCCGAGCGACGGCGGCGTGTCGATGCAGACGAAGTCGTAGTCGTCCTCGACGGCCTTCAGCGCCTTGGCCAGCGAGCGCTCGCGGCCGATCTGCGTCGACATCGCGATCTCGGCGCCGGCGAGGTCGATCGAGGCGCACGCGACGTCGATCTCGCGGCGGCGGACGACCTGCTTGATCGGGATGTGATGCACGAGGACGTCGTACATCGAGAGCTCGAGCGTGTCCGGATCGATGCCCTGCGACATCGTGAGGTTGCCCTGCGGATCCATGTCGACGCACAGCACGCGGTGACCGGTCTCGGCGAAGGCGGCGGCGAGGTTCAGGGTCGTCGTCGTCTTCGCGACGCCGCCCTTCTGATTGGCGAACGCGATGACGCGCGCCTTCTTGTTCTCCGAGGTCGGCTCGGCGGAGTTCTGGAAACCGGACACGACGGCTCTATTCGCACGCGCGTGGGCTATTCCTTCACCGGCACGGCGTCCGTGCCGGCGCAGCCCGGTTGCCTTTACTTTGTTGGATGCTAAAGTAAAGGTAATGCCTCGCGTCTCCTCCAAGAACCAAGTGACGCTTCCGGTCGAGGCCATGCGTGCGGCCGGTCTCCGTGCGGGTGACGAGGTCACCGTGCGAGCGATCGGCGACGGCGAGGTCGTCGTCGCAGCTCGCGCGTCCCGCGTGCGCCGGCACGCAGGCATCGCACGCGGGATCTACCGCGACGGCGAGCTCGAGCGGCTGCGAGACGAATGGGAGCGCTGATGCTCGATGCGAGCGTCGTGATCGGGCTGCTCGACGCCGCCGACGCGCACCACGACCGCGCCGTCGACGACGTCGAGGCCGCGGACGAGGGTCGCCGGGCGTTGCTGGTCCCGGCGAGTGCCTACAGCGAGGCGCTCGTCGCGTTCGCTCGCATGGACCGGATCGGCGACGCACGGGATTCGATCGCCGCGATGGGCATCTCCGTCGCGCCGCTGACCGCGAGGATCGCCGAGGTCGCCGCCGAGCTGCGCGCCTGCCACGAGCACCTGCGCCTGCCCGACGCGATCGTGCTCGCATCGGCCCGCGAGCTCGACGCGGAGCTCCTGACCTACGACCAGCGCCTCGACCGCCTGGCCTGACCCGATGATCCGCCATTGGGACGACGAGCCGTGGGTGGCGCTCGCGCACGGTGAGCTGCAGTGCGAGCGCCAGAGGCTGGCCTCGACGGTCGGCGCGCCGCGAGCCGCGCTGAGCCGCTACCGCATCGCCCCGGGGCGGCGCCCGATGCCGCTGCACGTCCATCACGACGAGGAGGAGATCTTCCTCGTCCTCGCCGGGACCGGGCTGAGCTGGCAGGACGACGCCGTCTACGAGATCGGCGCCGGCGACGTGCTCGTCCACCGCGCCCAGGCCGAGGCCCACACGCTCGTCGCGGGCCCGGACGAGCCGCTCGAGGTGCTCGCGTTCTCCAGCGGCTCGCCGACGGGCCTGACGACCCTGCCGCGCGCGGGCGTCACGTGGACCGGCTCGCGCTGGCTGCCGGACGGCGCGCCACACCCCTTCGCCGCCGAGCCGCCCGCGTCCGAGCTGCCGCCGGTGGCACCGCGCCCGCCGACGATCGTCGCGCTCGCCGACGTCGCGCCCCGGACCCGCGCCGTCGGCCGCGTCGAGCACGCCCGGCGCAACCTCGGCAACGCCGTCGGCTCGGTCCTCAGCGGGATCCAGCACCTCGAGGTGCCGGCCGGCAGGTTCTCCTCGACGCGCCACTGCCACTCGCTCGAGGACGAGATCTTCGTCGTGCTCGCCGGCAGCGCCGGCGTGCATCTCGGCGACGAGGTCACGCCCGTGCGGCCCGGCAGCGTCGTCTACCGGCCGCGCGGGACCGAGGTGGCGCACACGTTCGAGGCCGGCGACGACGGCCTCACGCTGCTGGCCTACGGCACGCGCGAGCCCAACGACATGTGCTGGTACCCGGACTCCGGCAAGCTCTTCTTCGGCGGCGCCGGCGTCATCGCGCGCGTGGAGCCGCTGGACTACTGGGACGGGGAGCCGTAGCGATCCTCCTCGACCGGCGGCTGGTCGTGGTGACGGGCAAGGGCGGCGTCGGCAAGACGACGGTCGCGGCCGCCCTCGGGCTCGTCGCCGCGCGCGCGGGCAAGCGCACGATCGTCGCCGAGGTCGCGCGCCGCGGCGACGTCGCGTCGGCCTTCGACCGCGTGGGCGCCGCGCCGTTCTCCGAGACGGAGATCGCGCCCGGGCTGTTCCACATCTCCGTCGACCCGCAGGACGCGCTGGACGAGTACCTCCGCGACCAGCTGCCGTCGGCGGCGATCGCCGAGCTGCTCATCCGCAGCCGCGTCTTCGGGATGATCGCCGCCGCGACGCCCGGGATGCGCGAGCTCCTGACGGTCGGCAAGCTCTGGGAGCTCGCCCAGCTCGACCGCCGCACCCCCGGCGCCGACAGCTACGACCTCGTCGTCGTCGACGCGCCCGCCACCGGACACGGCGTCGCGATCCTCAGCGCGCCGCGGACGTTCGCCGCCGCGGCCGGCAGCGGCCCGGTCGCGCGCCAGGGGACGATCATCGACGAGATGCTCTCCGACCCCGCGCGCACGGCGGTCGTCGCCGTCGCGCAGGCCGAGGAGCTCGCCGTGACGGAGACCGGCCAGCTGCGCGAGGCGCTCGAGAAGACGATGGGGCTGCCGCTGGAGCGCGTCATCGCCAACGCCCTGGAGCCCGACCGCTTCACCGCCGCCGACGCGCGCCGCCTCGAGGCGCACGCCGCGCATCCGGCCGTCGCCCGCGCGCTGAGCGTCCACGCGCGGGCGCTGCGCCAGCGCGCGCAGCTCGCGCGGCTGCGCAGGCTCACGGGCGACGTCGACCCGGCCCGCCTCTCGCTGCACCCCGGCGCCCCCGACCTCGAGCGGCTCGCCGACGAGCTCGCCCCCCAGCTCGCATGAGCGGTCTCGCCGAGAAGCTCGACGGCAAGCGCGTCGTCATCGTCGCCGGCTCCGGCGGCGTCGGCAAGACGACGGCCTCGGCGGCGCTCGCGCTCGGGATGGCGGCCGCCGGGCGGCGCGTCGCGGTCGTGACGATCGACCCCGCGCGGCGCCTGGCCGACTCGCTCGGCCTCGAGGAGCTCGGCAACGAGCCGCGCCGCGTCGACCCCGAGCTGCTC
>DATJEE010000002.1:0-3579 GCA_035496995.1 Solirubrobacteraceae bacterium | reverse complement strand
AAGCGCCACTTCGTCAAGCCGCTGGAGCTCTCGCCGCTCATCGCGATCGACCGCGAGCGCTGCATCCTCTGCTACCGCTGCGTGCGCTTCAGCCAGGAGATCTCCGAGGACTACCAGCTCGTCCTGCAGGAGCGCGGCGCGCACAGCTTCGTCTCGACGTTCGACGGCCACCCGTACGTCGCGCCGTTCAGCGGCAACATCATCGAGCTGTGCCCCGTCGGCGCGCTGACGTCGCAGCCCTACCGCTTCCGCGCGCGGCCGTGGGACATCGAGGGCTCGGGCTCGGTCTGCACGCTGTGCCCGGCGCAGTGCAACGTCGAGTTCACCGTCCGCGACGAGCGCGTGCTGCGCGTGCTGTCGCGCGACCACGACGACGTCGACGACGGCTGGCTCTGCGACAAGGGCCGCTTCGCCTACCAGTCCGTCCACGTCGACCAGCGCGTGACGCACCCGCTGCTGCGCGTCGACGGCGAGCTCGTCCCGGTGAGCTGGGAGCGCGCGCTCGACGCCGCCGCCGAGGGCCTGGACGCGGCCGGCGCCGCGACGGGCGCGATCGCCGGCGGCGAGACGACGAACGAGGAGGGCTTCCTCCTCGCCCACCTCATGCGCGCGGCGCTCGGCTCCGAGAACCTCGACTCGCGTGCCGGCGGGACGCTGTCGCGCGAGCTGCACGCCGCGCTGCACGCGCCGGCGCTGCAGGCGACGGTCCCCGACCTCGAGTTCGCCCACGCCGTGCTCGTCCTGGACTGCGAGCCCGTCGACGACGCCCCGGTGCTCGACCTGCGCATCCGCAAGGGCGTGCGCCGCAACGGCGTCAAGCTCGCCGTCGCGACGAGCCGGCCATCCGCGCTGGATCCCAACGCGACGGCCGTCGCGCGCTTCGCCCCCGGGATGGCCGAGGGCTTCTGCGCCGCGCTGAACGCCGCCCTCGGCGGCGGCGGGGTCGTCGCGGAGCTCGCCGAGGCCGCGGGCGCCGACCCGGTCGCCGTCCAGGCGCTCGCCGACCTGCTCGCCGGCGCCGGCGAGGACGTCGTCATCGTCTACGGCGAGCGGCTGACCAACGGGCCGCGCGGCGAGAACGCGACGCGCGGACTGCTGAACGTCGCCGGGCGCCTCGTCGCCTCCGATCACGACGGCGCCGGGCTGCTCGAGCTGCCCGCCGGGACCAACGGGCGCGGGCTGCGCGAGGTCGGCGTCCTGCCGAACGCCGGGCCCGGCCTGAGCCCCGTCAACGCACCGGGCCTCGATACGGCGGCGATCGGCGAGGCCGCGGCCGCCGGCGAGCTGCAGGCGCTCTACCTCCTGCACGCCGACCCGTTGCGCGACCTGCCCAGCCGCGCGACCTGGGCGGCCGCGCTCGCGCGGGCGAGCACCGTCGTCGCGCATGCGGACTTCCTCACCGACGGGCTCTGGGAGCACGCGACGGTCGTCTTCCCGTCGGAGTCCTACGCCGAGAAGGAGGGGACGGTCACGCACCCCGACGGCCGCGTGCAGCGCCTGCGCCCGGCGATCGCGCGCCCCGACGACGTGCGCAGCGAGTGGCAGGTGCTCGCCGACCTGTCGCGGCGCCTGGGCCACGAGCCCGGCGTCCTCACCGGCCCGATGGCGTCGAAGGTTCTCTTCGCCGCGATCGGCTTCTACAACGGACTGACGCTCGACGAGATCGGCGGGCGCGGCGTGCGCTGGCCGGCCCGCGCCGAGGCCGCCGCCTGGCCGCAGGCCGACGCCGGGCCCTTCGGCCTCGACACGCCGCCGTTCGCCCCGACGCCGAACGGCGCCCTGCGCCTCGGCACGTTCCGCTCGATCTGGGCGGCGCAGGAGGTCGAGCTGTCGCCGGCGCTGAAGTTCATGCGCCACGAGCAGCGCGCCGAGCTGTCGCCCGCCGACGCCCAGCGCCTCGGGATCGCCCACGGCGACCGCGTGACGGTCGGCGCGAACGGGACGCGCGTCAGCGCGACCGCCTCGCTGCGCGCCGCCGTCCCCGAGGGCTCCGTCTTCCTCGAGACCGGCATCCCCGCCGAGTCCGCGAACGCGCTCGACGCCGGCCTCGTCGAGGTGACGCCCGCGTGACCCCGCTGCTCGCCGACGTCGGCTACGCCGAGCCCTGGTGGGTCCAGCTCATCAAGTCGGTGGTCCTGTTCGCGATCGCCGTCCAGATCGTGCCGATCGTCCTGCTCGCCGAGCGCAAGCTGCTCGGGCGCTTCCAGCACCGCTACGGGCCCAACCGCGTCGGCCCCTTCGGCGCCGCGCAGCCGCTGGCCGACATCATCAAGCTCGCGACGAAGGAGGACTTCCGGCCGAGCACGAGCATCGGCTTCCTCTACGCGCTGGCGCCGGTCATCTCGCTCATCACGGCCCTCGCCGCGTTCGCGATCCTGCCCTTCGGCGACGTCGCGAACATCTTCGGCCAGGACGTCGGCCTCTACGGGATCGACGTCGGGATCGGCGTGCTCTACGTCTTCGCCTTCGGCGCGATCGCCTTCTACGGGCTCATGCTCGGCGGCTGGGCGAGCGGCTCGAAGTACTCATTCCTCGGCGCGATGCGCGCCGCCGCGCAGCTCATCTCCTACGAGGTCGCGATGGGCCTGTCGCTCGTCGGCGTCCTCATGACTGCGGGGACGCTGTCGCTGCCGGCGATCGTCGAGGCGCAGTCGGGCATGTGGTACGTCGTGCCGCAGTTCGTCGGCTTCCTCATCTTCCTCGTCGCGGGCTTCGCGGAGACCAACCGCGCGCCGTTCGACCTGCCCGAGGCCGACGCCGAGCTCGTCGCGGGCTACAACACGGAGTACGGCGGCGCGAAGTTCGCGTCGTACTTCTTCGCGGAGTACGTGAACATCCTCGTCGTCTCGGGGATCGCCGTGACGATGTTCCTCGGCGGCTGGCAGCTGCCGTTCATCGACCCGCCGGGCTGGGTCGACCCGTTCGTCGTGTTCGGCAAGATCTTCGCGTTCGTGTTCCTCTTCGTCTGGATCCGCGCGACGCTCCCGCGCCTGCGCTACGACCAGCTCATGAGCTTCGGCTGGAAGGTGCTCCTCCCCTTGGCAACGCTCAACGCACTCGTGACCGCGATCATCGTGGTGGCCGTCGGATGACGGGCCGCTGGGATCCCGGCGAGGACGCCATCGTCGTCCAGCGCGCGCCGCAGGCCGGCGGCGCCGGCGGCGCCTACCGCACGTTCGGCGAGACGCTGCGCGGCCTGAAGACGACGATGGCGCGCATGGTGGAGGGCCCGAAGACGATCTCCTATCCGGAGGAGAAGGTCCCGGTCTACCCGCGCTTCCGCGGCCGCCACCGCCTGCACCGCTTCGAGGACACGGGCCTGGAGAAGTGCGTCGGCTGCTCGCTGTGCGCCGCGGCGTGCCCCGCCGACTGCATCCGCGTCGTCGCCGCGGAGAACACGCCCGAGCACCGCATCTCCGCCGGCGAGCGCTACGCCGCCGTCTACGAGATCAACCTCGCGCGCTGCATCTTCTGCGGCTACTGCGAGGTCGCCTGCCCGTTCGACGCGATCACGATGGGCCACGACTACGAGATGTCCGACTACAACCGCTCGGACCTCATCTTCACGAAGGAGATGCT
>DATJEE010000001.1:0-3820 GCA_035496995.1 Solirubrobacteraceae bacterium | reverse complement strand
GACTTCGAGTACGAGTTCGAGATGCACCAGCTCAACCGCCTGCAGGCGCCGGACATCGACACGCTCTACCTCATGGCCAGCCCGCAGTACAGTTTCCTCAGTTCGAGCGGTATCAAGGAGCTGGCCAGGTTCGGCGGGGCGATCGAAGATCTCGTGCCGGGCCGGGTGGCAGCCCGCTTGAAGGAAGAGCTCGGGCGCTAGCGAACTGAGGGATTGCCATGGACGTCCTCGTACTCATCGACAAGCTCGACGACTTGGTGCACAACGCCAAGCTCGTCCCGATGACGGGTCAGGTTCGCGTCGACAAGGACGAGATCTACGACATCCTCGACCAGATGCGCGCGACGATCCCGGAAGAGATCAAGCAGGCGCGCTGGATCGTCAAGGAGCGCCAGGAGATGCTCGCCGAGGCCAAGCGCGAGGCCGAGCGGATCGTCAAGGAGGCGCGCGAGCGCCAGAACCAGCTCGTCAGCGACGAAGAGGTCACCAAGCAGGCCGAACGCGCCGCCGAGGACATCATCGAGGACGCCCGCGCCCGTGAGCGCGAGATCCGCCTCGGTGCCGAGGACTACGCCGACGAGATCCTCAACACGCTCGAGGTCAACCTCTCGAAGTTCATCGCGGCCGTCCAGCGCGGGCGCGAGCGCCTGCAGGGCAAGGACGAGCCGGCCGAAGTCCGGTAGGTCCCGTCGCGCCCGCGGGCGCGACGATTCTCACCCGCCTCTGACATCGCGGGCGGTAGCGTCGGACGGGCACCCGAAGCCCCGACCCGCGAGGTGAGCCGCGATGGAAGCCGAGCTGCCCGACGACGTCGTCGGCCCCGACGAAGACGACTACGACCTCGTCGAGGTCCCCGATCCGGCCGAGATCGCAGACGACGAGCCGCCCGAGCGGGGTGAGGGCGAGTCCGACGAGGTCGTCGCCGAGATGGAGCCCCAGCCGGTCGCCGTCGCCGACCAGCCGATCGACGTCCTCGACCCGTTCATGGACCCGGGGGCCGTCCGCATCGTCCCGGCCATCGACGAGCCCGGCGGCGGGGGAGGCAGCGACGAGGCGATCGTCCGCCGCTGGCTGCCGCGCCTGCGCATCCGCGAGCAGCTGCTCGCCGCCGCGCGCGCCGAGCTCGCGGCCGCGACGAGCGAGGAGGCGCGCCGGCGGGCGAAGGCGAAGGTGGCACAGCGCGAGGCGCAGGTCGCCTACGCGCGGCGCATCATCGAGCGCCATCAGCGCCCGCAGACGACGGTCGTCGAACGCGTCGTTCGCGCTGCGCTGCTCGCCTACAAGCACCGCGACAACATCGGGTACACGATGGATCGCCCGTTCGAGCTGCAGCAGCAGGGCGGCGTGCCGATGCGCTGGGACGGGATCAAGAACGGGCGCCGCGCGAAGAACGGCCAGTACCCGCACATGGCCGACTGCTCCTCGTTCGTGACCTGGTGCTGGTGGGACGCGCTCGGCGGGCCCTCGGCGGGCGCGGACATCATCAACGGCGCCAACTGGACCCAGGGCTGGACCGGCTCACAGATCGAGCACGGCCGCAAGGTCGCGATCTCCGAGGCGCGCGCCGGCGACCTCGCCTTCTACCAGCGCGGCAACAGCATCGGCCACGTCACCGTCGTCGTGGCGCCCGGCAAGGTCATCTCGCACGGGTCGCAGGAGGGGCCGCTGAGCCTGCCGATCGACTGGCACAACAGCCAGCTGCAGTTCGTTCGGCGCTACATCAACTGAGGCGGGGCGCCGGCGCCAGCAGGGCGGCTTCGAGCGCGTCGCGCGCCCACGCCGCCCAGCGATCGTCGTCCCAGGCCCCGTCGAGGACGAGCGCGCGGTACGTCTCCGGATGCCCGATCGCGAAGATCGCGGCGGCCGCCGCGTCGATCGTCAGCCCGGGACGCAGCGCGCCGAGCTCGACCAGCAGCCGCGCGGCGCCGGCGTAGTTGCGCAGGCGCTGCGCCGCCCGGGCGCACTCGAGCTCGGCGGCCTGGGCGTCGGCCGCTGCCGCCTCGCGGATGATCCGCAGGACAGGCGCGACCCGCGGCAGGGCGCCCCGCCAGAACTCGACGAGCTGCGCGAGGATCCGCCGCGGATCGGTCTCGCCCTCGGCCTGCTCGCGCATGAACTGCGCGACCGGCACCGGGGCGCGCTCGCCGGCGGCCGCGAAGTCGAGCACCCGCGAGAGCAGCTCGTGCTTGGCGCCGACGGCGTTGTAGATCGTCTGCACCGCCACGCCGGCCTCGGACGCGATGGCGCCGATCGAGGTCGCGTGGTAGCCGTGCTCGGCGAACAGCCGGGCGGCGGCCTCGACGATCGCGCGCCGGGTCGCGTCGGCCGATACCTGGCGCCGGCTCATGACCTCGCTCACGGCGTTAGTATAACCTTCTAGTGACTGGAAGGACATTCCAACGCGAGGACCCCGATGACCCCAGACGAACTCAAGGCGAAGACCCGCGAGGGCTTCGAGCGGATGTTCAACGACGGCGACCTCGACTACGTCGACGAAGCGGTCGCGCCCGGCGCCGTCGATCACCAGGAGGAGCCGGGGACGGACTTCGCCGCGCATCTGAAGCACGTCATCGCGACCCTGCGCGACGCGTTTGCCGACCTGCACTTCGAGCTGCACGAGGTCCTCGGCGAGGGCGACGTCGTCGCGTGCCGCTCGACGATGACCGGCACGCACGGCGGCGCGCTGCGGATCGGGCCGATGGCGGGCCTGCCGGTCGAGGGCCGGCGCGTCGAGGTCGCGCACATGCACTTCTTCCGCTACGACGACGCGGGTCGCGTGACCGACCTGTGGCACGTCTGGAACACGCTCATGCTCGCGCGCCAGCTCGGGGCCCCGGCGCCCGACCTGCGCATCGGTGCGGCGACCTAGCGACGACCCGCGCCCTCGCTTCTGGTGGGCGACGACTAGCGAATCGTGAAGCGCGTGCAGCCCTCGGGCTCGGCGTCCTGCACGCGGACGTCGAAGACCGTCGCGTGACGCGGGCCGTGGCGGCACCAGCGCACGAGCTCGCCGACGGCGGCCGCGTCGCCCTCGAGGTGCGCCTCGACGGTCCCGTCGGGGCAGTTGCGCACCCAGCCGGCGACGCCGAGGCGATGGGCCTCGCGCCGCGTGCGGTCGCGGAAGAAGACGCCCTGGACGTGCCCGCTGACGACGACGCGGCGCGCGACCACTACACCACTACGCCGCGAGCAGGTCGGGCAGCTCGGCCATGTCGTGGAACGTCTCGCCGCCCGCGGCCGCCAGCAGCGCGGCCTCGGCGTCGTCGTTGCGCGCGAAGGCGAGCGCCCGCATCCCGGCGGCGCGGGCCGCCTCGACCCCCGGCACGCTGTCCTCGACGACCGCCGTCGCGGCGGGGTCGAAGCCCATCTGCCGCGCGGCGTGCAGGAAGAGGTCGGGCGCGGGCTTGCCGCGCGGCACCTCGGTCGCGCTGAAGATCCGGCCCTCGAAGCGCTCCCACAGCCCGGTCGTGCGCAGCGTCACCGCCATCTTGTGATGCGGCCCGCTGGAGGCGACGCACGACGGCAGCGCGATCTTGTCCAGCGCGGCGACGACGCCCGGGACCGCCTCGAGCTCGCGCGCAAAGATCGCCTCGACCGCGGCGTAGTAGCGCGCGGGGATGTCGTCGGGCAGCGGCCCGCCGTGGCGTTCGACGGCAAGCTCCATGACGGATGCCAGCGAGCGCCCGCGGTAGATGTCCATGCACTGCTCGAAGGTCGTCGGCAGGCCGGCGTCGGTGAGCAGGCCGGCGAGGACGGTGTTGGAGATGCGCTCGGTGTCCACGAGGACGCCGTCGCAGTCGAAGATGACCGAGCGGGTCAC